>JAGKWS010000011.1 GCA_021151685.1 Chitinophagaceae bacterium
ATTAGCCAGTGTAGTGGTAGCACCATTACACAGTACTCGCGTACCGGTAATAGCCGCCGGAAGTGGGTTCACCACAAACGATGCTGTGGTGCGACAACCTGCAGGCAGGGTGTACGTAATATTGGTGGCCCCTGCCGAGTTGGCGGTAACTATACCAGCAGATGTGATACTGGCTATGGTAGCGGTAGAAGAACTCCAAACACCACCCGGTACACTGTTGGTAAGAACACGTGTACCACCCGGACAAGATGAGGTGATGCCACCTATAGAAGCGGGCATAGCATTTACAACTACATTACGCGTTCTGTAACAACCGGTTGGCATAGTGTAGGTAATCTGTACGGCACCTGCCTGTACACCCGTCGCCATACCAGTGCCGGCATCTATGGTAGCTACAGAAGCATTTTGTGTGCTCCATATGCCACCTGAAGTAGTATTGCTGAGCAGTGTAGTGAGCCCTTCGCAAACCGATGGCGTACCTGTTATTGTACCCGGCAAAGGATCTACAATCATTGGCTGAGTACGGAAACAGCCATTAGGCATTATGTAACTGATGATGGCATCGCCGGCATTCATACCTGCAACTACATTGCCAGACACACTGACAGTAGCTATAGACGGCTGACTGCTGACCCAAATACCACCAGCGTCTGCCGTATACAGAAGGCTTGTAGTACCTGCACATATTTCAAAGTCGCCGGTTATAACACCAGGCAGCGGATTGACATTGATGTCTGCAAGGCGGTAACAACCAGTACCCAGTGTATAGGTAACCGTTGTGTAACCAGCCACAACACCAGTAACCATACCACTACCCGAGATAGTAGCAATGGTTGGGTCTGCTATACTCCAGTTACCGCCCGCTGTCATATTTACTAATTCAATCTGACTGCCCTCGCACACATCGGCACTACCATAAATATCTGATGGCAGCGGATTGACCACTATGTTGGTAGTGCGACGGCAACCTGTAGGCAATGTATAACTAACTATAGCACTACCCTGACCTATACCTACACCATAACCCACACTGTTGATAACAAACACACCAGTGTTGTTGCTGGCCCACGTACCACCACCATCGGCATTGGTAAGTGTTATTGCATTGCCCAGACACAATGTGGTAGCACCACCAATGTTTGCCGGCAACGGATTGATTACCACATCGTGCGTTTTGTAACAACCAGTTGCAGACAGTACGTACGATACTGTAACTGCGCCACTGGTGGCCACCGGCATTACCACACCGCCCGCATTTACCGTAGCCATGGCAGTATTGCTGCTTACCCATGTACCCAGCGGTGTTGTATTGGCAAGGGTAGTAGTAGCACCATAACATACTGCATTGGCACCAATTATATTATTCGGACGCGGATTCACCGTAACAGTTCTTGTGGCAATACAGCCTGTAGGCAGGGTGTAGGTAATCCTTGTATTACCCGGTGTAACACCCAGTATCTCGCCGGTTGTGCCATTTACATCGGCAATAGCAGCATCGGCACTGGTCCATGTACCAAACGCATCGGTATTGGCAAATGTGATAGTAGCATCGCGGCACACCTTCTGTGTACCGGTAATAGCTGCCGGCAGCGCATTTACCGTAAATATGCGCAATGCGCTACAGCCGGTAGATACGAATGTATAAGAGATAGTTGCTGTACCAGCAACACCGCCTGTTACAATACCAGATGCATCTACCGAAGCAATACCAGATGCAGAGCTGCTCCATACACCACCCGCACTTGGGTTGGCCAGTACAGTACTCAACCCTTCACATACATCGGCCGCACCAGTAGTGGCCAATGGTGCTGCATCTACCTGCATGTTCCTTACAGTGTAGCAGCCAGTGGGCAGTGTATAAGTAACATACATATTGCCCGCCAGTACACCAGTAACATCACCAGTTGCGCTATTTACCGTAGCAATTGCATCGTTGGAACCTGACCATGTACCCAGAGGGTCAGCATTGGCCAGTGTAGTTGTAGCCCCTTCGCACACCGCTACAGCACCTGTAATGGTAGCGGGTAGCGGGTTCACGGTTACATTTCTTACTGCTACACAGCCAGTAGGTATTGTGTACGTAATATTGGTATTACCCACCGCTACAGTGCTTACAGTACCGGAAGCATCTACGGTAGCAACAGAGGCATCGCCGGTTGTCCAGACACCGCCAGTGGCAGTAGTAGACAGTGTAGCATTATTGCCAATACAAATGCCGGGAGCCGCAGGGCTGATAGCCGCAGGTGCAGGCAACACAGTAGCCACTGCCGTAGCAATACAACCTGTAGTGGGGAATGTATAAGTAATAAAAGATGTACCTGCACCAATACCGGTTATAGTACCAGTCGTCAAACCAACAGTGGCGTTAGCAGTATTACTGCTTGTCCAGTTGCCACCTGCGGTGCTGGTAAGCGTACCAGTAAGGTTTTCGCAAACGGTAAGGCTACCCGAGATAGGATCCGGAACAGGATTCACTATAACATTTACCGGTGTATTGGTTACACAACCTGCACTGGTGGTGGTAGCCACCGTGTAGGCAGCTGTACCAGACACAGTAGGTGTGATAACTGCGGTAGCACAGGCAACACAAGACAGGCCGGCATCGCCAGACCATGCAAATGTAGATGCCGGCATTACGCCCTTCACCGCAATGTTGTCTATAAGCCAGTAGAGCGATGATGCATCGTATACAAAACGGATACGTACATCGCTCTGGCCCAATGCAGGGGCAGGCATAGCTACCGAGTATTCGGGCTGTGCTGCGTTCCAGTTACCATCATCACCATTATCCGTAATGATGCTGAGTGCCTGATTGGCAATTGTTGTCCAAGAGGCACCGCCATCTATTGAGTATTCGACAGATGCAGCGGCATCTGGCGCAAATGAGAACAGATATTGGTTGAATGTAAGGTTGACCGTACCAAAACCACCCATTGTAGAAAACGATGGCGAAGTAATAGTAGATACTGTGTTGCCCGACAAATGAGATATAGCCGCAGCTTGTAAGTAAGGTGTACCATCGCCGGCAAATGAAGCTGCACCCGGTGCGCTGGTTATTTGCCACCACGATGCTGCATTGCCTGTGCCATTGGTTACAGACCATGCGCCTAAACCACTGTTGAAGTCTTGCGACAGTAAGGACAACTGAGGCACTGGCGAAGTGGTAGTAAATGTGCTGCTTTGCCCCAAACATATAGTAGCCGTAGTAGGCGTAACCGTTACAGCAGGCAGGGGGTTCACCGTTACATCGCGGGTTATAACACAGCCATTGGTGTTGGTGTAGCTGATGGTTGCATAACCGTTGGTTACACCGGTAAGTACACCGGTAGCTACATCAACCGTGGCCACCGATGGCGACACTGACAGCCATGTACCGGTACCACCATCGGGGTGCGTAAGTGGCGTGCTGGCAGCCTCACATACCTGGAAGCTTGGGCCGGTTACCGGCAATGGTGTAGCATTTACCGTTATAGCACGGGTTACGAAACATGCCGGGCTGGTAAAGTAAGAAATGGTGGCATTGCCCGGTGCAATACCGGTAACTGTGGCCGCACCAGATGCACCGGTAATGGTAGCTACAGTAGTGTTGCTGCTGCTCCATGTACCTGTTGTTATAGCATTGGCCAAGTCTATGGTGCGTGTTTCGCATACATTGTTGAGGCCGGTTATGGCAGGTGGTGGTGGGCTAACTATTACCAATGATGTGTTGGATGCGGTAGTAACACCACACACATCGCGCACTACACAGTAGTAGTAGGTGTTTGCAACTGCTGCTGTAGACGGTGCGTAGGTAGTGTTGGTAGCACCAGCTATAAGGGTGCCACCGGTATTGCTATTGGTAGTACCATTGTTGTACCATTGGTAGGTAAATGTACTGCCGGTTGCCGTTAGCGACAGTGGCGAAACAGCGCCCAAAAGGCATGCACTGGTAGTAGCTATTGGCTGTGTTGTAATAGGATTGCTGGCGGTACCTACCAAGTTGATAGCAGCTTCCCAACCGGCTGCTACTGCCGATACATCGGAATAGAATGTTACCGTAAGCGAACCATCGGCCGCAGTAGAGGTAATAGTACCGGGGTTAGAATAATAGCTGGCCCCTATAGCTGGTGCAGCCGTACTACTGCCATTATAGAATCGCAGGTAGTCGCAGCAGGTTTCATTAGAAAAGTAATTGAATACCAACTGTACCTTTTTGCCGGGAGTACCGGGATAAAAGGTTTGTGTACCGGTAATAGAACAGCAAGAATAGTTACTGCCGGGCCCGCCGTCATCGTAGAACAAGCCCCCACATACAGTAGCTGTAGCACTACTGCTTGCCGGCATAAGAATACATGGCAATATAGACAACAATCGCGATGGACTGGTAGCCGACAACCCGCTTGAAGTACATGTTACTATACAACGATAGTAAGTGGTAGCCGATACAGTAGCTGTGTACAATGCATTGGTTGCCCCTGCAAGGCTTGTCCATGAAGCATTGTCGGGCGAGCTTTGCCATTGGTATGTTTGGCCGGTAGCACCAGACGACAACGACAAATTAGAAGTAAACGTAGTACAATTGGAGGAAGCTGATGCATTTACCGTACCTGTTGTTGGCACACCTGCGCAAGGAGGTAGCGGTACTATATTTACGTAGTAGTCTACCACGTTGCCACTAAAGTAACTTGGGTTGGCACCGTTGTTGATGTTGCAAGGATGTACAAGGGTAGGCACCGAACCAATTGTAGTGGCAGTACTCTCCCAAATACCACGAATACGCATCAGGTGCAAACCCGGATTCGATCCGAAAGGTATTGTGATATTGAAATTGAAAGGAGAAGCAATAGTAGTGGTAAGCGGAGAACTACCTGCTACAGGTGTTACCATTTCCGCATTTTCGAATGTACCATTATCATTAAAGTCTATCCAAACAGTTTGATACTGATAACTGGTAGTAGACGATCTTGAAGTGTTTGCCGGATAAATACCACCTTCCTGCAATACAAGTGGTGTCATGGCCAAACGACTCAGATAACCCGTACCGGTATTGGTGGCCGCTGTCATACCGGCATCAGCCAAAGTAGAACCAGAGAATCCGGTAACATTAAATGTATTGATACCATAGGTTACATTCGCAACCGATGACCATGAAGCCGCAGTGGGCGTACATGATGGCACCTGCATAAATGTAGCCATTACCGTATTAGAGCCTACGGCTGTAGCACCGCACGACACATTGCACCGGTAATAAGTACTGGTTGTAAGGCCAGAGAAGGTATGCGATGCATTGGTAGCACCGGCAATATTGGTCCATGGCCCCGTGCCGCTGGGGCCAGACTGCCATTGGAAGCCTATGCCACCAGCAATTGTATAACCCGACAAGCTCAATGAGAATGTGGTTAAGCCAGAACCAGATGAGGGCGACAACGCAGCCGTGCCGGGAGTAGGCGCACCGGAACAAGGTGCCGCACTGATACAATCTACCGCTACAGTCACTGCAGTAGCACCACCACCGCTTATTACTATGTTGCCGGTGTAGGCACCTGTAGTTACCGGTGCCACAAAACGAACATATACAGTAGTAAGTGGCAATGTAGAAGTGCTATATGGCAAATTGATTGATGTTGCCCATGTAGAGCCATCTGCCGATACTTCGAAGTTGGCAGGTGCAGTCACGGTTACGTTGCCGGGAGGCGATGTCAGATTAAGGCCATTGGTAGTAAATGTCAATGGCGTAGAAGGACTACCTGCTGTGGTAGCGGCAAACGACAAAGACGTTGGCGCACGGTACAGGGTAGGTGGCATTGGTACAATGTTCACATAATAGTCTACTACATTGCCACTAAAGTAACTTGGATTACCTCCGTTATTAATATTACAAGGGTGGATGATAGATGGCACCACACCAATAGTTGTAGCGGAAGACTCCCACACGCCACGTATGCGCATCAGGTGCATACCTGGTGCAGCAGTAAGAGGTATAGTAATATTGAAGTTGAAAGGTGAAGTGATGACAGCCGTCAGCGGCGAGCTACCACCAACTGGTGTTACGGCTTCTGAGTCCTCAAAAAGACCATTATTATTAAAGTCTATCCACACACACTGATACTGCCTGCTGGTTGTAGTAGACCGCGTAGTATTGGCAGGGTAAACACCACCTTGTTGCAGATTGATTGGAGCAAGCCCTAAACGCGACAAGTAACCCGTTGAAGACGATGTTGGCGTAGTCATACCAGCATCATTCAGGTTAGAACCAGAGAAACCCGTAATATTAAAAGTATTGATACCGTATGTTTTACTGGCTACCGATGTCCATGAGGCAGCAGTGGGTATACACGCTGGCACTGGAAGGAAGGTAGCCATTACTGTATTGGACCCAGCAGTTGCGGCTCCACAACTTACGTTGCAGCGATAGTAGGTATTTGCCGACAGGCCTGAGAAAGAGTGTGTGACATTGGTAGCACCCGTTATATTGGTCCATGGACCTGTGCCGCTTGCCCCCGATTGCCACTGGAAGGTGATACCGCCAGAAACGGTATAACCAGACAATGACAATGTCAATACATCTGTACCAGAAGCCGAAGTGGGCGACACTGCGGCAGTGCCGGCTGTAGGTGTACCGGAACAGGGAGCAGAACTTACACAAGAAACTGCAACGTTGACTGGCGTGGCACCACCACCACTCAATACCACATTACCAGTATAGGTACCGGTAGTTACGGGCGCGTTGAAGCGCACATAAACCGTTGTTGCCGGCAATGTACTGGTTGTATACGGAATGGTAAATGAACTGCTCCAGCTTACGCCATCAGGAGACACCTGAAAATTGGCGGGGGCTGTCACGGTTACGTTGTCTGGCGGAGCCGACAACATAATGGCATTGGTAGAGAACGAAAGCGGTGTAGAGTTGGTACCAGCCGTTGTAGCCGCAAATGCCAGCGTAGTGGGCGTAGCATAAATGGTTGGTGGCATGGGAACAATATTCACATAATAGTCTACCACGTTACCACTCCAATAGCTGGGGTTGCTGCCGTTGTTCAGGTTGCAGGGGTGTACCAGCGCAGGCACAGAACCTATTGTTGTGGCAGTACTTTCCCATATACCGCGTATACGCATCAGGTGCATACCTGCTGGTGCCGTGAGAGGAATGGTAATATTAAAATTGAAAGGAGAAACAAGAGTAGCAGTAAGCGGAGAACTACCTGCCACAGGTGTTACCATCTCGCTGTTCTCAAACAAGCCATTGTTATTGAAGTCTATCCACACTGTCTGGTATTCGTAGGTGGTGGTCGATGACCTGGTAGTACTTGCCGGATATGTGCCGCCCTGTTGCAAATTGACAGGCGTCATTGCTAAACGACTGAGGTAACCGGTTGATGTAGAAGTAGCCGCTGTCATACCTACATCGGTCAAGGTTGAACCTGAGAAACCAGTGATGTTAAAAGTGTTGATACCATAGCTGGTACTTCCTACCGAAACCCAAGATGCCGATGTAGGCAAGCAACCGGGAAGAGGAACGAAGGTTGCCATAGTTGTGGCCGAGCTGCTGGTAGATGCACCACAGGTAACATTACAACGATAGTAGGTGTTTGCTGTGATTCCGGTGAAACTATATGTCAATGTAGTGGCACCTGTAATGTTTGTCCACGGGCCTGTGGCCGAAGGACCTGATTGCCACTGATAGGTAAGGCCACCTGCTACCGTGTATCCGCCCAAAGACAATGTAAATGGTGTGGTAGCCAAACCCGAGCCGGGTACAATACTGGCAGTACCCGCTGTGGGTGTGCCCGAACAGGCCGATGCGCCCGTACCATTTACAATAACGTTGTTGGTGGTTGCTGCACCACCTGAAACCGATACATTGCCCGAATAAGATGTAGCTGCAGAAGGACTGAAACGAACATAAACAGGCGTGGCAGGAACCGTTGCCGATGAATAGGCAATAGAGTAGGATGTTACCCAGGTAACGCCATTACTTGATATCTCATAGCCTGCCGGGGCTGTAACTGTAAGGCTGCCCGATACAGGTGATAAATAAGAACCTGTAACTGTATATACCTGAGCCGGAGACGAAGAACCTACAGTAGTACCCCCAAAGGCTATTGATGAAGTACTGGAGGTAATTGTAGGCGGTGGAGCAGTGTACGTAAGCGACACATTATCGAACGCGCCGGGCGGGTTGGTACCGCCGCTCGCATCATTCTTCCACGTGAGCACTATACGAAAAGTAGTACCCGCAAGCGTGTTGGGAAGTGTGAAGGTATGAAATGTCCAGGGTGGCGCAGTTCCGCCCAATGTAGACATAAAGAGATTGGTGAAGCCTGAAAGCGAGGTGCCGGTACTGGTTGGCTCAGCATTGGTAGGTGTAGCCGTCGTAGGGCCATAATAAGCCAGCACCTGATCCCAACTGGACTCTCCATTGTTTTTGCGGTACATAGAGAAAACAATGTTGGAGGCTCCGGCAGGAATCGTAACATCGCGATAGAGATGTGTGCGGCCGGAAGAAGAGTTCGTATACGTCCAGGATGTGCCACCATTGTTGGATATATAGGCACAACGCGAACCAGCAAAAGTACCCGGCACCGAACCCACATACCATTGGTTTACGCCTGTAGCTGTTACTACCGTCCAGCCATTGGCAGCAAAAGTAGTACCTGTTTCAAACCCACCGTCGCCTGTAGGACTTATTGCTGTTATAGTTTGCCCACTCACCGCAAAACAACTCAACAGAGTTAATAACAATAGTTGAATTCGCCTCATACACTAATTTATTATTGGTTATAGAATACTTGTCGTTATCTGAATTCACTGATATCAATTTTTGCTGTTTGTAACCCGGAATACCCACTCTCAACCAGCAAAAACCGATTTCAACGGAGAAAATTCATTTTCATGAGCAATAAAGAGGTACTGTGGGTATATTATCCGAAAGGATGTAAGAGATTGTAGCAAATTGAATATCACCAATGCAATTACATCAATTTACTAAGAGTTAAAATTACGTTCATTTATATAACTGCGAACATTTTGCTTCATCTTTTTTTTAACCAAAATAGAATATTTAGTTAATAAAGCACTTATGCATTATCATTATTAATCTTCATTGATAAAATGAGATTTTTTAGATAAAAACAACTGTTATCTGTTTGCTAACGGCGTTTTGGGCATGATTTTTATGCAAAAAAGCTACGCCCTCTATTCTCTGCTTCATTGGCTTTGTTGAAAACCTATCTCTAACAAGTGTGCCTATACTTGGGCGGTACTGGTAAAAAGATGGATATTTGATTATATTTACACCGTGGCATCATACGCCCGTATTATGTCGCAAATGTGCCTGCCCGATGAAGGGCAATGCGCTCATTCTGTTTCTCTTACATCAGAAATCGAAAAAGATGAAAAAACTGCTTCCGGTTTTGTTGCTTGCAGCTACTGCATTCCGTACCGATGCTCAGACGGTAACCTTCAGTGTGCCGGTAACTCCATGCAATAATAATGGTGTGCTTACCGCCAATTTCAGTGGGCTCACACCTCCCCTGTCCGTAACATGGACCACCGAGGGAACTATGGGCACCAGCATCACCCGCACCGTTACCGGTACTACCGATGGCCTTACCGGCTATAGTGGTGGCCCGGTACACATCATGGCATCAGACGGGGTCAATATTGCTACCGGTACTTTTACCGGTGCAGCCCCTATAAGCTATACATTGTCGGCCATAGATGCCGCCTGCCCTGCATTGGGCACTGTTAATGCGGTAGCTTCCGGCGGTACTGCACCGTATACCTACCAGTGGTTCAATCGTAGCACAGGTAGTGTAGTGGCCTCTGGGGCCGCTGCCACAATACCCTCGGGCGACTATGGCGTTATAGTAACCGATGCTGCCGGCTGTAAGTTTGGCTCGCGCCATGTGAATGATGGTGGTGCCATGGTAAACTATACTTCTTTTGCCGCAACAGTAACTGCCACACCCGCCAACTGTACCGATGGTACGGCCACCGTGAGTGCGGTAGAGGCTACCGCTGTTGCCCCCATTACCTACCGCTGGAATAATGGTGCTACTACGCCAACCATAGCGGGCTTGTCGGCCGGTGTGTATCAGGTAGAGATTGTAGATGCGCTGGGCTGCAAGGCTACAGCCACTACGGGTAGTGCCTACACGCCCTATAGTGTAGCAGTGTCACAAACCACATCGGTATCTATACCACTGTCGGCTACACCAGCAAGTTGCAGCGCAGCCGATGGTGCTATATCGTCTTCGGTAACTGGTGGCACTGCCCCCTATAGCTATGTATGGAGCAACGGGGCTACTACCCCCTCGGTAACGGGTATACCTGCCGGTAGCTATATGGTGAATGTTACCGATGCCAATGGTTGCACCGGCACCAGTGCTATATGGGTATCGGCCAGCTCGCCAATAGTAGTTACTTCATCATCTTCGCCCAGCCTTTGCACCAGCAATACGGGTAATGCCAGTGTAACGATGGCTGGAGGTACCGCCCCTTATACAGTACAATGGTACACATCGCCCATGCAAACCAGTGCTACGGCTACCCTACTGGCACCGGGCACCTACCGTTACCGCATTACAGATGCGGCTGGTTGTGTGCAGACAGGTGCCGTTACGGTGCCTTCCATCAACAATGTAGATGGAACATTTTCTTCGGAAAGCCCACTGTGCCTGCTGCCTAACGGTAGTGTGAGTGTGAGCCCCAATGGCGGTGCTGCACCATACAACTATCTGTGGAGCAATGGTGCCACATCGGCAAGCATCAGCAGTGTACCTGCCGGCCACTACAGTGTGCGCATTACCGACAATATGGGTTGCAAAACTACCAAACACTTCGATTTGGAATCGTATTCTACTGTAGGTGCCGCACTCACCATTACTGATGCTACCTGCATACTGAACAACGATGGCGCAATAGCAGCAACAGGATATGGCGGCACTGCCCCCTACACATATGGCTGGAACACCGGTGCTACCGGGCCTGTTGTTACCGGCCTGAAGGCAGGCAACTATGCGGTAAGTGTTACCGATGCTACCGGCTGCACCAGCAAACAAAACACCTACGTACACTACGATGCTACCAATACCAGTTGCTACTGCACCATAGAAGGCACTGTATATAACGACACCAACAGCAACTGTACACACGATGCCGGTGAATTGGGCATACGCCATGCACAAGTGTTCTGCACGGGTATTGGCTACACCTATACCGATGCCAATGGTCATTACTCGTTTATGGTACCATCGGGTACCTATACCATTACCGAAACTGTAATGCCCTACTATCCATTGGCGGCGTGTCAGGTAAACAATATTCCGGTTACGGCTACAGCGGCTATCGGCTGTGTAAATACGGTAGATTTTGCCAATGTAGGCTTCCCTATTCACAATATGCGCATCAGCACATCGTCGCTTACCAGCGCAGTACCGGGCAGCACCTATCTGCAACGTGTAGCCATCATTAATGAAGGTACCGTATCGGAAGATACAGCGGGTGTTTCTTACCGCCCCGATGGTCAGTTGCTGGCTCCGGTATCGTTTACCCCATCGGGCATATTTGGCGGTAGCGGCAACTATACTACTACCGGCCTCGGAGCCATTGTACCCGGTGCCGAGCAGGTATTTACCATTGCCTACAATGTACCTACCAATATGAGCACTGGTGGTACTGTTGGCTTCCGTGATACAGTGGGTTGGAACTATACCGCAGCTGCATCGTGGACAGATGACCACACCCCAGGCAACAATGCAGCCAACTATCAGACGACTGTTACCTCTACTGCAACAGCCAACTTCAAAGAAGTGACCCCACGTGGTACGGGTGCAGCAGGCATCATCTACACTACCGACTCGGTGCTGGAGTACACCATACATTTCCAGAATACTACCAACAGCACTGTGCAGAATGTGGTAATTCTGGACACTCTGGATAGCGATCTGGACTGGACCACACTGCACCCTGTTACTCAGTCGGCACCATGCAAGGTTACCGTATATCCTTCGGGTAGCCAGAAAGTGGCCCGCTTCGAGTTCAATAACATCAATATGGAGCCTGCTATTACCGAGGATGTGCGCACGCATGGTATGGTTACCTACAGCATAGAGCAATTGCCAGGCCTTACACCGGGTACACAAATCCGTAACAGGGCATCTATATACATGGACTATAATGCGCCTGTATTTACCAATAGCACACTCAATACCATTGGTGCTACAGGGCCCGTGGCTACAACCAATACCACAGGTACTACAGTTAACAGCCTGATGGTGTATCCTAACCCTGCGGCCAGCTCTTTCCATGCTGTGGTGGCCAGCGAGCAGGCTACAGCGGCTACCCTTACCGTAACAGACATTACCGGCCGCAACGTGGCACAGCGCGCCGTTACACTGGTAAAAGGCACCCAAACCATTACTACCGACATCAGCCATCTGGCACCGGGTATGTATCTGGTAAATGTGCTGGCTGAAGGCCGTGTATATACACAAAAACTGTCTGTAGTGCGATAAGCTAACTACTTTCAACAAATACAAAAACGCCGGGCAAAACCCGGCGTTTTTCATGTGTAGCAATGCCATACAAATGGCGGAATATTATAAACCACGTTGCAAATGCATGGTGCAATTATCTGTATCGGATATGGTAGCAAGGGTATCTTTTATTTCTACTATGTAGTGGCCTGCGTGGCCGGGGCGTGCATCTTCGCTATAGGTACCACTACCCCATATTGTTTTGCTACCTGCCGGTTGTGCGGGTATGGTTACGATACCAGTACCCACCCATGCACGTACCACAACCCCACTACCCAGCCCATGTGCATTGCTGATGCGTAGCAGATATGGTGTATCGGCCACGGTAGTGGCTACAGTCTTGTAGAAGGCCAAACCACTGAGGTTGCAATAGTCGAAAGAAGAATCGTAGGCGGCTGCCAAAGTAGGTGCATAGTCGGGCCGGGGTACAATTTTCAGTACCGAGTTGTAGAACTGGTTGCCATACTTTTCGCTGTATATCTTCAGCCTATAGTAATAGTTGCCCACTGCCAGACTGCCAATGTTCATGGGGAATACGCCACCCAGCATATGGCCTACCGTCATAGAAGACGGGCTGTAGGTAGCCCCTGCGGGCAGGCCATCGAGCGAGCAGGTAAGATTGTTGGTGGCAATGTTGCCACTGAGTACTTTTATGTAAAAGGCAAAATTGTAGTCTGTTGCGTCTTCTGTTACCGTAATAACAGAATCGTAGCGCACGGTATAGGCAAACTCGCCCTTTTCACCTAAAATACCTTCATCAAGATTATATTTCTTGTCGCAAGCAGGCAACAGTAGTAACAGGGCAGGAAGAAGTTTAATCCAGTATTTCATGTTCTAAAGTTAGGCAATCCGGACAACTACATCGTTGCCATAGTTGCCCTACCCTAAAGACGAAATAACCCGCAACTACGTTAAGTAACTGCGGGTTATTATTTATAACACAGTAGTATTCTACTGGGTATATTGACTATATGTGCTGACGGAAGTACTCCAATGTGCGCTTCAGTCCTTCATGACGGTCTACCTTTGGCTCCCATCCCAGTATCTCGCGCGCCTTGGTAATATTGGGCTGGCGTTGTTTGGGGTCGTCCTGAGGAAGTGGCTGGTAAATGATCTTTGAATCAGAACCAGTTAATGTAAGTACCTCTTCGGCAAACTGTTGCAGGGTTATCTCGGCCGGGTTACCAATGTTTACCGGGCGGGCATAGTCGCTCAGCAGCAGGCGGTAAATGCCCTCTACCAAATCATCTACATAGCAGAACGAGCGCGTCTGTGAGCCATCGCCAAATACGGTAATGTCTTCGCCACGCAGGGCCTGACTCATGAATGTAGGCAGCGCACGGCCATCATCGAGGCGCATACGCGGGCCATAGGTGTTGAAGATGCGTATGATACGCGTCTCCAGATGGTGAAACGTATGGTAGGCCATTGTAATGCTCTCCATGAAGCGTTTGGCTTCATCGTACACACCACGGGGCCCCACGGGGTTCACATTACCCCAGTATTCCTCGGTCTGTGGGTGTACCAGCGGGTCGCCATATACTTCCGATGTAGATGCCACCAGTATACGTGCATTCTTGGCCCGTGCCAGCCCCAGCAGGTTGTGGGTACCCAGCGCACCTACCTTCAATGTCTGTATCGGCATCTTCAGGTAGTCTATGGGGCTTGCCGGCGATGCAAAGTGCAGAATGTAGTCTATAGGGCCCGGCACGTGTACAAACTTAGTCACATCGTGATGGTAGAACTGAAATTCCTTTACCGGAAACAGGTGTTCTATATTCCGGATGTTGCCCGTGAGCAGGTTGTCCATACCCACTACCTCGTAACCTTCGGCCAGAAAGCGGTCGCACAGGTGCGAACCGAGGAAACCGGCAGCACCGGCTATTAATATTCGTTTTGCCATTACCGTGTTAGTTTTTGGAGGAAGCCAGCCGCCGTACATGCGCCGCCCCCTATTATTTTGTAAACAGCCCGTGCATTGCACGGGCTGGTGTTATTTCTTAATCCAGATTACCCCTTTCGCGGATGGGCGAGCCTCCCTGCGGTGCGGCCAGCGTTTCGCGCACATGTGGGTGTACCACCTGCCTGCCTATGCTCTCGTAGTAGAAGCCCAGTGTCTGCATTTTCTCTACCGAGTACACGTTACGGCCATCAAAAACGGCCGGGTGTACCAGCAGGTTGCTGATGCGGTCGAAATCGGGATTGCGGAACTCGCTCCATTCAGTCACTATTATCAGCGCGCTGGCACCTTCCAGTGCATCGTACTGGTCGTTGGCGTAGTATACCTTGTCGCCCATCATCTGGCGCACATTGTTCATGCCTTCAGGGTCGAACACACGCAATTTTGCCCCGGCGGCAGTGAGCTCGTGTATCAGCTCTATAGATGGTGCATCACGTATGTCGTCGGTTTCGGGCTTGAAGGACAACCCCCATATAGCAAACGTAAACCCTGCCAAATCGTTACCAAAGTAGTTTTTCACCTTGGCACCCAATATGCGCTTCTGAAGGTCGTTTACCTTCATTACCATATTTACGATTTTGAAGTCGTAGTCCATTTCCAGTGCGGTGTGGGCCAGTGCCTTTACATCTTTGGGGAAACAGCTACCACCATACCCAATACCGGGGAAGAGGAAACGCTTGCCTATGCGGCTATCGGCACCCATACCTATACGTACCCAGTCTACATTGGCCCCTGCTTTCTCGCACAGGTTGGCCATTTCGTTCATGAACGAGATACGCATAGCCAGATAAGAGTTGGCCGCATACTTGGTCATTTCACTGGAGCGTTCGTCCATGAAGTAGATGGGGTTGCCTTGACGCACAAATGGCTGGTACAATTCGTCCATCACCTTGCGTGCAGCGTCTGACGAGGTACCAATAACCACGCGGTCGGGCTTCAGGAAGTCGTCTACCGCTACGCCCTCGCGCAGAAACTCGGGGTTAGACACCACATCGTACAGCGACTTGTCGAGCCTACGGGCCAGTACGGCACTCACCTTTTCGGCGGTACCTACGGGCACGGTACTCTTGTTCACTATTACGGTGTAGCGAGTAATGATTTTACTCAGCGATTCGGCCACATCCAACACATACTGCAAATCGGCCGAGCCATCCTTGCCAGGCGGTGTGGGCAGCGCAAGGAATATAACGCGGGCATCTGCAATTCCTTCCTCGAGCGAGGTGGTAAATTGCAAGCGTTTTTCCTTTATGTTGCGCTCCAACAGCACATCCAGTCCGGGTTCGTAGATGGGGGTTTTGCCTTGTTTCAGGCTTTCTATTTTGCGTGCATCTATGTCTATGCAAACCACATTGTTGCCTGTTTCTGCAAAACAGGTGCCTGTTACCAAGCCTACATAGCCAGTGCCTATAATCGCTAATTGCATCTTATTTTTCTACAATTGAGGTGCAAAAATAGTATAATTTTCTTTGTGTTTATAGTAGTAAATATACCTGCCTATTTGCTGGTGGCCACCGCCAGCAGCATGAATATTGCCGGTGCCTTTGGCAGTTCTGGCGGGTTGGTTTTCCAGTAGGCTGCGGTATTGGTTTTTATATACTCGGCCGGCCCTGTAACGTCCATTGCAATGCATATACGGGTGCCGGGCTGGCAGTGTTTTACAAGGTCTTGCAGCATTTGGTTGTTGCGGTAGGGGGTCTCTATAAACAGTTGTGTTTGGCCCAGTGTGCCAGAGCGAGCTTCGGCCTCGCGTATGGCCTTGCCCCTTGCAGGTTCCTTTACGGGTAGGTAGCCCCCAAACGCAAAGCACTGTCCGTTGAGGCCCGAAGCCATCATAGCCAGCAGCAGTGCACTGGGGCCGGCTACCGGCACTACCCGCGCACCCGCAGTATGGGCTGCTGCTGCCAGCACGCTACCGGGGTCGGCAATGCCGGGACAACCAGCCTCGCTCATTACCCCTATGCTTTGCCCCTCTGCCAGCCAGCGGCGCAACAGGGTCATATCGGCACCAGAATGTTTGTCAATCTCCGAAAACTGTACCTCTTCCAGCACCAATGCAGGGTGCAGCGCACGCAGAAAGCGGCGGGCGGTGCGCACATTCTCGGCAAAATAGTGCCTAATACCAGCCGTTACAGTAGCTACCTGTGCCGGCAGTGTATGCAGTGCCCCATCGGCTATGGGTAGGGGTATCATGTATAGTGTACCTGCAACTGTTTTACTCATGTAAGTATATATTGAAGGGGTGAAGGTAACGAAGACCCTGTACATTTGCTCCATGGTGCTTACCGCCGACTTCTACCAACGCCCCGATGTATTGGGCATAGCGCGCGAGCTGGTGGGCAAGGTTATAGTAACCCACATAGACGGGCAAACGACCACAGCGATGATAACCGAGACCGAAGCCTATGCGGGTGTTACAGACAGGGCATCGCACGCGTGGCGTGGGCGAAGAACTGCCCGTACCGAAGTGATGTATGCACCGGGCGGTGTAGCCTATGTGTACCTGTGCTACGGTATTCATCACCTGTTTAATGTAGTGACTAATGTACAAGACATACCCCATGCGGTATTGATACGTGCGGTAGCACCACTGGAGGGTATAGATGCTATGCTGCAACGGCGTGGCTGCAATAAGGTAACACCACAACTCACTTCGGGGCCGGGGGCACTTAGTGTAGCCTTGGGCATCAACAAAATGCATACGGGCTTTAGTCTTGCCGGGCCAGACATACGCATAGAAGACCAAGATATGGCCATATCCCATCTTACGGCAACACCCCGTATTGGCGTAGCCTATGCCGGGGCCGACGCTTTGCTACCCTACCGTTTCTTTGCAACCGGTAGCCCATGGGTAAGCAAGGGCAAGTACCTGACAGCACTACCGTAACAACCAAAAAAACGAACGGACTTCGATGGAAGCCCGTTCGTCAATATCAGGAATGTGTTTTGCTTGTATTAGTACAACTTAGGACAAGACCAGTTGTAATTGGGGTTGCGCTCGCGCTTGTTGATGCGGCCAAAGTAAATAAGCGATATCTCGTAGCCACCTGCACTCTTTGTAGCCGGGGTAAAGGTAGATACGTTGACATCGTAACTGATGCCTATACGCATCTTAGACCATTCCAAACCTAAATAAGGCGATACGGCATCGCGGTAGCGGTACCAGCCACCCAAATAAAGGATGGTATTGCGCTGATATTCCTCGTCATGCTCGGGGTTTAGTACAAAACCTACCGCAGCACCTACGGCTACCTCGGTTGCACCCGCCTGAGACTGCACGATACCACTTGCATACAGCACTGTGTTAGGGTTCATATCGAATGAACCACCAATGTAGCCTGTGTGGCGTGCATGTATTTTATTGGTATTGTCGTTCAGGAAGGTTTCCACAGGGCGCGTAAGGTGATACTGAGAATAGCCCAGATAGAAAGTGATGTTATCTGCAACCTGACCCGAATACATTACCCCAAGATTGATATCGGGATAAGTGAGGTCGACATTGTTGAACACCTCGTTGGTTTTGTACATCAGGGTACCGGTACCTTCATTGTACATATCTTCGAAAGTGAGTCTTGCAAAGTTGATGTTCTTTTGCACCAGCATACCCTGCAAACCAAAAGAGAGGTGTTGCTTTCTATCGCGGCCAAAAGCTTTGTGATATGCCAACGATGCACCTACCGTAGTGTTGGTAAGCCCGCCCGAGCCCGCTTTATCCAAGAAGCCCAGCACACCTAACCCCAACGCATCGCCTTCTGGCAGTTTGCCCTTCATGGTAGCAATATCGAATGAAACAGATGCTGTAGTGTATGGGTTCTGAGATACCGAAGCCCACTGGGTACGGTAGTTACCAGAAAAACGCAAATCGTCTGCCACAAGGCCAGTCATAGCAGGATTCAATGTAAGCGGCGATGTGAAATACTGAGTAAAGTGTATATCCTGTGCAAACAAACCGCCCGGTAACAGCGCCGCTACACTTACTCCAAGTAATAATTTCTTCATCTTATATAAGCGTTTATAAATCGGTATAAATATAAATGACCACCAAATTAAGCCAAGAATTCCTTCTATACAAGACATGGCGTAATTTATTTTGGTTGGGCAATTTTGAAAAGTAAAAATATATTTTTTCATTCCAGGGATATTTCTACCGTTTTGCGCCTTCTGGTACTGTATGTTGTGGGGCATAACATTGTGGATTATACCCATATGCAGTAGCTATAACCAACTCCTGGTCACAACAGGCACTTTGAGACACCTTCGGCCAGGCACTGTTCCTAAATATTTTTTCTATTCACATAAACATTAACAGTCAAATACTTACAATTTTATTTTTTACACCTACATCTGCATAGCCACATACAATAGCTGTTGCAATATGGAAAGCCGTGCACTAAAAACACCTTATTCCCACATTGCAAAAAAACAAACCAATAACACAACCCTACAACCAATGCATTGCAACAAGGCCTTTGCAAAACGACATAAGATATACAAAATACTTGCACTGACCCATACCCTGCAAGCGCAAAAAAAACACCTGCCCTGCTGTATGGGCAAGAACTTTTCCACATTTTAGTACCAAAGCAAGCCAACCACCTGCCCCTACTTAATTTTGCAAAGTATGCACCCGATAGAACAGTTGAGGAAATGGAGTAATGGCGAATGGCTGATGGAAACCAACCCTGATGCCCCTGTTGCAGAACTGACCACAGACAGCCGAAATACCGAGCAACCAACCCACACTTTGTTTGTTGCCCTAAAAACTCATCTGCGCAACGGCCACGATTTTGTGAGTGATGCGTGGCAAAAGGGTGTACGCAACTTTTTGGTATGCCAACCGGTAGATGTAGCTGCCCTGCCCGGTAGCAACATCATATTGGTAAAAGAAACACTGGCAGCACTACAGCAAATAGCTACTGCCCACCGCAAACAATACCATGTGCCTGTAGTGGGCATAACGGGTAGCAACGGCAAAACCATTGTAAAAGAATGGCTGAGTGCCCTACTGAGCGAAGACCGGCAGGTGATAAAAAGCCCCGGCAGCTACAACTCGCAAACGGGTGTACCGCTATCGGTATGGAAAATGGAGGAGCGGCACCAGATAGCAGTTTTTGAAGCAGGTATCTCGCAACCGGGCGAAATGGAAAAGCTGGAACGCATCATACAGCCCGATTTGGGTATTTTTACCAATATAGGCGAGGCACACAGCGAAGGATTCCTGAATACCCGGCAGAAGATAAATGAAAAGCTGGTATTGTTCCGCCATGCCAAACAACTGATATACTGCCGCGACCATGCCCCTCTGCACGAGTGCATTGTGCAGTTTATGAATATGGTGCGCCGCCCCGATGGCGATGATGGCCTGCAACTGATAACATGGTCGCGAAAACAAGCTGCCAACCTGCAAATAACCCATACCGAAGTAACAGGCGGACATACAACCATTACCGGCTTGTATGAAGGTACGGAGCGCACTATCACTATCCCGTTAGCCGACGAGGTATCGGCCGAAAATGCAATAACCGTGTGGTGTGCCCTGCTGGTGCTGGGTGTGCCGCAAGACCACATAACGGCGCGTATGGCTACCCTGCAACCAGTATCTATGCGCATGGAAATGCGGCAAGGCATCAACGATTGCACCATCATCAACGATACCTACAATTCAGATCTTACCTCGCTGCAAATGGCCCTCAACTATCTGGGGCAACAAAAGCAGCACGGCATGCACACCGTCATCATGTCGGACATAATGCAGCCCAGCCGGCGCGATATGGACTTGTACGACGAAGTGGCGGGCCTCATCAGCCGCCGCAACATACAACGGTTTATAGGCATAGGTCCGGCTTTGTACAAGAATAAGGCTGCCTTCCGCAAGAACCGCAAGGTGCGTAGTATTTTCTTTAAGTCTACCGAGCATTTTTTGAAAAACTTCCATCTGCTCACATTCGACAAGGAGGCCATACTGCTGAAGGGAGCCCGTGCATTCACCTTTGAAAAGATAGGCATGCTGCTGGAGCAGAAGGTACACCAAACGGTGATGACCATAGACCTGCAAGCATTGCGCAGCAATCTGGATGCTTACCGCAGCCTGCTGGCACCGGGTGTAAAAACCATGGCCATGGTAAAGGCATTTGCCTATGGCAGTGGTAGCTACGAGACTGCCAGTGTACTACAATATGCCGGTATAGACTATATGGCAGTGGCCTATACCGACGAGGGGGTAACCCTACGGCGGGCGGGCATCAGAACGCCGATAATGGTAATGAGCCCCGATCTGTCTTCCTTCGACAGAATGGTAGCATGGAAGCTGGAACCGGAGTTGTACAGCTTTCGCGCATTGGAGGCTTTTGTGGCCATAGCCCGCACCTTGCAGGTAAAAGACTATCCGGTACACATAAAGCTGGATACCGGCATGCACCGGCTGGGCTTTGGTGCCGCCGATATGCCCCGGCTGGCGGCTGCACTGCGGGTGCTGCCCGAGCTGCGCATAGCCAGCATTTTCAGCCATTTGGCCGCCAGCGACAATGCTGCCGAAGATGAATTTACGCACCAACAGGCTACCGCATTTCATCAGATGAGCCAGCAACTGATGGCTGTGCTACCCTACAAACCCATCAGGCACCTCAGCAACTCGGCAGGTATATCGCGGTTGCAGTCATTGCAATTCGACATGGTGCGGTTGGGACTGGGCCTGTACGGTATAGACGGCAACCCGGCCATGCAGGCACACCTACAACCGGTAAGTACCCTGCACACCTCCATAGCACAGATACGCGAGGTGCCACCCGGCGATAGTATAGGCTATGGACACCAAACCATTGCTACCAGCCACATGCGCATAGCCACCATTTGCATAGGCTATGCCGATGGCTACCCCCGCTCTATGGGGCATGGCAAGGCCCACGTACTGATAAAGGGAAAACCAGCACCCACCACCGGCATCATATGTATGGACATGTGCATGGTAGACATAACAGGCATAGAGGGTGTGGCCGAGGGCGACGAGGCTATAGTATTTGGCCCACAGCTACCGGTAACCGAACTGGCCCGGTGGGCAGGCACCATACCATACGAGATAATGACCGGTATATCGCAACGGGTGAAGCGGGTATATGCCAATGGTGGGTAGCTTGTGCATCTATCGTAAACGAGGGTATATTTTCTATTTTTTCTGCCCGGCTAACATTATATTTGTAATGCACTGTATAGCAATATACAATGGCAAGGTATCTTTTGTGCCTGCAAGGTATGATGAGCCCGGAACGCCGACCGATAAATAACCCAAATAGTTGCAGACAAAACAGGTTGATGTTTTTCTAATCATTGATCATTACTCTAAAAAAGGCATTTTGTGTTTACAAAAAAAATTCCGCTCTACTACACGCTGTTGTTTGTAATAGCCTGCTCGGCAGGTAGCTATTATATAGCCACCCGTATGAACAAGGCTACCGAAGACACAGAAAAAAAGATTACTACCCCTGCCACCGCAGCCGCCCAACCCGAATGTGTGTATGGCATTACCCGCTTATCGGGCTACCGGCATATAAGCCCCATTATGACGGCAGATCAGGAATGCGAAAGCGAAAAACTGATGCCACTGAAACTGATGCTGAGTAACTATGTAGAGCATGAGCAACTGGCGGGCAACGTCATCAACGCATCGGTATATGTGCGCCGGTTGGTAGATGATGGATGGATGAACATCAACCCGCGCGATGTGTTTCACCCGGCATCGCTGCTGAAGGTACCACAAATGATTGCCTACCTGAAAAAAGCAGAAACCGACCACGGACTGCTGGACAGGGAATACCTTTTCGAGAAGTCTTATGACGACATGCCCAAGCAATACTATTCGGCCAAGACGCTGCAACCGGGGCATAAATACAGTGTGAGAGAATTGTTTCGCTTCATGATTGTATATTCGGATAACAATGCCAATATAGAATTGGTGAACCGTATGGACATGAATGTGTTCAACAATACCTTCAAGGCATTGCACCTTGCACCACCCAACCTTACCGACTATAGTTACCAAATAGGCACCCGCGATTATTCGCGGTTTCTGGAGCTGCTGTACAATGCCTCCTACCTGTCTATGGAGGCATCTGAATATGCTACCGAACTATTGGCCAATGCTGCTTTTAAGGATGGCATTGTAAAAAAACTACCCAAGAACACGGGTGTGGCTCATAAAATGGGCGAATGGGGCGATGGTAATGTGGTAGAACTGCACGACTGCGGCATTGTGTATGTAGAGGGCAATCCCTACATCATTACGGTAATGACGCGTGGCAAAGACATGGAAAAACTGTCGGAACTGATAGGTAACATATCGCTGATGACCTACGAGGCCATGACATCGCCCGATTTGAAACCCCATGAAGCCGTAGCCACTACCCCTGCGCCATAATGCGTTGCACCGCTGCCGCATCTTCGGGCGTGTTGGCGTTCAGCAAATGCTCTGGCCATGGGCAGTCTATAACGTTTACCAGTACCGCATTGTTGATGAGTGCCTTGCGTGGGCATTTGTAACCAGCATCTATGTGGCGGTGCAAATAAGGCAGTGCACCCGGTTCCCATATGGTAATGAGCGGCTCGGGCAAACCATCGTGCGGGCTGCGAAAGGTGGCAGCAATGCAACCGGGTTTACGGGCAGCCAACAGAAAAACGAGTGTTTCCTGCGTTAAAAGCGGCAAGTCGCAGGCTACTACCAACCATGCTACGCCATTGTTGGCCATCATTGCCGACATAATACCGGTAAGCGGCCCGGCACCCGGCACAGCATCTGTTATCAATGGCCATTTATTGTCCATTTCTGCTGTCTGGTCTTCGCGGCAAGATACGTAGACCTTTTCGCAGAAATTGGCCAGTAAACGTGCCATAAACTCCCTCTGCGGCACACCATGCCACTGCATGGTACCCTTGTCTTGCCCCATGCGCACACTACGGCCACCGGCCAACACCAGCCCATACAGGGGCGGCATATTATTCTGCTCTGCTGAAGTCATTTTTCCCTCCTGTCTTTTCCATCAGCTTTATCTCCCGTATCACTATATCGTGGCTCATGGCCTTGCACATGTCGTATAGGGTAAGGGCGGCAATGCTGGCACCGGTAAGTGCCTCCATTTCTATACCCGTCTTTGCGGTAATGGTGGCGATGCAGTCTATCACTACCTCGTTGTCGTTGGCTACGTGTATGGTTATGTGGCAGTTGTCCATACCCAATGGGTGGCATAGCGGTATCAGTTCGCCGGTTTTTTTGGCCCCCATAATACCGGCAATAATGGCGGTCTGAAATACTGCTCCCTTGGGCGATTGTATATCGCCCTGCTGAAAATGGGCCATTACCTGTGGCGGCATGGCCACTATGGCGCGGGCACGGGCTGTACGGCGGGTGGCGGGCTTGCTACCTACGTCTACCATGCTCACCTGTCCGTTATCATCTACATGTGTCAGTTTGCTCATGGTCAATCAAAATATTGGTTTGAAAGGCCAAATGGGATAAACCTCACCAGCCGAAAATTGAGATAAATTTTGTGGTAACTCCATAAAGGCATTTGCCTGCAACAGATTACTGAAATCGCCGGAGCCATTGCCGGCAAGTGGCGTAGCCAGCAACTGACCATTGGCAGACACAGAAACACTGACCTGCAAAAAATACTGCAATGCAGGCTGAAAGCTAACTGCCCCGGTAAGCATGGCGGAAATGGCAGGCTTTGGCAAGTTATGGGTACAGGCTTGCAACCATGGCACAAAATACCGATGCGCACACATAAATGCCGATACCGGATTGCCGGGGAAAGCAAATACCACAGTGCCCGTTTGCTGCTGCACCCCAAACCAGAAGGGCTTACCCGGCCGCTGCAACACCTTGTGAAACAGCTCTGTTACACCACTCTCACGCAGTGCCGCAGGCACATAATCGTAAAGCCCCATAGATACACCACCACTTAGTATCACGGCATGGTGTGTGGCTATACATTGCTGCAAGCCTGCAGTGGCCGTCTCCATATCATCGGGCAGGTGCAGCAGGGTACAATCGGTGCCTTGCGCCTGTAGCATAGCACGAATGGCATGTACGTTGCTACGCCGTATTTGCCATGGTTGGGGTGTTTCGTGTACCTCTACCAGCTCGTTGCCGGTAGAGACTACGGCAATGCGAGGCAAGCAATATACTGCCAACATTTCTTGTCCCACAGAAGCCGCCATACTAATGACTGCGGCCGACACAATGGTACCTGTAGCTACCACAATGGTACCTGCGGCGGTATCTGACCCTTGCTGGTGTATATTGCCACAGGGCTTTACTGTTGGGGCTACAATTGTAGCATTACCCCCGGCTTTTTCAATATCCTCGTAGCGAATCACAGTATCGGTACCGGGTGGCAGGGCGCAACCGGTCATTACTTCTACACAATACTGTGTTTCTAACAGATGCACAGGCTCTTGCCCTGCGGCCATGGTGGCTTGTATGGCAAACGTACGCTGCCCGGCAGCGTATGCGGCATAGGCAATAGCAATACCATCCATAGTTACCCGGTTGTGCGGGGGCAGATCCCTGTCGGCAACAATGGGTGCTGCCAACACACGACCCATAGCCCTGTGCAAGGGCACCATCTCGCTGCCCAATGAGCGGGCTTGCGCCAGCACTATTTGTATGGCTTCGGCAACAGTTACAGGTTCCATATTACCGCCAAAGCTACGGCATACCATGCAGAGATGACAGGGCAGAAGGTGGCCTGCTGTTACAACCTATGGTTGCAACAGCAGACGTGTGGTGTACCTACCTGCATCTGTAACCAACTGAAGCAAGTAGGTACCCGGTGCCAATGCCTGTGGCAGCATGATGGTTTGTGAAATTTCTCCGGCCAATACTTCGGCAGGAGTCATCAGCACCTGACGGCCCAGCACATCGGCAACCAGAATTGTAGCAGTGGTAGCACCCGTTACACTACCGGTAATGCGGAATGTACCACTACCCGGATTGGGGCTTACCACTATCGCACTATTCATCTCTGCCAAATGCGTGTACACGGGCGACACCCGCACCTTAACCGAGTTGAATGAAATGAATGTACAAGTGCTGCCGCCCGAAACCACGCAACTTACCGAGTCGCCATCGGCCAGTGTATTGGTAATGTATCTGAAACTGGTTGCCCCCGGTATCTCAACGCTATTCAGCAGCCACTGATAGCGTGGTGCCGGCCCTGCGTTGGCGGCCACAGCGGTAAATGTATCGGTTGTGCCAGGTGCAATAAACAGACCCGGAGTTACAGAAATAGACACTGTGGGAATGAAAGACGAATCTACCTGCATACTGGTGGGTAAAGAACCTACGGTATCAAAAATGCTACATTCTTCATCGCCATCCAGCCATGCGCTCAGCATGTCGCCATCATTGGGCATATAGCTGAATGTAAGCCCCGTACCTACAATGGCTCCATTCTTTGTCCACCAAATAACAGGAGCCGTACCACCGCCCGAAATTGTTGCATTGAGGGTTACCACCGTACCCTGACACAGCCTGCCCATAGGTATGCGGGCGGTACTGATTTGGGGTGTAGTGAGTGCTGTTACCGCTACTACTGTGCCTGCTATGGCATGAGTATCGGTAACGCACGCTGCCGAAGATGTAAGCCGTGCTTCTATAAACTCATCTATACCCGGTATATAGGTAAACGTGTCGGTAGTGGTACCGGGCACCAATTCGCCATATTTGTACCATTGCCATTGTGGTGCGTCGCCGCCATGCAGGGCCGTAGCCGTATAGCGAATGTTGGTGCCAAAACATACAATGGGGGTAGCATCGGTAGTAACGGTAACAGAAGGTGTTACCATCGGCTGCACAGTCACGGTATCGGTTTGCGCTGTAGTGCCACAACTGTTAGATACCGTGTAAGAAATAATGGCCGTACCGGCCGCCTCGCCTGTTACCAGCCCGGTAGCCATAACGGTAGCTACTGCAACATTGGCCGAGTGCCACACACCGTTGCCGGTGGTAGTGCCCCACAGCGTGGTGCTGCCGGCGCATACATGGGTAGTACCTGTGAGGGGGGCTACTACCGGTATTGTATCTACATAAACGGTGTGCGTGCGCCTACGCAATGTGCAGGCGTTGGCCGCCTCGTAAGTTACAATGCTCTCACCTACCGTATGCCCTGTTACCACACTGCCCAAGATGGTAGCTGATATACCCGAAATGCTCCAGGTACCACCTGCCAGCATATTGGTCAAGGTAACAGAAGTGCCGGCACATACGGTATCTGGCCCTGCAATGGGTGGCATACCGGTGATGTTGTGTACCTCATTGGTCATCACCACCGGATTATCGTCAAAGAATATACCTGCACGGTTCTGTATTTCGGTACCATCGGCAAGCCCTGCGCGTGCTTTGATAGTGTAAAATACCATACCCTTATTGTCATTGGGGTGCGATGCATCGGGCAGGTAAATATCCGGGAAGTCGAAACGAACCACATTATGGCCACCGGCGGCATATATAGCTATATCCATGGGGTGCGATGCTACTACAGGTGCCAGCGTAGCGGGGTCCAATCCATCGTTAAGCGTATCTATGATGGTTACGTTGCGGGCGGGTGCGTTACCCATGTTTTCGAACCGTACCCGGTAAGTCAATTCGGTACAGGGCAGTATGTACCCTTCTGGGGTTACAGTAATATCGTTGGGGTCCCATGCTCCACGTGCTGTATCTGTGCGTATTACTTCATTGTTGGTGGTGTCGTAGTCGCCAGAAGTGGGGCCTACCAGCACTTGCGATGGGATGAGTGTACCCGGCGGTACCGGCCCCAGACCCGATGGTCTGGTAAAATATACCGAGAATGTGCGCACAGATGTTGCCCCAAGCGACAGCGGTGGCAATGCCCATGTAATAGTAGTACCCGAAATAGAGGTAGGCAGTATAGTAGCCGACTGGAACTGGTAATGCGGACTCACATTCAGTGTTACCACAGGCGATACCGGCGTACACATGCTATTGCGCACCACTATATCGTAACGGGCATTGGTAAGACTGCAATTGGCCGCCACATTTACCGACAAGTCGTACACACCCGCTGGCGTAGTACACTGCAATCCAAAATCGCGCGGTATATGTACTTCTTCAAATATGCCTACCGTATCTGACAACAAGGGCGATGAAGGACAAGACAGCGCAACACTGCTGCCCATAGCTATTGGTGTAAACTGATAAATAGTACCCGCCCCACCACGCGCCTTGTAGTAAAAACCGCTGGTAGCCGTAATGCTTGCTACGGTTACACCTGCCGAATCTACACGGGTAGTAATGGGGTGTGTACTCCATGTTTCTCCGCCCTCGCGTATGCAACTAAGATTGGCATCGTTAAAGTAACGCACCCGCATCACATTGCAATTCTGATGTACATAGGAAAATGTAACGGAATCGACCGGCACACCGCTCTTAAATACCAGGTGACGCACCGTATAGGTGCCGGGGCCACCGTATGCATGGTAAATGTGGGCACTGCCGGTATTGAGCGGATACACACTACTGCTGCCATCGCCAAATTGGGATACCACAGCCCATGATGTATCGGCACCATAGATGGCCAGATAGAAATGTGCGGGCAGACAGGCCGTATCGGCCGAGGGCACCACAGAATATGTGGCAATGGGTCGTGTAACAGTTACTTCTTTGGTATATACGCCACAGGGGGCACTACAACTAATGGTGGTCACACCTTGCGTTATTGCGGTAGCCACGCCACTGGCATTGATGGTAAGAACACCTGTGGCACTACTACTCCATACCGGGCCCAATGCCGAAACATTGTAGCTGCCGTTGCCGCCCATACCTATTGTGGATGGACCAGTTACAAACGGGCTTGCAGCCGCCTGTACCGTAACAGTAGCTACCACACGGCAATCATAGGGCGAGGTATAGGTAATAGGGGCCATACCAGCCAACACACCGGTAACTACACCTGTAGTGTACCCTACAGTGGCAACAGATGAAGAGCCGCTGAGCCAGCTGCCACCGCTGGCAGAGGCTGTAAGTGTGGTACCCACACTGCCACAAAACGACAGAGTACCCGATATGGTGGGTTGTGCAACCGGTACATTGACGGTGTAGACAGATGTACAACCCGATAAGAGTTGATAGGTAACGATAGCAGTACCCAGTGTAAGCGCATTTACCAAGCCGGTGCTGCCATTGACGGTGGCCACTGCCGGATGGGCGGATGCCCATGTGCCGCCTCCTATACTATTGGTTAGCTGCACCGTACCACCGGCACAACCTAACTCTAAGGAACCGTTGGACGGAGTACTGACAATAGAAATATTTTTAGTTACCGTGCAGCCCGCCAATGAGTAACTAATAGTAGCCATGCCTACCGCATGTGCGGTTACTATTCCTGTTGAGGATGATGTTATGCCGGCTATAGAAGGATCGGAAGATGACCACGTGCCCCCGGATGGCGAAGAGGTATAGGTTGCCGTAGTAAAATTGCAGAAACCTGTGGGACCAGAAATGGCAGTGGGAGCCGCATTGACTGTGACTATGGCTGCACCGCTACAGGTGCCACCCGGCGATGTATAATTGATATGTGCGGTGCCAATGCCCACGCCTGAAACAAGCCCTGTACTACTTACTGTGGCTACAGAGGCATTGGAAGATGTCCAGGTACCACCAGTAACGGCATGTACCAATTGAGACGAAGTGCCAAGACATATATGCGCATCCCCATCAAGCCCTCCGGCCACAGCATTAACCGTTACTACAACCACCTGGTAGCAGCCGGTAGGTATGGTATAGGTGACACCTCCTGTACCTGCCGCAAGGCCGGTAACCACGCCCGTAGCACTTACCGAAATTGCGGCTGATGCAGAACTCCATGTACCCGCAGGACCTGCGGGGGCAATTAAGGTAGTAGTGGTGCCCACACAAACGCCCAGTGTTCCTATAGGTGGTGCAGGCGATGGCAATACACTGACAGTGCGTGTGGTAACACACCCTGTACCCAGCATATACGATAGCACGGCCAAGCCGGCAGAACTGCCTGCAAATGCCCCACTACCCTCTATGGCGAGTACAGACGGATTGGAACTCGTCCAAATACCACCAATGGAGGTAGAAGTGTAAAACGCCGACTGACCGGTACAAACGGAGGAAGGCCCTGTAATGGGTGCGGGTAAAGGATGTACAATAACAAGGTTGGTACGCGTGCAACCTGCCATACTGGTAAAAGTAATATTTGTATTGCCGGCACTAATGCCGGTAACAACACCCGTGGCCGATACGGTACCTATTGCCTCATTCGAAGACGACCATGTACCGCCGCCCAATCCTATCAGGTTGACGGTGGTACCCGTACACATTTCGGCAGTACCTACAATAACCATCGGTATTGCATGCGTGGTAACTACCGCAGTGGTGCGGCAACCAGTGCCCAGGGTGTAACTAATAGTAGCTGTGCCACCACCTGCCAAAGCCGTAGCCTCACCAGTGGAACCAGAGATTGTTACCACACCCGGATTGCTACTTATCCATGTACCGCCGGCAGGCGAGCTGCTTAACAATGATGTAGTGCCGGCACAGATATTTCTATTGCCGGAAATTTCTGACGGGGCTCCATTTACCGTGAAGACACGAGTTACATAGCAGCCGGTAGGCAGTGTGTAAGTAAGCACCATAGTACCTACACCACCGGTAGTTATCACACCCGATGTACTTACCGTACCTACAGCAGGTGTGGCAGACATCCATGTACCACCTCCCGGTGCGCTTAATACCAAACTATCGCCCTGACACAGGACCAACGGCCCTAAAATGACGGAAGGTAAAGGATGCATGGTAACAGTTTTGGTTGTATAGCAGGCTGGCGATGTGCGGTAGGTGATTGTTGCTGTACCAGTTGTAATAGCCGTAAAAATGCCGGTACTGGTTATGGTACCTGCCACCGACGATGACCACGTGCCACCCGTTGGCACACAGCTATACGCTGCACTACTACCCATACATACACCAGCAGGCCCGGCAATAGTATCGGTGGGGGCAGGCCATACAGTTACTACTGCCGATGAAAAGCAGGTATTGGTACCGGTATAAGTAATAGTTGCTGTACCGGGGGCTATACCGGTAACTACGCCCGTAATGGCATCTATGGCTGCGGTAGATGCATTACTGCTACTCCATGCACCGCCCGACGGCATTGACGATAAGGCGATACTTTGCCCTACACACAAGGGAGCCATACCCGCTACCGGCGAGGGCAATGTAGCCACCGTTACCGTTTTGAACACTACGGTCTCTGATGCTGTGTAGGTGATAATGGCAGTACCAGGATTGACCGCGAAGAGTACGCCCGAAGAGGCATTTATTGAGGCAACAGTGGGTGCGCTGATGGTCCAGACACCTCCAGCTATCTCGTTGGTATAGGTGGCCGACTGACCGTTACAAATGATAGATGGGCCGGCAATGATACCGGTAGTGGCATTAGCCAACAAAGAGCCCAATGCAAAGAGCAAGGTTAACAAGGTATATTTCATAAGAAATTTTTATGATATTATAAAAATATATAAAAATATCCAGAACTTTTATGACCACTTTTTTGTTGCCCACAATGTGAGCAACAAAAAAGTATATCAAACTTGTTTGGAAACCACTATTTACCCACTATCAGGCGGTATTGTCGTGTCTCTGTGCCAATGCCCATATTCAGCATGTACACACCCGATGCCAGAGACTGCGGCAGATTGATGGTGGCATCCAGCCCATTGGCCCCCATGTGTAGCAGACTTGTATACACAGTCTGGCCCAGCACATCGGCCACGCTCATACGCACATCGCCAGGGGTGAATGCACCCACTGCAGCCCGTATACGGAACTGGCCATTGCCCGGATTGGGGAATATACTGATGCCCGCCTCGCCAGCTATATGCCCTACACCCACTGGCAGTATCGTTACATATACCGAGTTGTAGGTAACTATGCTGCACACACCGCTACCTGTTACGCGGCAGGTTACCGAATCATAATCGGAAAGTGTAGAGGTGGTGAACGAATTGGTAATGGCACCGGGTACCAGAGTAGAATTCACATACCACTCGAATACTGGCGATGGCCCTGCACCTGTAACAAATGCAGTAAATGTAATGGGGTCGCCTGCATTTACGGTAAGTGAAGGAGAAGCCGAAATACTGATAACCGGGAAATAGAGCGGATCTACTTTCTGGTGTACCACAGCACTGTTTACCGTATCGGTAAGGCGGCAATGGTAGTTGCTACCCATGCGGCAGTATATCAGATCGCCATCGGTAGGCACATAGGCATAGGTAGGTGCCGTGCCAGACAGTGTACCATTTACAAACCAACGATACACGGGGCTTGGGCCACCCATTACAGCATTGGCAGTGTAGGTTACCAGCGTACCGGCACAAGAGGTATCGTTGGGGCTCACATTTACCAACACTACAGGTGTACCTGTTGGCAATACGGTCATGGTAATCGTATCGGCCACTATAGTAGGCAGGGCACATGCCTGACTGGTAGTCATTATCACCGAAACATCATCGCCTGTTGCTGGCAGGTAAGAGTAAGCATCGCCTGCGCTTACCACCACACCATTTACCGCCCACTGGTACGATGGCGTAGTGCCACCATATACCGGTGCTGTAGTGAAGATAACCGGAGAACCGGAACATACGGTATCATCGGTAGTTACTACGCCTACCGATGGGGTAACTATAGCAGCTACTGTTACCACCTTGGTAGCCGTACGCGATGTGCAACTGTTAGACACTGTATAGCTGATAGTAGTAGTACCCGCTGCAAGACCTGTAACTATACCTGTAGTAGCAATGGTACCGGCAGTAGGGGTACTGCTGGCCCAAACACCACCCGGCATGCTGTTGAACAGGGTATCTGGATAGCCAAGGCATATATGGTCTGGCCCCTGTATGGGCGGTACCCCGGTAGTATTGTTCACCTCGTTGGTCATTACCACCTCGTTGTCGTCGAAGTAAATACCCACACGGTTGGTTATGTCTACCCCGTCTGGTACAGTAAGGCGTGCCTTTACCCTGAAGATGAACATACCATGGCACAACTGGCGATTGCTGGTATCGGTAAGACGAATGTTGGGGAATTCAAATTTAGCAATCTTCAAACCTCCTGATGTAAATACCGAAGTATTCATAGCATGGCTGGCCACTATGGGTTCCAGCGTGGTTTCGTCTACCCAGGCGGGTAGCGTATCCAGTACATGTATATTGATGGCGGTATCGTTGCCCATGTTTTCGAAGCGTACCTTGTATTGCAGCCATGTGCATGGCAAAACATTACCGGTTGGAGACACGGCTATGTCATTGGGGTCGAAAGATGCCTTAACCGTATCGGTACTGATAATCATATTATTCAGCGTATCCAAATCGCCGGTATATGGGGTTACTTTTATCTGTGTGGTTACTGTATCGCCTACAGTCAACCATGGACCCAGCGAAGAGGGTCTTTCCAGATACAGTACTATGTTGCGCACAGAGTTGGCCGCAATTGTACCCAAATTCCAGGTAAGGGTGGTGCCTGTCACCGTTGAGGGCAGGGGGCTACCGGATGTACATGGATACATCCCCGCATAGTAGCCATATTTAGGGTTGTGGTTGATGGTTAGCACCGCAGGTACCGGCAGGCAACTGAAATTGTCTACAGTAATGTCCAACCTTTGTGTGTGTCTGCCACAGCGTATGTTGGCATTCACACGCAAATCGAATGACGATGGTGTAGAACCACAGCGCATGCCTATACGCTTCAGCGTTACTGCCGTTGGTATAGATGGTATAGTATCGAGAATTACGCCACCGGCAGTGGGGCATGCATAGCTAATACCACCCAATGTAGTGATAGGTGTAAACGAATAGATAGTACCCGCCACATCTGGAGTAGGATAATCGAAACCCGAAGTTACGGTTATGGTATCCCACAACACGCCGTTTCTGCGCACCACTATATCCACAGGCATTTGGTTCAGTGTATCTGGTGCGTCAAAGACACAGTTCGAATTGTTATCGCGATACAAGCGTACAGGGAACACCGTGCAATAGGTAGTATGTGTAAATGTAACCGTATCTACGGGGGTGCCACTGTGGCGCAGTATATGGCGCACCGTGTACACGCCTGGCAGCGCATAGCTGTGGTATATGTTGGCCGATGGTGGCGCACTGCCGGTAAGCGCAGTAGTATCGTTAATACCATCGCCAAAAGAGGTAATAACACTGAACGATGTAGATATACCGCAACCTTCTATATGAAACTGCGTAGGCGCACATACCGAACCTGATGTAGGCACTACATAATGAGCACCAATGGCATAATTTACATTCACCAATACAAAACCCGATGTGGCCGACAAGCCCGATGATGCACAGGTAATGCGACAACGGTAATACAGGGCAGTAGTTGGCGAGTAGGTATAAGGTACTGTGTTGGCTCCTGCCATGTCGGACCAGCCAATACCATCTGGCGACGACTGCCATTGTATCATATGGCCACAAGCCGGAGAATAGGCTGGTAACGACAGAGTGAGCGGTGTGCCTATACATACCAGTGTAGACGATGCCGAAATAAGGCCCGGCACCGGGGTGCCCACACAAGAGGACGTAACAGTAACTACTGTTGGTATACTGCCGCAAGCATTTACATAAGATATGGTGGTAGTACCGGTTGCCACACCAGAAACCACACCGGTAGCCGATACTGTAGCAATTGCAGGCAATGTTGAAGACCATGTACCTCCAAATCCGCTTGTGGGTGTGAAGGTAGTGGTACTACCAGCACATATACTTAGCGAACCACTCATACCTGCTGGTGCTGCATTTACCGTAACAACCTGTGAATTGGTGCACCCACCTAAAAAATACGAGATAGTAGTAGTACCATATGATATACCGGTTACTACACCCGTAGCAGCACCCACAGTTGCCACTGCCGCATTGGATGATGACCATGTACCCCCACCCATGCTATTGGTAAGCGTAAGGGTAGACGGCATACATACTGTTGTTGGCCCGGAAATAGTGCCAATTGAGGTGCTTACAGTTAACACTCTTGTGGCAAAACATCCCGTTGTTCCGGTATAAGTAATTGTAGCCGTGCCCGGTGCAATGGGCGTTACAATACCCCCGGCATCAATAGTGGCAATGCCTGGTGCGGCAGATGACCATGTACCACCTGAAGGCGTACCTATGGCTGCACTGGAGCTGCCGATACAAATTGCAGATGGAGTAGAAATTATTGGCAACGGCAGAACAGTTACCGTAAGTATAGAGCGGCAACTACCTACTGTGTATGTAATATCAGTAGTTCCTGAAGCAATACCAGAAAACACGCCAGCAATTGAAATAGTACCCACAGTAGTAGAGGAACTGGACCACAAACCACCACCGGGTGTAACCGCAAAAGTGCTGGTACTACCAACACACACCGATGAAATACCCGTTATAGCCGAAGGAGTAGGATTGACTGTGATGGTTGAATAGGCAAAATCTACCCCATCGGTATAGGTGATAACAGAAGTGCCTATACCTACACCATTCACTATACCAGTACCGGCACCAATAGATGCTACAGCCGGGTTTCCGCTGGTCCATGTTCCACCAGTTACCGTATTGGTAAGGGTAACAGAAGCCCCAGTACACAAACTGGTAGGGCCCAATATAGGTGGCAATGCCGCATTGGCCACAAACGACAACATTAAGAAAGATACAACAAGGCTCAGGTACTTTATAAATGGTAGTTTCATAAATGGCAATTTTACATCTAAGGCAATAACATACGCACTACAAGGGCGCAACTGTGCAGTTATTTGTTAGTCAAACACTAACAAATAAGTATACGACTGTTAAAAGCCTTGGCAAAATTACACAAGTGATAGCAGCAAACCAGTACCCTACCCTAAATGAAACCGAATAGTACCCAACTGTGTCAAACTTATTATAAACGTGTCGTTTACTGCGCTCTTACCGCACAGCAACAATTCTATCGCCTTGCAGTAAGGGCAGTACAGGATGTTTGTCGGGCGTTACGCAATATTCCATATCCTCTTCTAACCCATAAGCCGATAAACGCCTGTAGTGCGAGCTATCGCGTAGAAAATTGATAAAATTACTGCCACCGGTGCTGTTAAATAGATGTCTGGCACCACGGGCTGCATCACAATTCACCTCGAATGCATGCCCAACGCGGCTGACTACCGCACCAGCAAACAGTGTGTCCTCCAGATTGTACTTGTCCTTCCACGAAGCACAGCCAAGCAGTACATTTTTATTCTGCGCCAGCAAGTAGTCGCACACAACACTCAGGTTCAGAAAAGACCCAATAACTATCTGGGCGGCATCTTTCACCATGTGCAGCAAACGGGTGCCGTTTGTAGTGGTAAGTACCAATGTTTTGCCTTGTACAAAATCTGTAGGATACTCCAGCGGAGAATTGCCATGCTGCAAGCCGGGAGCAATTTTCCCGTCCCGCTCCCCGGCTGTAAGGCTGTTGGGCAAACTATTGCCAATGGCAATACAATCTTGTACCGAGGCAACTGGTATTACCGAAGCTGCGCCATTGTGCAATGCAGCCGTAATGGTAGAAGTAGCCCTGAAAATATCTATTATTACCACCACCGATCCGGCCGTGTTGTATAAATGAAGCAATGCAGGCGAAAGACAAACTTCCAGCGATGGTTTCTCTGAACTCATGTAACAATCAATGAATTATATACTCAAAAAAAGCCCCCGTAATACGGGGGCTCAGATATTTTTCTGACAGCGATATTAGTATACCCACATGTCGTGTTCTTTGTTGAAAATCTCTTCGGCTGCACGTTTACCTTCATACAGTGCTTCCATAGAGTTGTTGCCAAATTTCTCCATAAAGTTCTCGCCATAGCCACCATTAATGGTACCATATGGGTTGCTCACCTTAGTGATACGTGCCGAGAACATACGGCTTTCAAAAAACTCATCCCAAGTAGGGCGGAACATATCGTTACCGGGGTTTACTACTTCGTAGTTGGCTAACAAAGGACGAATTTCGGGATAGTACAACCAGAACATAGCTTGCGAACCACGGAATGCACCATTGTCATCATAGATGTCTTTAACAGGTGCAATACCAGCAATACGTACTATCATCTGACCTACGTTTCGGTCGAAAATCCAGTCTTCCTTTATCCTGTACTTGGTGATGTCTTCTGGTTTGAAGTCGGTTGTTTTCAACTTCATGATTTCCTCACCGGTAATAGGGTCAGTCAACCAAACAGTATCTGTTTTGCCAGCCGTTTGCTCCATCAATTGCTCCTTAGTAAGCACTGTGGTGAAACGGTCATCAAAACTGCTGTAGGCAACAATCTTACCCTTTTTGATGGCATCAATCAAAATTTCTATGAACATACCACCACCAGTGTGTTCGTCACCCACGTAGCGGAACGCAATGTTTTGCTTCTCCAGCGTATTGATTTCGCGCCATACACGCTTTTTCCAAAGTATATCATCTTCACGAAGATATTGCCATGGCACAGGCTTACGGGCACGTTCTTTGTCCGGAATCCTATCATAAGCACCATCGGCAGTACGTGAAGGCAACCATTGACTGGAAACACCCGAAGTGCCGGCAGGAACTGCCGGATCGGAAGAGCCAACCTGTGCAAATGACATGCTTGCCGAAAGTGTGATGGCTGCTGTCAGGAAAAGTCTGCACGCGTTAAAAATGGTCATATCAGTATAATTAATGTCGTTAAAACAAATTTAGCTGTAAGTCTTGAAATTCCAAATACCAGGCTATTAAATCAGTGTCAGTACTATTGAGTTCAGAATACGAGGTTGACCATCTGGTCCTACTGCCTTTATGTTCTCAATAAACACTTTATCGCCTGCACGAGCTCCATCCATTGCTTTTCTGATGTTTGGATTGTCACCCAAGCGACAACCAACAGCTCTGTTCTCTACGTTGAATGGACCAACGATATCTCTGCCCTTAGGCAACATACTGTAGGTGAAAGAGATAATTTTGAAACTTGCTGCAAAGTCGAAAGATTCCAGTGTGGCAGCAGGTGCTATTTGTATACGGAAGGTACCAGCAGGCATTGAACCACCAGTAGAGCCACCGAGTTTGGCAACAGGGTCTGGTATACGTTTTACACGCACTTCCATTACACCTACATTCTTTGCTGCACCCTTGTCCTTACCCTTGGCCATAATGTTTATATTAACCTTGCCGATCTTTTCACCGGTGCGGATAATAAAGTGACCCTTGGCCGAAGAATCGCGCACTTTACAACCAGGCGCATCCAGATACACATCCTCTACCGAGTAACCAGCAGCGGCAACAGTAACCGGGTTATCTACACCTATGTAAAACACGTTCATCTTATCGAGCTGCATAGAAGCACCAGTAGTACCTACCATGTATTCGAACTTCCACTCTTTTTCGATAGGGCCACCGTCCGACTGTAGTACTATTTTACCACGTACTGTTTGCAGACCTGTGCCTTTTGCAACAGTTTCCCAGGGAACAACACCATTCTGAGCAGGCTTGATACTTCCGCCGCCACCCATCATTTTCACTTCGGGCTTTACAGCTTTGTTGAACGCGGCCAACAAGATTGATGCCTGAATCTTATCACCTTCCAGCGCATAGCTCTGTGATGGTAATGCAATGGCAGCAATGGTGTCGAACTTCAGATCCTTCAAATGCGCCTCTTTATACAGTTTGTCTATAACAAGCTGCTGACTGGCACGCACGTCGTTCTGAAATTTAGAAAACAGTGCCAGTGATGCCACAGCGGGCATGTGCTCAAAGTTTTCAATGTTCCAATCGCCCGTTGGGTTGTGCTCGTTTTTCACGGCAGGCTTCACAGCCAAAGGAAGTGTTTTTGCAAACTGATCGGCATCTCTTTTATCAACCTGATCGATAAGGAACTGACGCAACTCTTCTATTCTCTTTCTCAAATCATCGCCACCTTTCTTTTCTACTAGCAGCAATGTAGTTGCATCAATGTTATCCATCTTGTCGGGCATGGTGCTATCGGTGTGCGAGTAGCCACCAGCTTCCATTACCACTTTATGCTTCCAGTCTTTCAGGTACTTCACCATGTCGTCGCAACGTTTTACAACTTCATCAGCTTTTATCCTGTATGGACGCACTTTATCGGCCTGACCAGGCGCTTTTTCGTTTTCAACTATCTGGTCATAAACCTCCTGAGTTTTTTGCTCAATTGATTCATTCGAACGATCGATACTCACACTCAACGTTTTGAAGGCGTTGAGAATTTCGTTTGATACGTTTAGGGCCAGCAGGGCTGTCAACACCAAGTACATGAGGTTGATCATCAACTGCCGCGGCTCTTTAGGTATAGACATTCTTTATCTTTTACTATCGTTAGTAATATTTATTTCGAGCTCATGCATGGGGGCTGAAATCAGCGACCTTGCATTGCAGACAACATGTTACCATAAATCTGATTCAGTGTAGTCAGATTCTTAGCCAACAATGCAATCTGGTCTTTGGTGTTTGCAGCGTCTTTTGCACTTGCAGCCATAGAGTCTGATGCGGTAACAAGGTTACTGTAGAACTTGTTCATTGCTTTCAGGTGGTTGTTCGCATCAGTCAGTTCTACTTCATATATCTGATTGAGGTTACCCAGATTTTTAGAAAGCACTTTTACCTGCTCATGGAACTTCATTGTGTCATCTGCTGCTACGTTGAAGGCACCCATTGTTTTGGTAGCACCAGCGAATGTATCTTTCATTTTACCTAATGCATCAGCAGCTTCACGTGCACTTTGAGAGTAAGCTCCAGTAGAGGCTGTTACTTCGGTAATATCCTTCATCTGGTCTACAGTAGCACTAAAACGCTGAAAATTTTCACCAAGACGCTTGATAACAGTTGGATTCACCTGAGAATCTTCCAGCATTTTGTCCAATGCTTTGGCCGGAGAATCTTTTTTTACCACATTGGCGTTTTTGCCGTGCGCTTCAACATGTGGGTTCTTGGTAATATCCGGATAAAAACGCTCCCAATAATAGTCGGCGTGAGGAGGAAGAAGACCAAGAAGAGCAAACAGAAACACTTCTACAGACATACCTGCAGTAAGCATGATACTACCACCGGGCCAGTGCTGAATTTTGAAGAGGGCACCCAAAAGTACCACCGATGCACCAAGACCGATAATAAGGTTTTTTACGTATTTACCCCTGTCGGTTTCAAAAAATAACGTGATTGACTTCATTGTATCCGGATTTTTCTTAGCAGTTATTATTTAATAATAGTTGAGTGTTCATTCCTTTTATTATCTCATTGGGCGTCTGTTGCTCAGGGCCGGGTTCACCTCGGTATATACGCAGCGGAAACCTATATATGCTTTGGCAGTATCCTTGTATTCATAGTCGCGGGTACTTACCTGCAGGTAGTATTGTACATCGCGCCAGCTACCACCACGTACCACCTTACGCTTCATGTACAGTGGCGAGTTATCGGCCGCATCGAAGGTAACATTCGGGTTCATGTCAGCCATCTGGTTGTATGCACCACCGTAGTATGCCGATTGAGTCCATTCTGACACGTTACCAGCCATGTTCTTCAGGCCGTAATCGTTTGCGTTGTATTTATCAACAGGCACAGTGTACAAACCGCCATCGGCAGCATAGTTGCCACGTAGTGGTTTGAAGTTGGCCAAATAACAACCTTTCTTGTTGATGATGTACGGACCACCCCATGGGAATGGTGATTGGTTGCGACCGCCACGGGCTGCCCACTCCCACTCCTGCTCTGTTGGCAGACGGAAACGGTGCTCTGTATAGAGGCGCATTTTTTCGCGTTCAGATTTCCAATATTGTGTTCTCCATTCGCAGAAAGCATTGGCTTGCTCCCAGTTAACACCTACAACAGGGTATCTGTTGAAACCAGTGAACCAGAAATACTGCATGGCTATAGGCTCGTTGAATGCATAGTTGAACTGACGCATCCACACCGTAGTGTCGGGGTATGCATCTATATCGTGATCTATCACAAACTTAGAACGAGACTCAGTAGGATGCTTGATGGCATTAGCAAAATCGAATGTGCGGTAATGGTACTTGAGTTTGCTTGCATCAATCTCCTTACGTCCCCAACCCGATTGGTCGGCAGGTACGTACATAGAAGCCAATTGGTCCTGAACTTCCGGATCGCGCCAGTTGATGCGTTTACGCCAATCTAAATGCTGCGAACCGTCTGGCATATCCTTAAAGTCGCCCAGCAGGAAGTGCGCTATAGAATCCCTTACATAGTTGGTATACTGGCGATATTCAGCGTTGGAAATTTCCGTTGCATCCATATAGAAACCAACAATCTGCACTGTATGTACAGTCGCGTCGTTTCTGCCACGGATGTCTTCGTCACTTGCCCCCATTTTGTACGATCCTGATGGGATATACATCATACCTATAGGCAGCGGAGCTTTGTAATTCATACGCGTCTGATCGCCCACAAGCTGGCCATTGGAGCCCGGATTACCGCAGCTTGCAGCAAAAGCCAACACTGCTAAAGCCGAAACCTTCAGGGAAGTTTTTTTCATACTACTATCTATTGTTTTTGCAATGAATGCACCTGATATTTTTGCCTTTTTTAACGTTCTGCACAAAACCGATGCACAATATTCAAAGTTTTTTTGAAAAATACAAGCAGAGCGAAAAAAATGTTGCCCTTTCAAACTATAACCGAGTTCAAAAGGCGTCAAAATTTTAACGTTCTTTTTGCTGTGCTATCAACTTTTCCACATGTTCTACACTATTTACCGGCGGCAAACAGGCAGACTTTGAACAAACAAATATAGCCAATTTGCCATTAAAATATTTTTTTTCAAAAATCGCCGGTTCGCATATTTCTTTTTCGCAAGCAAGCACCCATGCATGGGGTATATACTTGCTGTGCAGGGCATGGGCAGCTACCACTGCATCGCTGCCAGTAACCACCACCGTTAGCGGGCCTACCACCATTTGCTGCATCTGCTGTGCCCACAATGCAAACGATGTGGGGTACCGCAATACGGTAGCACTCATATTTTGCAACATACGTTCTGCCCTCATTATCCATCCGTTGCGCTCTGTAGCCATACCCGCCAGCAGCAGATTTCGGGCCATTATACTATTGGGCGATGGTGTTGCACCATCGTATAGGTCTACCTTGCGCACTGGTATATCGGCCTGACCTACAGGAGTGTAGTAGAAAAATACATCATCCTGACTGAATTTGTCTGTCACCTCGCCTATCAGTGCTGCTGCCTTGTTTATATAAGCCCCATCGCCTGTGGCCGATGCCAGTTGCAGTTGTGCCTGTATGAGGCAGGCATAGTCATCCAGCTTGGCAGGTATGCGGGCCACACCGTCTTTGCATGTGTGCAGCAGGCCCGTGGCACAGGTGTATGCATCCTCCATCCACTGCATGTGGGCGGCAGCCTGTGTCAGGTAATCGTTATTGCCAAAAGCCATGGCGGCATCGCACAATGCCTTATTCATCATGGCATTCCATGCCAGCAAGCATTTATCGTCGGTAAGCGGGCGAATACGCTGTTGTCTCATAGCCAACAAACGGTTGCTGGCTATGGCTACTTCTTCCATCAGTTCCTGCTCACTTATTCCCAACTCGCCCGCTACCAGTGCCGCAGGTTGGGGTATATGCAATATATTGGTATGCTCCCAGTTGCCGCCTGGGGTTACCCCCCAGTACCGGGCTACATGGCCTGTGGGGTCTACACTGGCAGCAGTCCATTCTTCCCATGTCCAAGTGTAGTATTTACCTTCTACCCCTTCGCTATCTGCATCCAGCGCGCAGTAAAAACCACCCGTTGGGTGCCGCAGTTCGCGGTTCACAAAGGCAATGATATCTTCTGCAATGGTTTTGTAGCGGTCGGTACGGGTCTGCAACCAAGCCTCGCACAGCACACTTATCAGCAGCGCATTGTCGTACAGCATTTTCTCAAAATGGGGTATCAACCAGTGGCGGTCGGTAGCATACCGGGCCAAACCACCACCTATCTGGTCATATATGCCACCATCTATCATAGCATCGAGGCTACGCAGGGCATGTTGCAGGGCAGGCTGGTAACCTGTATAACTATAATGTTGCAACAAGTAGCTTATAGCCATTGTACCCGGAAATTTGGGCGCATTGCCAAACCCACCCGCCTCTTTGTCGGCTTGTGTCAGCAAATTGTCGGCCATTTTGCGGCAGGTTTCTACTGTGGGGGCATCTGTCTGCGGATTGGTCATTCTGCGCGATGCCTGTTTCAAGTGTTCTATCATCTGCGATGCCTGTGCGGCTACCTCATCGGGCTGGTTGCGCCACACCTCGCTCATTCGCTGCAACAATTGCCGCCACGAGGGGCGGCTGTAAGCCGGTTGCGGCGGGTAGTAAGTACCTCCAAAAAACGGTTCGCGTTCCGGCGTTACAAACACATTCAGCGGCCAGCCCCCGCTGCCGCTTATGGCCTGCACGGCATCCATATACATATGGTCCACATCGGGGTGTTCCTCCCGGTCTACCTTTACGCATACAAAGTGTTGGTTCATGAAGGCGGCTGTGCCGGGGTCTTCAAAGCTTTCGCGCTCCATTACGTGGCACCAGTGGCAGGCAGCATACCCAATACTCACCAATACGGGCACATTGCGCCTTGCGGCCTCGGCAAATGCTTCATCGCCCCAGGGGTGCCAGTCTACAGGGTTGTGTGCGTGCTGTTGCAGGTATGGGCTCTGCTCGTGTAGTAATCTGTTGGCCATACAGCAAAGGTAATACCCCGTATGCAGTGTGTATCTATTGCTGCATCAGCCCGGCTGCCGGCCATCGGCATAGTCGGGTATCAGGTCTATATGGTCGCCACCACGCAGGCGCAGCCATACCTTGGCCGATGTCAGCACATCGCCGGTGCAGTACCTGGCTATACGATCCAGATCGCCGTCGCGCCAGTACACATCGCCTACCTGGCTACCGTCTATATCGCCCTTGGGCGATGGTATACCCAGCACACAGGCCAGCAGCGATAGTGATGTATAGTTTTTATTATCGCCAAACTTCCACAGCTCCAGCGTGTCTATATGGTGTATCTCCCATGGCTTCTTGCCAGACAGGCGCAGGCAAGCAGGCAATGGTATACCGTTTATTACCAGCCTGCGGCAAATGAACGGAATATCGAACTCGCGTATGTTGTGCCCGCAAAAACGTACCTCGCCATGCAGGGCCGCTATGCGGTCTACTACCCGCACAAAGTCGGTCAGTACATCGTGTTCGTTATGGCCCGATATGGTTTTCAGCCTCAACTTCCACTCACCTGCCGCATGATACATACTACCAAAGCCAATACAAATGATTTTGGCAAACTCTGAGTATACACCTGCCCTGCCTTCAAACAGGTCGCCTGCTGTGGTATCGCCTGCATTCTTTATCAGGCGGGCCTTTCGTTCCCACTCGGCCTGCATTGACTCAGATAGCTGTGCATAGGCAGGCTGCACCGGCACCGTCTCTATGTCTACAAACAAAATACCCCCAAAATGCTCTGTCATATAAAACTGTACTATATTTGCATAGCGGTATTAACTTCTCTGCAAAACCGCCAACAACACACAAATTATGAGCCAAATTAATCAAATCAATCCACAGGATCCGTCAAAAAACGCACCGGGTAGAAACAACTCCATGATCTACTGGGTGGTTATCCTCATTTTGCTGGCTGGCTGCATCTACCTCTTTATGAGCAAAAACCAGATGGCACAGCAAAACGCAGTGGTGATAGAGCAAAACAAACAAAGCTTCGACTCGCTGAGTACCGAACAAGCTACGCTGAAGGCCGATTTTGATGCAGCATCGGTACGTATAGACCAGCTGACAACAGAAAACACCAAGCTGGACAGTGCCCTGCAAAACAGCAAAAACGAAATGAGTAAGCTGCAATCGCAGATACGGGGCATACTGAGCAAGAAAAAGGCTACACAGGCCGAACTGGAACAGGCACGTACCATGATTGCCAGCCTGAACGATAAATCGAAAGAGTATGAAGCACGTATAGCCGAGCTGGAAAAAGAAAACACCATACTCACCGGCAAAAACAAGGTACTGACACAAGAGCGCGACTCGACCGTTACACAGAACATAGCCATCAAAAAGCTGGCCTCTGTATTGCATGCATCCAACATCAAGCTGGAAGCAGTGAAAATAAAACGCAATGGCAAAGAAAAAGAAACATCGCGCGCTAAACGTGCCGATGTGTTGCGAGTTACCTTCGACATAGATGAAAACCGCATAGCCGAAAGTGGCAACAAACTGCTGCACCTGCGCATTATAGCCCCCGATGGCACTACGCTGAACAGCGCAGCCAATGGGTCTGGCATGCTTACCACTGCCAAAGGCGATCACCTTTCTTACACAATTGCCAAGAGCGTAGGCCTTACACAAAACCAGAAAGTAGGGGGCCTTACTGCCGACTGGAACCAAAATGGCGACTATGCCAAGGGGGCCTACAAAATAGAAATATACCACGACGGGTATAACATAGGCAATGGCGAAGTAACCCTGAAATAATGGCTACCAACCACATAACAAAAAGCGGCATACAGCATTGTGTGCCGCTTTTTTTGGCACTTGCCGGGGTGTGTTTAGTTAACAATTTTATAATGCCGCAACTTTTTTAGTTACGGAGGTGTAGACTAAGTTTGCACCAGATTTTTGAGGAGCATATATGGAAGTTTTTCCGGGAAAAATACTGGTAGTAGACGATGAGCCAGAAATAGTGGAATTCATCACGTACAATTTGAAAAGCAAGGGATACCTTGTATCATCGGCAAGAGATGGTGTAGAAGCCATACGCAAGGCCAAAGACTTCAGACCCAACCTGATACTGCTGGATGTGATGATGCCCAACAAAGACGGCATAGAAACCATCAAAGAACTACGGAACAACCCCGAGTTCGATGACACAGCCATCATCTTCCTTACTGCGCTCAATGACATGAAGCACGAGATAGAAGGATTGAGTACCGGTGCCGATGACTACATTACCAAGCCCATAAAGCCCGAGCTGCTGGTTACCCGTATAGGCTCTGCCCTGCGCCGTTTTCGCAAAGACGAGGTACAAGACCAGAAGCAAACCTTCGGCGATCTGGAAATCAACAAGACCAAGTTTACCGTTACCTATCAGGGCAACGATATAGTACTGGCCAAAAAAGAATTCGAACTGCTATCGCTGTTGGCATCCAAGCCAGGTCGTGTGTTTCTGCGCAACGAAATTTTGCAGCGCGTATGGGGTACCGATGTAATAGTAGGCGACCGTACTATAGATGTACACATCCGCAAAATTCGCCAGAAGGTGGGTATAGACCTCATTACCACCGTTAAAGGGGTAGGGTACAAATTCGAAATGCCCTGATTATCATTGTCTTTTCAGACCAAGGGGTACAGGCATTCCATCACATTTCAGTAATTTAGTAGCATGTCTGTACTTGCCTCCAAAAACCTTTCGCCGGGCCTGTTATCGTCCGTCAATGCAGCCATTATTGCCGCTGCCAATGCGCTGATGATGCTCTTCATTACCGACACATGGTATGTGCCGCTGGTGGTTTTTGCTATTACCTTTTTGTTTGTGTACTTGCTGTATTACTACACTTTACAGCGGTTCATATACCGAAAGATAAAGCTCATCTACAAATTCATTTACCAGACCAAGGCTACCAAGCGCGAGGAGTATTTTTACGAAAACGTACTACCGCAAAAGTCTATAGAAGAGGTGAGTGAAGACGTACAGAAATGGGCCCTGCAAAAGAAAACCGAAATAGAGTCGCTGAAGGCCAATGAACAGTTTCGCAAGGAGTTTCTTATGAACCTTGCCCACGAGTTGCGTACCCCCATCTTCTCGATACAGGGCCATGTATATACCCTGCTAAACGGGGCACTGCACGACGAAACCGTGAATATGAAATTCCTGAGCAATGCATCGAAAAGCATAGACAGACTGGTGGGCTTGGTAGACGATCTGGACGAGATATCGAAGCTGGAATCGGGCAAAATACCGCTGGTACAAGAAGCCTTTAATATACAGGAACTGGTGAAGGAGGTCTATGACGAACTACAATTCAAAGCAAAAGAAAAGCAGATTCAACTATCGCTGAAAAAAGGCACAGAACGCCCGCTGTATGTGTATGCCGATAAGCAAAAAATGAAGCAGGTGCTGGTGAACCTTGTAGACAATGCCATAAAATATGGTAATGACCGTGGCAATGTAATAACCGGCTGCTACGAGGTAGATGATAAAAACGTATACGTAGAAGTATCAGACAATGGCCCCGGCATATCGGAAGAGCATATGCCCCGCATCTTCGAACGGTTCTACCGTGCCGACCGCAGTCGCGCACGCGCCATAGGCGGCACCGGTCTGGGATTGGCCATAGTGAAGCATATAGTAGAAGCCCACGGCCAAACAGTGAATGCCCGTAGCAAGCCGGGGGTAGGTTCATCCTTCGGCTTCACGCTGGAGAAAGCGGCTCATAACTAAGAAAAGACGGAGAAAAAACACCTAAAACATACTGATTCTATTTCTTTTGTGCAAAGCGCGGAATGCGCGATTACAAATCATTTAACGACTCTTGCAATGCCGCACAAATGGAATAGAATTGCTAAATTGGTGTACTCTATTTTACCTTTCCAACTAAGCCACCCCTCTTCGTCATCTGTTCTATAATCTCGTTGGCGGCAGCATCGTAGCTATATTGCTGTAGCAATGCCGCTACCCTACCCTGTGCGGGTGCGGGGGCATGTATAGCGGCTACAATGCCCTGTGCTATATCGGCCACATCGGTGGGCCGGCAAAAAGTAGCCACATCGCCATACAGCTCGCGGTACACCGCAATGTCCGAACACAGTATGCGGCAACCATGATACAACCCCTCTAATACCGGTATCCCAAACCCCTCGTACAGCGATACCGATACCAAAACGGCTGCCCTTTGGTACAGGTCTGCCAGCTCGGCATCGGTCAGGCTGCGTCTTATGTCTATATGGCTATCGGCAAGAGTCTGCTCGTCTATGCCCGCATCGGCAAAAACCTTGTTTTTGTCGCCGGTTATCACCAGCCTATACCCCTCTGGTGCCGCCAACCTGAAAGCCTCTATGAGTCGGTGATGATTTTTACGAGTATTAAAACTACCTACAGCAAATACCATTTTCTCTTTGGCCACGCTGCCACTGCCCATGGTCATGGTATCGGCAAGGCCGTTGTAGGTTATACTTACTTTGTCTTTGGGCACACCATACACACTGGCTATCTCGGCCTGCACCGTTTGGCTTACGGTAAATAAATGCCGGCTACGGCGCACTATGCGCGGCACAAGCGTATTGTACCACAGCGCAAACGCGCGCGAATTCCAGCCGGGGTGATAGTGAAACGCAAGATCGTGAAGCGTAATGAAATTATTGCTGTAGAAAAGAGGGGCCGTATTGCAGGGGTTGAACAACGGCGGGCTGCCCAACCCACGCATATAGCGGGGCAGGTCTGTCTGCTCCCATGCATGGCCGGTTCGGCTACCAATTACCTGCGCCCCCAGCTCGGCCGCTACCGCCTTATTGTACACATCAGGCGGCATCAATAAGGCACATTCTTTATATTTTTTTTTAATTTTCCTGCAACATTCTATTGCATATCTTTGCACCCCGGTAACAGGCTGCGATAAAAAGCGTGCATTAACGTACAATATCATTTACAAAAAAGGCAGACAGGTTGGGCCTGAACGCAAAGTATCAACAAATTCAGCAGACGTGCAAAATATCAACCGCATATATGCATTAAGTAAGCGAAATGTAATCTTAAGGTATAAAAATTCTATTGCGGGATTTTTGTGGGGCTTCATCAAGCCACTTTTATATCTGCTTATATTCATCGTTATCTTTGGCAACAACTCTGGCATCAACAACTATGTGCTTTATGTTACATCTGGTTTGGTGTTCTGGTTCTTTTTTGCCAACTCTACCAGCCAGTCGGTAGGTAGTATAGTAGGCTCGGCAGGTCTGCTGAAGGCATTAGACATACCATCTCAGTTCTTCCCACTATCCGAGATATTGGGCGAGCTGTTCAACTTTTTTCTCACCATCATCATGTTCCTTATTCTTATGAATTGGGCCGGACTGGTGTACGATGCCCGGCTATTGCTGGTATTTCCGTGCATATTCCTGTTTTCGGTGTTTGTGTATGGGCTCAACCTGCTACTGTCGGCCATCAATGTATTCTTTAGGGATGTAGGTATCATATGGGGCACTATACAGCCAGCCTTGTTCTTTCTTACACCCATAGCCTACCCCGAATCTAACCCGAAGCACGAGTACAGGGTGTTTATAGAAAACAACCCTATTTACTTCTTCATCAAGTTGGGCCGCAGTATATTTTACAACACAGAGCCACCACCCATGCATCTGTGGGTTACATGTAGCATCATATCGCTTGTTATGTTTTCGGTGGGTTATTTTGTCTTCAATCGTTTGAAAAATCAATTTATCTCTGCCATCTAAGCCTATGAACAACGATGTGATCATTAAGGTAGAAGGGGTTAGCGTTAGCTTCTGGCAGAATAATGTAGGGGTGTATTCTCTGAAAGACCTGCTCATCAAGCGCAAAAGTCCTTTCAAGTCCAAACGCATACTCAACGACATTAATATAGAAATTCGCCGTGGGCAAAGTATGGGCATTGTAGGGCGCAACGGCTCTGGCAAGAGTACTTTGCTGCGCACTATAGCAGGCATCATCAAGCCCGAAAAGGGCACTATAACGGTAAACGGTACCTTTGCCCCCATACTGGCACTGGGTGCCGGGCTGGAACTGGAGCTTACCGGCTACGAAAACATAGCCATGCTGCTGGCACTATACGGAACGTCCAACGGCCGCAACGATGCCATCAAGCGTATTTCTGAATTCTCTGAACTGTCTGATGAAGTGCTGCGCATGCCCGTAAAACAATACTCGTCGGGTATGGCTGCAAGGTTGGCATTCTCGGTTTCGCTGGCCAACGATTCCGATATACTTATTATAGACGAGGTGCTGGCCGTGGGCGATCAGGGCTTTCAGGCCAAGTGTATGCAAACGATTTATGACATCAAACGGCAGGGAAAAACTATTCTATTTGTATCGCACTTTCCCGACGATGTGATGAAGATCTGCGACACAGCCATCCTGCTGGAGGATGGGTTCATGACCCATCATGGTCCTGCAGGGCAAATTTGCGACAACTACCGTCAGTTGTTTTAAGCGGGTATCTTACTACCTTTACCTAAACGGCTACCTCCCTGCCAATCTCTGTTCGTTCACGAAACAAGCAAGTTGTTACACCAACGTCCATGAAAAGAAACTTTGCCAAAATATCTACCGAACATGGTAAAATAAAAACCCTGTTCAAATTTGCGTCCTTCATACTCACCGAACCCGGTTTCAATCTGGTGAAGCGTGTGGCCAAAAAAGCCCTGCGCAAGGCTGGCATGTATAAAGAACTGCACTACGGCTACAACGAATGGATAACTGCCCGGCTGAACCCGGCCGAACTGCGCCGCGAATACTACGAAACCGCTTGGCAGTTCAAAACAAATCCTACATTTTCTATAGTAGTACCGGTATACAACCCAAACCCCAAATTTCTTGCGGCTGCCATAGACTCCGTTTTAGATCAGCTTTACGGAGGTTGGGAGCTTTGCCTGTCTGACGATTGCTCGCCCAACCCCGAAGTAAAAAAAGTGTTGGATGGCTATGCAGCTCGCGATAGCCGCATAAAAGTACACTACCGCACCCAAAACGGCCATATCTCGGCCAATACCAACAGTGCTTTGGCATTATCTACCGGCGACTACATCATGTTTATGGATCATGATGACCTGCTGACTCCTAATTGCCTGTACGAGTTTGTGAAGCACATCAATGCTCATCCCGAAGATGGTATCATCTACTCGGACGAGGACAAAATAGACGATGCCGGTGTATACTCCAGCCCACATTTCAAGCCCGACTGGGCTCCAGACAATCTGTTGTCGCGCAACTACATGGGGCATGTCATAGTAGTGAGCCGTGCCATCATGAACCAGGTGAAAGAGATTCGGGTTGGTTTTGAGGGCAGTCAGGATCACGATTTTTTGCTGCGGGCCACAGAACTCACCAATCATGTAGGCCACATACCCAAGGTACTGTATCATTGGCGCATCCATCAGGCTTCTGTAGCAAGCGGTGGCGAAGCCAAACCATATGCATTTGAAGCCGCACGAAAGGCACTGGAAGAAGCCATGGTGCGCCGTGGCCTGCCGGGCACAGTATCGCACATACCCGATACGCTGGGCGGCTACCGCATGCACTACCAGATAGTGAAACCCGGCAAGGTGAGCGTAATAATACCCACCAAAGACCAGGTAGCACTGCTGAAGTGTGCCATAGACTCTATACTCACCAAAACCACCTACAAAGACTACGAGATAATAGTGCTGAACAACAACAGCAATACGCCCGAGTTCTTTGCACTAATGGAGGAATACACAAAAAAACACAGCGGCAACTTCCGCTGTATAGAGGCCAACTTCCCTTTCAACTTTGCCAAACTGATGAATGTGGGTGTTGCCGCCAGCAAGGGCGACTACATCCTTTTTGCCAACAACGACATAGAGGTGATTTCGGGCGATTGGATGACCGAAATGGTGTCTTTTGCACAAAGACCGCATACGGGTGCCGTAGGCGTGAAACTGCTGTACAAAGACGATACCATACAGCATGCAGGCGTTGTGCTGGGGCTGGGTGGTGCGGCTGGTCACGTATTTGTAAATATGCACCGCAACGACCGCGGCTATTACAACTATGTGCGCTCGCTGAACAACTATGCAGCCGTTACAGCAGCCTGCCAAATGTGTCGGAAAGCCCTTTACAACGAGGTAGGTGGTATGGACGAGACACTCGATGTAGAGTATAACGATGTAGACCTGTGCCTTAAGTTCCTGTCTGCGGGATACTACAATGTATATGTACCCGATGTAGAGGTATACCACTACGAGTCGGCTACCCGTGGCCATCCCTTCCAAAGCAAGGAAAGCTGGGCGCAGCACGAAAAGGACTTCGGCATCTTTAACCGCAAGTGGAAACCACTGATTGAGAACGACCCGTTCTACAACCCCAATCTGAGCATTACCTGTACCGACTTTCAGCTACGGTACGACCCACTGCCCCAGCCGCAGCCACAACCAGCTGCGCCCAAGCGCAGCCGCAAAACCGTGCTGATCGTAGACCATAATGTGCCTACTGTAGATAAAGATGCGGGCAGCCGTACCATCAATAACTTTACCGACTCGCTGCTGGCACTGGGCTGCGATGTGCGTTTTTGGGTACCCAATATGTATCCCGAGGCACACTACGTGAAGCTGCTGACCGACAAAGGCGTAACCGTGCTGCATGGCGAAGAATATGTGCAGTGGAATAAGGGTTGGGAAAAGTACATAATGACGCACATAGACGACATAGACGCTATTCTGCTCAGTCGTTCGTCTATATCGCTACCCATTATGAAGTATCTGCGCCGCCATCGTTTTCCGGGTAAGATTTTCTATTATGGCCACGATTTGGGCTACCTTACAGCAAGGCAGGAAGCCGAACTAAGGGGAGATAAAAATCTGCTGGAAATTGCCGACCGTGTGCAGGAAGCCGAGGACTATATGTATCGACAGGCCGACGGAGCACTGATGATAAGCCCCGAAGAAATAGCCTACGTCAAAGCATACATCAACACCCCCATATACCATGTGCCAGCCTACTTCTTCGATGTAGAGGAACAAAGCCCGGGCTACAGCACACGTAGCGGCATACTATACGTTGGTGGCTTTGGCCACCCACCCAATACCGATGCCATGCTATGGTTTTTGGAAGAAATGTATGCCACCCTCGAGGCAAAAGGCATACACCTTACCATTGCCGGTGCCAAAATACCCGACTCTATATTTGCATATCAGCAGCGGTTCCCATCGCTGAGGGTGATGTCTGATGTACCAACCGATGTACTGAACAACCTGTATGCCCAAACCCGCATTGCCATAGTGCCACTGCGCCTTGGTGCCGGCATAAAGGGCAAGGTACTGGAAGCCATGGCAAAGGGTGTGCCTGTAGTGGGTACAGACCGTGCATTTGAAGGGTTGGTGAAGGAAAAAAACTTTGTCTACATGGGTGTAAACGATTCTACTACATTCATCAGCACGGTAACATCACTTTACAATTCACAATCGGATTGGGAAATAATGTCAAAGTTTGGCAAGATTTATGTAAATGATAATTTCAATGCACAAAAAATGAAGTCGGTATTCATGAAACTTTTGAACTGACTTTCCTAAAATATCTTGAAATGAAAAAATACCTGACACCCTTTTTATTGACTGTATTCCTGTCAATTATAGCATTTTGGGTATACCGCGATTACCTATTGTTCAAAAACGCATATCTCTTTCACGATATACGAGGAGACGGGTATTTTGTATCCTATGCAGGCATATCAAATCTCTCTGACATTTTTCATAGTCTTCGTATCCCTACATGGTCATTCAGACAAGGTATGGGACAAAACCTATTCTCTACAATATTCAGAGATCCTTTTGACATAATTCTGTATGCAACTCCTCATAACAGTATTGCCAAAGCAATAGTGTACAAAGAAGTGGTGAAGCATATAGTTACCGGTCTCATTTTTTTCAGGTATTTACAAGTTTTGAAGCTTTCAACCCCCATCTCAATGGTGGGGGCAGCAATGTTTTCGTTCTGCGGGTTCTTTCTTGCCAGCGGTCCATGGTTTGTATTTTCTCCCGAAGGTGTCTTTCTTGCCTGTTTTCTTCTTGGCTTCGAGCAGTTATATCAAAACAACAAGCCATACATTTTTGTTTTTACAGTTTTCCTTGTAACTATTTCAATGCCATTCAGCCTTGTACAGTATGGGCTGTTTATGCTAACTTACCTCATTTTCAGATCATACGATGACAAAAAATCCTTCCCGGATTCTGTCAGCTTTATTGGAAAAGTGGTTGTATGGTCTTTTGTTGGCGTATTAATTGCTTGCCCCTTTTTGATTCAAAGCGTTATTACTCTTTTTAATAGCCCCAGAGGATCTGGCAGTTATGCTTTGCGCGAGCAACTAATGGCTACACCTATTCTTTCTATAGCAGACAATTTGCAAATAGGCACCTCGATTCTCAGGCTATTTCCGCCCGACATCATTGGAGGAGGAGACAGCTATAAGGGTTGGGATACTGTTGTTGGGGGACCAACATACTACTGTGGTATTCTCTCATTGCTGCTGCTACCACAATTGTTTCAATTGGCAAACAAACGAAAAGCAGTTGTTTACGCTATATTTCTTGCAACTTGGCTATTACCAACTGTTTTCCCATATTTCAGGCGGCTACTTTGGCTATTTACCGGCGACTATTATCGTATGTATTGCGAGTTTGTGGTTGTTGCTATCCTCATCGGCTCGTTATGGTCTTTCAATATTCTGTTGCAAACACGAAAATTGAATTTTGGCCTACTTTTTTATACGGCTACATTATTACTTATCGCTATATATAATCCATTTTTTATAGGTGACAATATTCCTGATCCTTCCATAAAGAAATTTGTTGCTGCAATGATTGCAGTATACTTCATACTCATCATCCTGTTGGTTCGCCTTCCATATTTCCGGGCAATTTCGTGGATAATGGTGGCAACATGTATGTTTGAGCTGGGCTACTCTTCGGCTATAACAGCCAATTCCCCTGGCTATATGACACACGACTTCATGAAAGAAAAAGTGGTTTTCAATGCATACACAAAAGATGCAGCACAATACGCCACATTACACGACCGAACCTTTTACAGAATTGACAAGGATCTTTTTCCAGAATCAGCAAAGTATACCGATCTCAATTTTAATCAACAACAAGGGTATTACGGTACATCCAGCTACAACTCATTCAACCAAATAAACTATATACGGTACCTCGAAACAATGGGGATAATTGAAAGGAAGAATGAACAACAATCAAGGTATGCGGTTGGTCTTCTTAAAAAACCTATTTTACAATCACAAAACCGTGTGAAATACTTCATGCAGGTCGATACAATCGGCCTGGCATGGCCACAAATGTGGGATTCAGTATCCAAATTCGGCAATATCACTCTATATCATAACAAATATGTTTTACCATTTGGCTACACTTACGAAAATTACATTCCTGAGAGCGAATTCGAAAAACTAAGCACCAGCAAGAAGCAAATTGCCTCTATGTTAGCTGTCTCGGTCCGAGATGTCGATTATGAAAATATTGGACGATTGAAACATAAGGTCCTATCTGATTCTACAACACCCGAAAACACTTTTGAGAATTTTTTATTGGCTAGGACCCAACTCATAAAAGACACCTTAGAGCTGCAAAATTTTTCAGATAATTCCTTTAATGGCACCATTTCTCTTTCTCAGGACAAACTCCTGTATCTATCAATTCCGTTTGATGAGGGATGGCACATTTATATAGATGGCAAGGAAGCGGGCAAAATAATGGTAAATGGTGGTATGACGGGTGTTGTAGTCGGCAAGGGTACTCACAGTATTCTTTTGCAATTCAAGCTGCAATATCTGGTGCCATGCATCGTCATAAGTCTACTCTCTTTACTTTTACTGGGGGTGTATGCATATATCAGAAAATCAAAAAAGACCAAACTCAACCCGTAATTCCCCAATCACAATAGACAACAACAATAGCTTCTGTATTTGTTGTTGTCTATTTTGATGAAATATACCTTCGGTCCATCAATATCATTAGTAGCAACTATTCATATTATCATCTGCAAAGCAGACATTATTACGAGCAACTATACATCCAGATTTTCTACAGCACCCATTAACGGCACTGCTGCCTTCCTTTTCAGCGGCTGCGACAATATCTTCTTAAAAGTATTCTTCATGATGTGGCGGTTGAAATGGTGTGCCACATAGCCAGCACCAAATGCCGACAACTGGTTCCAATAAGTGGCATCGCTGTACAGGCGTAGAATTTCATCGCAAAGGCCATCCGAGGTATTCTGCCCACGGTACAGAAAACCCTCTTCCTTCGGTATACCTTCAAACGCAAGGAATGTGCCAGCCACCGGCACCCCTTTCGACATCGCCTCTATTACTTTACCCTTTACACCCGCACCTATACGCAATGGCACTATGGCTATTCTTACCTGCTGGTACAATTCATCCAAATTCTCTACCGAGATATCTGAAACAATTTGCAGCAATTTGTAGCGTTTCTTATACTCGAATATAAATGTAGGTACATTAGAACCTGCTATAGTGAGCGCAATACCCTTGTTGTGCAGTGGCTCATATACCTCGTTCAGAAACCACCTCATGGCATCTTGGTTAGGGGTATGATTGAACCCTCCAATAAACATAATACCATTCCTGTTTTCGAATGGCGCAATGTTGGTGGCCACCTCAAAGAAGTAGGGAGGTATGTAATGCAGGGGTTGCGACACATAGGTACTCAGGTATTCCATCTCTTCATAACTTATCATCAACGAGTGGTCGGCCTGCTCATACATAAAATCTTCCTGTGCCTTCGCTATTTTCGACTGATAGTCATATTCCACGTTCCGGTTCAACAAATGTTCCTGCTCCAGTCTCAGGTAACCAAGATCGTGACCATAGTAAATGACACAACCAGCATACTTATTGTTACGCAGTGTCATCATATGCGGTATACATATCGATGAACGACTCAGCAATACAGCATCAAAGTAGTGCATATTGGCCTTCAGGTAGTCGGTACGGTCGCCAAAAATCACCTCTACGCCCTTCTCCTGCAACTGTTGTGTGTAGGGTTGCCTTGCATGTGGGTTGGCACTCCAGAAAGCCACTTTATAATTCAGTGACAAAAGCGTGTCTATAAAATTGCTTATGGTACGTGCCCCGGCATTATTGTCGGGCATGGGTATCTCGTGGTCTATTACCAACACATGCTGGTACGCACCACTTCTGTCTCGTGCCAAAAACACATTGGTACCCTTTTCATACTTCCGGCTTAGCTCTGCCTTCCATTTTTCGGCAAATTTTTGCTGGTTTACCTGCTGGTATTTCTTTATGCCTTTGTTCAGGTCGCGCCCGTGCGATATACCCTCGTAATGCACCACTACAGAGAACGGCTGATAGTATACTTTGTAGCCACGTTTCCATACCTCCTGACAAAAATCGCTGTCCTCGTTATAAGCTGGTATATACCGCTCATCAAACCCACCAATCTCATCCCACAGATCTTTACGTATCATCATCGATGCACCCGATACATAGTCTACCTCCTTCAGATAGTTGTATTCGGGTTTCTCCGGGCTGTCGAGATTACCATAATTCCATGCGCTGCCATCTTGCCACAGTATGCCGCCGGCTTCCTGCATTCTGCCATCGGCATATATCAGTTTAGAGCCTACCACACCTGCGGTTTTGTTCTCCATAAACACACGCAACATTTCGTACAGCCAGTCGCGCTTTGTTACGGTATCATTGTTCAGAAATATGACATACTCCCCTTTTGCTACCCTCGCAGCATTATTGCAATTACGCAAAAAACCGAGGTTTTGCTCATTGGTTACCACTACAAGGTTCTGTATATGGTCTGTCAAAAATTCTATACGCTGTGTAGAGTTGTCATTGGCTATTATCACCTCATAGTCGGTATACCCCGACCCCTCCAGTATAGAGCGTACACAATAGTACACGTGCTCCAACTGATTATATGTAGGTATCACAATAGACACCTTGGGTACAGGCGCATAGGGCAGTGTTATCTTCAGGTGCTCATGTACCTCATTCAGCGACAAAATAGGCTCATAGGGCGAGCTTTTATCGTAGCCGGGAAAGAAATATTCTATGCGCTGATGCAAAAAACTTTGGATGCCCGTTATGAGCCCCTTCTTTCTAATCTCTCTTAGCAAATCTTTAATAAGCACACGCTTTTCAGGACTTGCTGAAATGATTTTGACGTAGTGAATGTATTTGTCGGATTTTCCCATGATGACTTATGTGTTTACGGCATCACTGAAATAGAGAAAACCGTCAGGGATATATGGCGTTTAGGAATAAGAAAAATATATAATATAGAACGGCAAAGTTACCGATTTTTGATGTACACACGCACATAAGAAAAGATTTAACGAAAAATCTTACATAAGTGTGTGCAATGTTTCCTTTGCCGATATGAATATATGCAGATAATCTGCTACCTACCGCATTCTTAGCTCAGATTAAAATGTGCTAAAAACTTTTAAGAAAATATTTTCCCGATTGTATAAAATTAGCACGATTTTTGCTGCTTGGAAGTATATTCTGTTCCTTGCCTTGCTCATAAAACTCACATCGAAAGGGCCCGTATTTTTTGTGCAGAAACGCACCGGGTATATGGGTACAGAATTTGATTGTTTCAAATTCCGCACCATGTACATCAACGATGAGGCCCACATCAAACAGGTTTCCATCAACGACAAACGCATTACGCGCATTGGTAAATTCCTGCGCGTGACGCACCTCGATGAAACACCACAGTTCTTCAACGTATTGTTGGGAGATATGAGTGTTGTGGGCCCTCGTCCACACATGTTGTACCATACACGCTACTATTCCGAATGTATTCCTTATTACAACCTACGTTTGGAAGTATTGCCCGGCATGACCGGTATGGCACAAATAAAAGACTACATTGGAGAGATAAGTGTAGAACGCGAGTTGCGCAAACGTATACAGTGGGACATCTACTACATGAAAAACCGCAGTATATGGCTCGACATCAATATCCTTTTTACCACATTTGGTTGCGTATTCTCTAAAGCCTTCCAAATGATTCGGGGCAAATCGGGTAAATAGTGAATAACCTGTTTAAACTCAATAGTTTTATAATCAGTAAAAGGTGTGCCCAACGGCACACCTTTTTTTAGATACCTGATAGTGACCGGGACATTAATCCAACATACGCTCCTGCTAATTGGCATTACTACCAACAACCTACATATTGTCACCACCCCATCCACTTTGCAACATGAATAGAAGGCCATTCTATGGCCATTTCAGGCAACTTTTGCACCAGGGGCACCAGCTACACAGCAGCCACAACCTATTTGGCCATTTTGTGCCAACACTACAAGCCAAGACTACATCAAGTACCGGCACACTATATCTGCAGACATTTATGCAAAAATGGCATTTTACCTACTCCATGCTACGCAGCAGACCAATACTACATACAACAAGAATAACAATGCCATTTTGACCTCGAATAATAGAAAGTATGTTTCGCTGGCATACTCCATTTTTACTACAGGCACAAACCAATTTGCGAGCAGAGCACCACCATCTCTCCAGTAGTACTACAGCAATCAACTTTACAATTGCCACGTCTACCCACCCATAACACAAGAGCGGCTACCTCTTCCGAAGTAGCCGCCCGCTATTGTTTGTTTCTTTCTATCAGCTTATTGCTGCATCACAAAGTGGAAGGTACGGGTCTCGGCACCTGTGTGTACGTTCAGCATATACATACCGTTCGCAAGGCCATTGCCCAGCTACCACATTCGCACTGCCAGTCAGGCCCGCGCAGTAGCCACCACTCACTACCTCTACGCTCACTTCGTCATTGTTCTGGTAGTCGGCACTGGTGTATACACTGCTCGTTGCACCGCTTACCTCTGTACCGTTCACATACCAGCGGTAGCTCGCTATCGTGCCGCCATTCGCTACGCGTGCTGTCAGCTTCAGGCTCTGACCTTCGCTGATGCTCAGACCCGGATTCGCTACTATACTCACCTCTGGGGCTGCAGGCGTTACTACGCGCATCTTCGTATCGCTGCTCACCATATCCTGCAAACGACATGGGAAGTTGCTCGTCATCTCACATGTTACCACATCGCCATTCTCTGGTACATAGCTATACGTGCTGCCGGCACCTACTGCTACGCCATTCTTCTTCCATATGAAGAATGGTGCTGTTCCGCCCGCTACATCTGTAGCACTGTATGTTACGGTTGTACCCGCACATACCGTATCGTTCGGCATCACGCTCACCAACACCTGTGGCATTACGTGCGCACTTACGTTCATCGTTACTGCGGCACTCACGCTCGCAGGAGTAGCACATACCGCACTGCTCGTCATCGTTACGCTCACCACATCGCCATCGTTGGGCACCAGCGAGAATGTTGACAGGCCCAAGCCTGTATTCACACCGTTCACCTGCCACTGATACATCGGTGACACTCCCGCATTCACCGCATCTGTAGTAAACGTTACCAGTGAACCCAGACATACTGTAGTACCCAGTGTCGATGTCATTGATATTGATGGTACTACTGTCGTGTTCATGCTCACGTTCGCCATGCCGTCCATCATGCTCACACACAGGGTGCTCGTGTTGCGGGCACGTACTGTGTACTCGCCTGTGGCCAGTTGGTTGCCAAAGTTCAGTGCATCGCCTGTACCTGCTATCGCTGCTCCTGTCGGTGTGCCATCACGGTACAACTGGTAGCTGATGCCCGTTGCAGAGCTGCTCAAACCTATTGCTACACCAGTAGCCGTAGGGCTGCTGCAATAGCTGCCACCGCCTGTCACAGCAAATACTTCTGGTACTGCATTCTCTGTTACTACTGCAAAACCGCTCATGTTCGATGTACAGCCGGTAGCCGTATTCGTAGCCACTACTGCATATGATCCGCTTGCTGTCTGGTTGCCGAAGCTGATCGGTCCATTTGCGCCATTCAGTACGGCTCCTGTTACCGGTACTGCACCACGGTACAGTTGGTAGCTGATGCCCGCACTTGCAGGGGCCGAGCCCAACAGGCCTACTTCCACACCGCCACTGCCGCTACAGTAGCTACCGCCACCGTTCACCGCATATACCGCAGGTACTGCATTCATTACTACTGCTGCACTGCCGGTCATGGCTGCGCTACAACCTGTAGTGCCATTCACAGCCTGTACGCTGTACGTACCGGCTGTGGTCATCATACCAAAATTCAGGTCGCCACCATCGCCCGATGTAGTGCTTATCAGCACGCCACCACGGAACAAACGGTAGTTCACACCTATCTGTGAGTTAGCCAGTTTCACTTCTACTCCGCTGCCACCGGCACAGTAAGCTCCCCCTCCGGTTACTGCATACGCTGTCGGGGCTGCATTAAATACCGATGTTACGCTGCCGCTCATCTGCTGCGTACAACCGCTGATGTTGCCCGTTGCTATTACCACATACGTACCAGCAGGCTGTGCACCAAAGCTCAGCGGACTGCCGCTGTTACCAGCAATTGCCGCACCTACTGCACCTGTGGTGTTGTACAACTGATACATTACACCTGTCTGCGATCCGCTCAGATTGATTACTGAACCTGCACTGCCTTCGCAGTATGCGCCACCACCTGTCAGGTTGTAGGCCACAGGCAGGGCGTTGATGATGATAGACGGACTGCCCAGCATCATGTTCGTACAGCCGGTAGTGTTGTTCGTGCCTATTACATAGTAGCTGCCCGGTGTCGTCTGTGCACCAAAGTCTATCAGGCTACCTGTGCCCGGCATGCTCATGCTCATTGCTGTGCTGCCCATGTACAAACGGTAGCTTACCCCTGTCTCAGAGCTGTTCAGCAGTATGTTCACACCATCGCCGCCTGCGCAGTAGCTACTACCTACCGACAATACAGGTTGCTGTGCAGGAAGTGCATTCACCGTTACGCCTGCCATGCCGCTCATGGCTGCTGTACAGCCGGTAGCATCGTTCGTAGCCAGTACGCTGTACGTACCTGCTGCTGTCTGCATACCAAAGCTGATGCCGCTGCCCGTACCTGCTACTGCTTCGCCGGCTGCTGTTGCTCCGTTATACAACTGGTAGCTTACGCCACTCTGCGAGCCGTTCAGACCCACCGTTACGCCGGTTCCTGTAGCACAGTAGGCTCCGCCACCTGTTATATTCTTCACCAGTGGCAGGGCGTTTACTATCACCGCTGCGCCACCAGTCATCCATTTCTCACAGCCTGTAGCCGTGTTCATTGCTTTTATTGTATAGTTGCCCGCCGCTGTCTGTGCGCCAAAGTCCAGTGCATCGCCTGTACCTTCTATAGCTGCACCTACCGTAGCCGTACCATTGTACAGTTGGTAGTCTATACCTGCTTCAGAGCCGCTCAATCCTATTGTTACACCCGCTTCACCGGCACACAAGCTACCACCACCGGTTACGGTATAACCCGCAGGCAGGGTGTTGATCAGTACATCTGTGCTGCCACTCATGCCACGCATACAGCCTGTTACATCGTTTGTAGCCATTACGCTATAAGTACCTGCTACCGTCTGTGCACCAAAGCTGATCTCACCGCCATTGCCCGCTACTGCTGCACCCATGTGCACACCGCCACGCATCAACTGGTAGCTCGTTCCTATGTCCGACAACAACAGGCCTACTGCTGCGCCCGTGCTGCCTGCACAGTAGCTGCCGCCACCGCTCACTGCATATTCGTTAGGCAGGCTGTTTACCACTACTGTAGCACTGCCGCTCATGTAGCGGCTACAGCCTGTTATGTTGTTGGTAGCCAGCACTTTGTACAAACCGCCATCCAGCTGCATGCCAAAATCCAAGGCCGTACCATCGCCCAGTATCGGGGTACCCATAGGGTCGGTACCGTTGTACAACTGGTAGCTCATGCCTGTGCTCGAGCTGTTCAAGCCCACAGCTACACCTGCACCACCCGTACAGTAGGCTCCGCCACCTGTTACCGTATGCGTTACAGGTAGTGGGTTGATGCTGATGGTTGCAACGCCACTCATCGTGCGCTGGCAACCGGTTATTGTGCTCGTAGCCAATACTGTATACGTACCCGCTGCTGTGTGCGTACCCATTGTTACAGGCAAGCCTGTACCCGTTACAGGACCACCTACTGCGGTACTGCCGTTATACAACTGGTAAGTTACGTTCGTGTTCGTACCGCTCAGGCTCAGGGTTACACCCGCACCTTCTGCGCAGTAGGGGCCACCACCACTCAATGTCTGGTTGATAGGCAGTGGGTTCACCAATACCGTAGCACTACCGTTCATATCGCGTATACAGCCTGTCGTTGGGTTCACCGCCTGTACTGTGTACGTACCTGCTACTGTCTGCAAACCAAAATTGATGGCACCACCGGTACCTACTGCAGGCGCACCTACTGTCAGGCTACCGTTATATAGTTGGTAGGTAACGCCTGTCTGTGAGCCATTCAGTGTTACAGATACACCTGCCCCGTTCTGGCACAATGTACCACCACCACCTGTTGTCTGCAAACCCGGAAGCGGGTTGATGCCTACCGATGCAACACCACTCATTGTGCGTACACAGCCTGTGGTCAGGTCGGTAGCTTCTATAGTGTAGCTACCCGGTACGGTATACGTACCCATGCTCACTGGCAAGCCGGTACCAAATACTTCTATTCCTGCTGCCGCTGTACCATTGTACAACTGGTAGCCTATGCCAGCCTGAGAGCCGGCCATTTCTATCGTTACACCGCTACCACCTTCGCAGTAGTTGCCACCGCCTGTTACTGTCTGTATTACAGGCAAGGCATCTATACCTACGCTCACCATGCCGGTCATTGTGTTGGTGCAACCAGTGGCACTGTTCGTGCCTGTTACTGTATAGTCGCCTGCCGCTGTCTTCAAGCCAAAGTCCAGCGTGAGCCCTGTACCCGCCACCATGCTACCCGTAGGTATGCCGTTGCGGTACAGTTGGTAGCTGATGCCCGTCTGTGAATTGCTCATGCCTACATGTACACCCGTACCACCGGCGCAATAGTTGCCACCACCGGTTACCGTCTGTGCTACAGGCAGTGCATTCTGCACTACGGTAGCACTACCGCTCATCATAGCCGTACAGGTACCATTGCTGGCCTGTACATTGTACGTAGCCGGTACGCTGGTAATGCCAAAGTTTACTGCGGCACCTGTACCCGTTACAGGTGCCCCTACAGGCAATGAGCCGTTCAGCAACTGGTAGCTCACACCGCTGGTGCTGCCACTCAAACCAATGGCTACACCCGCACTGCCTACGCAGTAGCTGCCGCCACCCGTTACTGTATATACTGTCGGTACTGCATTGATGTTTACCGATACCGTTCCTGTCATGTCTGCGGTACATCCGCTCGTAGCATTTGTAGCACGTACCCAATAAGTACCTGCTGCTGTCTGCAAGCCAAAGCTCAGTGCTGCGTTGGTGCCCGGTACGGCGCTACCTACTGTAGCCAGCCCATTGTACAACTGGTAGTTGATGCCGCTCTGAGAGTTGCCCAAACCTACTGCCACACCTGTACCTCCGGCGCAATAGCTGCCACCACCCGTTACAGTCTGTGCTGTTGGTATTGCATT
>JAGKWS010000149.1 GCA_021151685.1 Chitinophagaceae bacterium
GTAGTAGGGCCATCAATGCTAATTACACCCTCCGTATCTACCGCAGAAACCGAAGGCGGTTCTACAAGACATGGACGAACAAGGAAAGTCATCTCGCGCTGACATGTTCCAACAAGGTTACCATCCCTATATTCATTTACCTGGTATACCACAATACTACGTTGCGTTACATTCGGATTGAAACACAACTGACCATTGGCCGCATTCATAGAGAAACTACCGGGCGCAGTGCGTAGTGGCGCAGTGGGCGTAATACCCGCAGCATAAGTAATACCACCAGGAGGTGTGCCACAATTGGTAGAGCCATTCACTGCCGGTATCAAGCTGAATCTAAGACTGTCATTATCCGCATCAATAGCACCAGGGGTATAACAAATAGCCGTATTCAAACAAAAGAATGGCGTAGGCACCACCGTCAAACTGGGCGATGTGTTGTTATAAATGGTATTATTCAGCGTAGCCTCCACACTCATAGTGGTACCACCCGCACCAACAATATTATCTATTGCAGCGGCCCTACCAGCAGACCCGGCTGTACCAAGGTTACCGGTAAAAACAAATCGCCAATTCGACGATGGTCCCGACAGTGTCACATTCTGTGTGTAGGTAAACCGTTTAATACCCGGAATAGGGAATGTGTTGTTCACACACTGCGACCTACTAAGTGAATCGGGGCAAATAGGCGTTATCTCTACACCAGCCGTCGGTGCATTAACAGTACAGTTCAACGTAGCAAACAGCGTGGAACCATTGTACACACACACCTGTGGCGATGCCGATGGTAAAGAGCCAAAGGCAGTGGCACTGGACGGACCACAATCGCCATACAACATTACCGTAACACGATAGGTGTTACCCGTAATCCATGTGTAAAACAAGTCTGTACCCACAATGTGCGATGCAAAAGAACTCTTGGTTCCCAACACACATGCCAATAGCATGGAGAGACGTAACAGATGTACAAATAATTTTTTCTTCATAGGTACTGATATTACTTTCAAAAATGGTTTTAAAATGGGGCCGTCCGCTACAATAGACGCAACCTCAATCAATTTCGTTTGAAACTCCGGCAATTTTCTTTTACAACCTGCATGATCCCCAACACATTATTCCTACCCGGCCCGCGAATGCGTCAAACATCCTCAGCCCCTCACATAGTTGTTTCTACAAATTTACGCAGTAGAACAACATAATATGCATACACTACACTTCACAAGATTAGAATATGATGAGAAAACCACACAAACACATCAAGTCTGCACACAACAATACTGGCAACAAATCCTAACATAAACTTAAAATGTAAGTACCATTACCACTAAATAGCGTATTCACATATCTTTGAACGATTTTCCTTACCGATAAAAATATAATGAAAAAGCTTTTATTCTCACTATTAGCAGCCGCCACTCTGATTACCTCCTGCTCAGAAAAATTTGAAACGGCTGCACCCTACAAAGACATCACCCTCGTTTACGGATTTCTTGATGTTAGCGACACGGCACACTACATCCGCATCCAGAAAGCCTTTCTCGATGAAAACAAAAGCGCAGTATCTATGGCCAAAGAAGCCGATTCTTCTTTTTTCAATGATATAAGTGTACGCATCGAACGGTACAGAGCGGTTAAAATAGGAGGTAAAAATCTTTATGTCGATTCATTTCACATCTACCGTGTAAACATGGACAATGAAGGATACCCCAAACAACCCGGCGCATTCTTCAACGCACCCAACTATGCCTATAAATTTACCGATCGACTCGACTCTCAATATGTCTATCGCCTCAAAATCACACACCTCAGTACCGGCAAGATAGACTCTGTTGATGCCCCCGTACTGCCCACATCCAAAACCCGCTTCAAGGTCTATGTTATAGATGATGATCTGGTAAACATAGACGGTATGGATTTCCCCGCTACTGGTGCTGGTAAATATTACACCTTCGATGGCCTATACTCACCACTCCCCAACTACGATTACAATGGAGAATTAAATCCGGCTCGGCTCACTCAGGCCGTTATCCGTTTCAACTGGGACGATTCCGACATCAACACCAAGCAACGCACCCCCCGCTATTACGACTATGATGCTGGTTATGTGTCCATAGCTTCCAATAATTCTTTTACATACAAAATACCTACACAAGAGCTTTATAACGCTATTAGCACAGGTATGGGTACGGCTCCGGCCAACATAGTACGTCTTATAGACCGCGTCAACTTATCAGTTTACGCTACCACCAGCGACTATGCCAACTACCGCAACGCCATACTCATTCGCGGCAACGGACTTACAGGGTCCGAAATATCGGCACTCTACACCAACATCAAGGGCGAAAACACGCTGGGCCTGTTCACCTCACGGGTACACCACAGTGGCCCAATAACTATTACTAAAAAAACAGTGGACTCTCTTATTGCAAGTCCGCTCCTGAAGCATACCAACATCAAAGGGACTACATACCGCTGATATATAGCAGAAGTCACATACTAAAGCCACCTCCATTCGGGGTGGCTTTTTCATTCATACAAACCTTTCAATGGCTCCAGCTATTTTTACCATAGGCACACAGCTGATACCATATCAGCATCATTTTTATACAAACAACTCCTGAGCCTTTGTAGTCTTTATTTCAGCCACAAAAATTTGTGTGTCCTTGTGTTACACATTTGTGGCCTTCGTGGTTCATAATCTTATCTATGCCCTGTTTTGAAGACAAACTGGTAGTACCATCTGCAAAATTACCATCATTATAAAAAAGCCTGCAAACGTATGAACGCTTGCAGGCTTCCGACTTGTAGATAAAATCAATATTTACAAACTAAATGCCTTTTCTATAATCTCGTTTTGCTCCATACCATGCTTCTTGGCAAAACCAGTAGCTGGCGATGCACTTGCACTACGGCTAATGTACTTCATCGCAAAACCCGATTGCGCGGCATTAATCTGCATATACCATAATGCCCCCATATTCTGTGGTTCTTCCTGCACCCATACCCACTCTGCATTTCCATACTTCGCTTTCAATGCATTCAACTGTGTCTGTGGCAACGGATACAACTGCTCCAAACGCACAATCGCTACATCTTCGCGCTTGTCGGCCAATTGCTTTTCGCTCAGGTCAAAGTACATTTTACCGCTACACAGTAATACGCGTTTCACCTTAGAAACATCTGCTATGTTTGGATCGTCCAACACTTCACAAAATCCACCGGTAGTAAACTCGCTGATAGCCGAGTAAGACCTTGCATGACGCAGATTAGCCTTGGGCGAGAAATTCACCATCGGCTTACGGAAATTCCATTTCAGTTGACGGCGCAATGCATGAAAGAAGTTGGCAGATGTAGTAATGTTCGTAATCACCATATTATACTCGGCACAGTTTTGCAGAAAACGCTCCAAACGGGCACTCGAGTGCTCTGGCCCACCACCCTCATATCCGTGTGGCAGCAACATGACAAGGCCGTTCATAGTGGCCCATTTCTGCTCAGCACTGGCTATATACTGGTCTATGGTTATCTGTGCGCCATTGGCAAAATCGCCATACTGCGCCTCCCACAACACCAAATTATGAGGGTTTGCCATAGCATAACCATACTCAAAACCCAGCACCGCATACTCGCTCAGCAAAGAGTTGTAAATAGAAGATGTACCCGCACCTTCAGCCGTGGTAGCTATACGGTTATATGGTTTGTTCGTATTCTGGTCATACATTACTGCATGCCTATGAGAAAACGTACCACGCTTCACATCCTCACCACTCAGGCGCACATCATTACCTGCCGCCAGCAAACTGGCATATGCCAGCAGCTCGCCGGTAGCCCAGTCTACTTTACCCTCTGCCTCAAATAGTTTCACCTTATCCTGCAACAACTTCTCTACTTTGCGCAGCGGGCTGAATTCTTCGGGCCAGCGCATTATAGATGAAAGATACTGGCGGAATTGCTCTTCTGTAATAGACGTATCGGGCGACCCTTCAAAATCGGCCGCAGTGGCTTTCCGCAGTTCATTCCACCACAATTCCGGTTTCTGATATTTATACGGAAGAGGCTTTTGTTTCACTTCATCCAGTCGCTGCTGCAAGTCATTCCAAAAACGGGTTTCCATTTCCTTGGCCAGCTCCTGCGCATCCGCTGCACCGTTCTGCAACAAGTATTGTGTATATATCTCCCTCGGGTTGGTATGCTTTTCTATCAGCGCATATAGTTGTGGCTGTGTAAACTTAGGCTCATCACTCTCGTTATGCCCATGTTTACGGTAGCATACCATGTCTATAAATATATCCTCGTTAAATTCCTGCCTGTAGGCCATTGCCAGCATAGCGCACTTTACAACAGCTTCTGCATCATCACCATTCACGTGCAGCACAGGGCACTGCAACATAGATGCAATGCTGGTACAATAGTCCGAAGAACGGGCATCATCAAAATCGGTGGTAAAGCCTATCTGGTTGTTGATTACGTAGTGAATAGTTCCACCCGTATTATAACCTTCCAGTTTAGACATCTGCAACAGCTCATATATGATACCCTGCCCTGCAACCGCCGCATCACCATGTATCAGTATCGGCAATACCTTGCTGTAGTCACTATCATACAATGTATCGGCCTTGGCACGGGCAAAGCCGGCAACCACCGGGTTCACCGCCTCCAGATGCGAGGGGTTCGGCGTAAGCTGCACATTAATATTTTTACTATCAGGTGTCACTATATCACTATGATACCCAAGGTGATATTTAACATCCCCACTGCCCATAGTCATATCCTCGGGCAGGTTCCCTTCAAACTCCGAAAATATCTGCTCATAGGTCTTGCGTAGTATATTCGCCAGTATATTCAGTCGGCCACGGTGTGCCATACCAATCACCACCTCACGCACGCCGGCAACAGCAGCACCGTTTATGATGGCATCCAATGCGGCTATGGTAGCTTCACCACCTTCAAGGCCAAAACGTTTCTGACCAATGAATTTGGTATTCAAAAACTTTTCGAATATAACACCCTCATTCAGCTTTTCCAGTATGCGCCTGCGCTGCACAAGGCTCAATGGCTGCAACATCAGTTCTTCATACTTAGCCTGAAACCACTGATATTTTTCCGTATCATTAATATAAGTGTACTCTACACCTACATTACTGGTATAAAGGGCTTTCAGCTTCGCAACTATATCCTTTAGCTTACCATCCTTAAGCCCCAGATACTTTCCAGCAAAAAAACTCGTCCCCATATCTGCTTCCGACAAACCAAAACGAGCCAAATCCAACTGAGCCTTACGGTCCCTGCGGGCGCGTATAGGGTTTGTAGTAGACAAAAGATGCCCACGCTTACGGTAACAGCGTATCAATTCAAACACACCCAACTCCTTTTCCAACTGGCTGGCATTGACACTGGCCTTATCACCAGGTAACGACACCATATTGTTGTTGACCGCAAAGTCAAAACCTTCAAAAAACTTGCGCCACTCGGGATCTACTATTGTAGAATCCTTAGCAAAATCGCGATACAAAGATTCGATATACTCCGGTGTAGATCCTGTAACAAACGAGAAGTCCTTCATTTTCCAAATAAATGTGAGCGTAAAATGCCGCTATGACGGCAATCAGGTTGACGGTGCAATTTAATGAATAGCGTGGAATATTCGGGGCATTTTACGTGAATGCGCTACCTCGAAACCGTACTTATTTTAGAGCCTGTTCAAGATTTATTGCTTGTGTTTATGTTGAAAGTTGTTTTTCACCGAAACAAGGCACTTTTTACCGCCACAGTCCTTCCTATGGCAAAAAAGTAACAAAGTTGTACCAAAAACACCCCTAAAGCACAATGAATATAACTTAAGTGAAGATCGCACATAAGGCAGATGATTGTCGAAATGGTGCACTTACTTTGTCATCTTCACAAAACCACGGGCCTAATGTACCGCTGCTATCCCAAAAAACAGAAGCGTTCCGTTCAAATCTACAAACTGAAACACCCAACTCGCTGCATTACTACCCTGCTTACTGATGTCTGCAAACGCCAACTCATATATTACATAATGCTTTTTCTCAGGTGGCAAATTGGCGGGGCACTTACTGGTCACTATCGTGTTCACCCAATATCGCGATGCAGTTACATGTCCCCAAAACTGACTCTGTGGCCATATAGCCAACACCTTGCGAAAAAATATGGATGATGGCTCGTAATAGCCATTTGTAGAGGTATCAGATGTACACCCCAAACAGGAAATATCTTGCAGCGAAAGTTTGTAAAGACCCAAACTATCCCTTGCAGATATAGCTTGGGCAAATTGACTCCATACCTTTTCTATACGCATCCCATCTGCCGGCGATACGCCTCCCTGTTGCGCGCTCAATCCTGTAAACGAGCACAAAAACATGAACAACAATAATATTCGTAACATTTCCAAAATCAAAAGTAGGTGGTTTCATACAAAAAAAGCTGGGTTGCGCTTGCACCGCAACCCAGCCATCATATAAAAGACAACAAATTATACACTTACTGTTTCACCACAAAGTGGAACGACTGACGGCTCTCGCCTACCGTTATATTCAGCAGATACATACCGTTGGCCATGTTGCCACCCAGCTCTATGCGGGCTCCCAACTCGCCTCCACGGGTATGCGCTGCACCACGGTATACTACCTGACCCAATACATTCGTTACCTCCAACTGTGCTTCCACATCGGTCTGCACGCCTACCGTGCCTCGCACCTCAAACACACCTGTATTCGGGTTGGGGTACAAACGAAGGTCTGCGTTGGTAAGTACAGTTGTTTGAATCGCGGTAGCGGGCGTTACGGTCATGCCCACCGAGTTGATGGTAGTTTTGCCACATGCACCTGTACCTGTTACACGGCACGTTACAGAGTCGCCATTCCGCAGGTTCGCTGTCTTGAACGTTGACTGTGTAGCTCCGTTCACCGGTATCGCCAGTACCCGCTGGTACTACTGTACCGGGGTTCGCTGACACCTCTACCTCTGGTACAAACACAGGGGCTACACTCATTGTAGTGCTGTTGCTCGCTACATCGTTCGTAGTTACACAACCATAGCTGCTAGTCAGGCGGCACAGTACCACATCACCATTGGCCGGTGTGTAGCTGTACACAGTGTTCGTTGCTCCCGCTACAGGCGCACCATTCAATACCCATGTATACACAGGCGCACTACCACCGTTCACGCCTGCAGCACTGTAGGTTACTGCTGTTCCTGCACAGATGTTGTTACCCGAATTAGCTGTTACCACTACCGCCGGGGTCAGGTTCGCACGTACTGTCATTGTCAGCTCGCTGCTTACACTGCTTACCGATGGGCAAGTCGCATTGCTTGTCAACTTCACACGTACCACATCGCCATCGGCAGGGCTGTAGCTATAGCTGGCTCCTGTACCTGCTACAGCACCATTCACACGCCATTCGTACACAGGTGTAGTACCACTATTCACCGCAGTTGCACTATACGTTACTGCTGTACCCGCACATATGCTGCTGCCCTTGTCCGATGACAGGCTCACCTCTGGGGTTACCAGCGGAGTTACACTCACCACCGCACTGCC
>JAGKWS010000150.1 GCA_021151685.1 Chitinophagaceae bacterium
GACTGTTGACAACTTTACCTCAATGCCATCTGCCACTGGTCTGCTGAGTGCAGGTGGTACCGAGACACTGAATGTAGGTGCTACGCTGAATGTAGCTGCTGGTCAGGCAAGTGGTTTGTACACCAATGCAACAGGCGTACCGGTAACCGTAAATTATAACTAATTCAAGATATTATAAACGTGAAGCAACTACTACGGGCTTCATTGTTTCAAGATTCATTGTAGTGAGCCGAAAGGCTACAAAGAGTGCCCTGTCCAGGGTACTCTTTTTCATTTTGGCTATGTCCCAAAGTCTTCATCAACCAGCTCTTTGTTGGCCATAGCACCGGCCAGGTTGCCAGTGGCTACAGCCGCAGCTACTGCCCGCATGGGGCTGGCACAATCGCCACAGGCATATACCCCTGGCATGCTGGTTTTCTGAAAAGCATCGGTCTGTATATGTCCGTACTCGGTAAGCGTACAGCCCAGTGCATGGGGTATAGTACTGTGTTGTGTAAAGGGCAGCGCGGCATACAGTGCTTGTATTGTTATACGCTTGCCATTGGCCAGTGTTACAGCCTGCATATACCCCTTGTTGTGCTGTATCTCTGTTATAGATGCTGTTTCTACTGCAATATTGCTGCGTTGCAGGGCTGCCAGCTTGTCTGCGCTGAGGTTTTCCGGGCCATTGGTAAACAGCGTAATGTGGGGTGTGAGATTGGCTACAAGCGTGGCCAGATGCATGGCCCTCTCGCCACTTGCCCATATGCCTGTGGGCTGGCCACGGTACTCGTAGCCGTGGCAGTACGGGCAGTGTATGGCCGATATGCCCCAGCAATCGGCAAAGCCCGGTATAGCAGGCATGGTATCGGCAATACCGGTGGCCAGTATCAGCTTGCGGCAGGTGTAGGTGTGGCCCTCTTGTGTGGTAACGGCATAGCCAGCCGCTGTAGGTACTGCGCTTGCAGCCGTACCCTGTACCCACTGCACCGTAGGGTAGGCAAGTACCTGCGCCCTTGCCACGGCCCCTATTGCAGCGGGAGTGCTGCCGTCCTGTGTCAGAAAGTTGTGCGAGTGGGGTGTCTGCCGGTTGCAGGGCTTGCCAGCATCAATGATAAGCACATTGCGCACCGAGCGACCCAGTGCCATGGCTGCCGACATACCGGCATAACTGCCACCTATAACAATGGCGTGAAAATTTGTTGGCTCCTTCATATGTTGTTGTTTTGTGGTAGCGGTAACAGCCCGTGGCAGCAGCAATGTGCCCGATGCCATGATTGCCTGTTTCAGCAGCGTTCTGCGGGTGATGGTGTTCATAGATTATTTTGGGAACCAGAATATCTGCCGTGTGCCGTCAGTAGCCATTTAGCAGTTCGGTTCTTATGTTCTTTTTTTGTTGTGGTGTCAGTCCGTTTTTGTATTCATATATCGCCTTCATCCATTCGCCATACATAACGTTGGGTAGCACTATAAACTTCCTGCCCCAATCGGCTGTTACCTTATCTGTTTCTATCAGCCTGTCGGCAATGCTCTTTTTTTCAAAAGCAGTATTAAAGTCGTTCAGGTTGTCGCCCAGCAACATTACTATTTCATATTTGGCCGATACTTTGTTTCTACGCGCTTCTTTCGACGATTTGTTGGTGAGGAACAAACAATGCTCCTTGTCGGCATCTGGCAGCCCCAGCTGTTTCAGGTTGGTTACGGTGCTGGTTACCTCTGTAGTATCGCGGTTACTAATGTAGAAGATGGTTACCCCCTTGCTGGCCGCCAGTTGCAGAAATGCCACCGCACCGGGCACCGCAGTGGCCGCCGATTTATTCGTCCAGCGTTTCCATGCCGCATCGCTATATTCGGCCCCATCTTTTATTTGTTGCGCCTCGTAATAACTGTTGTCCAGAATGGTCTCATCAAGGTCGGTTACTATAGCCAGTTGGCCCTTGCGCAGCTTTTTCTTTGGCAAAGATTGTAATTGCAATGTAGCCGCATTAAATGCCTGATAGCACAGGGCGCGGTATTCGGCAGCCGTTTGCTGCCACAATACGGGGTACTCTATCAGGGTGTTTTCTGTGGGGGCATCCTGCGCCCGGCTGGCAGTACTACTGGTTAGTGCCAGCACCAGCAGTGCTATGCGGCAAAATGGCGTGTGTTTCATATGTTTCATTTTTGCCCGAAAAGTAACCAATGCCAGTGGCATAGACACGGTTCGTTTGTTATCAAATCTTTTTCTGCCAGCAATATGGTGGTACATAGGTTACAGGTGTTGCGGCAACGTATTCTGCCAAAACAAACTTACTATTGCGACTCTATTGCAAATATACAAACAAATGCAACACAGTTGCATTTGCGAAGATAGTTTTTAGTAGAACATTGAGACGTTAACCGTGTTGTTTAGATTGCTACGTACTTTGCACGGTATATATGGGTAAACGCATTATGTGGTTGTTGGCTGCAATAGGCAGCATGGCCGTATGGGGCTGCTCCCGGCCTGTAACAGCAGAAATTTGCGAGTTACAGTCGGGTGGCCGACACTACCATGTGCGGCTGGTGGGCGATGGCCCGCAGAGTTATGCATTGCAAACATTGAAGGCTGATAGTGATACTGTATGGGCTACGTGGCCGGTGCCATATGGGGTGTACCACACATCTTGTGGCGACATAGACGGCAATGGCAATGCCGATGTGGTGCTGGGCGTGGTAAAGCCTACCCGCTACGATACCACCATGGCAAAACGATTATTTATACTAAAAGTGGTGGATGGGCACCTGCGGCCGCTATGGCTGGGCAGTGGTGTGGCGCACCGGCTACAGGATGTGCAACTGAAACAGCAAAACGGCCGCACCATGGTACGCACGCTGGAGCGTGCCAATGATGGCACATGGTTGGTTGGCTTGTATTACTGGCATGGCTTTGGGCTGGTATTGCAAGAATATAGCTACCGGCAGCGCAACGAAGATGAAGCACGCAACGTATTTTTGGCAAATTGAATACAACCAATGAAACAAGTATACATATCTCTGCTGCTGGCTGCTGGTTTGCTGGCATCGTGTGCCGACAGCAAAAAACAACCCGCAAATACCAAGGGCATTGGCGACCAAAGTGCCATATGGATAACTGCCGACTCGCTGCAACACATAAACCTGAATCAGGACATCTCTACACGCTCGCTGGCCGAGCTGCGCATACTGAAGGGCATGATATACGCCAAAGCAGGGCACTGCTTTATGGAGGCCGACCTTCGTGGCTACTTTGATGCCCATATGGAAGGGTATGACTCTATCATGTCTTACCGTTGGGAGACGTTGGATGAAAAGGGAGTAGATGGTACTAATTATGCCACCGTGACACTAACACCCACAGAGCAGGCTTTTGTGCAGCGTATAGCGGCACAAGAGGCCACACTGCTGCGCAACAACTATGTGGAGCGTAATGGTGAAAAACTGGCCAATGTGGCCAACATCATCAATGTGTTCCAGTTTCAGAAACTGCCCGACTCGCTGATGCAGCGGTTGGCCGCCAACAACTTTGCGATAGTGCCGCGCAAAAACCAGCAACTGTTTCATGTCTATGAGGAAAACGACTATCAGCAGTTACCCAACTTTGTAACTACCGATATGTACCTGCAGCTATACCACATGTACTTCTCTTACCTGTTGCGGGTGCTGGAACAACAACAACTGGTGCCGGCTATTGCCCAACTGAGCGATGGCATGTATAACACAGCCATGCAAACCATGCAGACCACCACCGATGCCCGCCTGCGCGACCACGCAACGTATGTAGCCGCCAGCAGTGCCATACCTTACTACCTGCTAACGGGGGTAAAGAAAGACCTGCCCGCACCCTATGCCGATAAGGTAGCGGCGGAAATAGCCGCTATAGAGCGGGGCGAGGATGGTCCATCGGCACTGCATGGGGGCGATGTCTATTTTAATTATAGCCTCTTTAAGCCAAGGGGGCACTATACCAAAACCGATACCGCCCAGCGATACTTTCGCGCTATGATGTGGCTGCAACATTCGTTTATGTGCCAGAAAGACGCCACCGGCATGGAGCGAGCTACCATGATGGCCGCTATACTGAATAGTGGTAAGGGCGCAACCGGCAAGCCACTGATGGCACTATACGAGCGGGTATACCAGCCTATAGCCTTCCTGATAGGCAGCCCCGACAACCTGAGTGTATATGATATAGCCGGCGAACTGAAAACGGCCAACATTGCCAGTGTGGCACAAGCCATGGAACCTGCAGCTATTGGGCGAATGACTGCGGCTATGAATGCGCTGGCCCCCACACGCAACCGCATAAAACCCAAAATAGCGGTGAGCTGCGAAGACAAGATAAACATGATGCCACAGCGGTATGTATTTGATAACGAAATAATGCAGGAGTTGGTAGACGTGCGCCCAAATGCACAACGGGCTTACCCGCGCGGGCTGGATGTGATGGCTGTACTGGGCAGCAAAACTGCCGAACAAATACTGATGAATGAATATAAGGATGGTGCTGCGTGGCCTGCCTATGCACGCGAGCTGGCCCGGCTGGGTTTGCAGTTTCAGCAATATACCGGCTGGGACGATGATGTGTACAGCAAATGGATGCAATGCCTGAAGACATTGCAACTGAAAGATAACCGCTACCCACCCCTCATGCAAACCGACCGCTGGGCACGCAAGAACCTGAATACAGCACTGGCATCGTGGGCAGAGCTGAAACACGATGCCATATTGTATGCCGAGCAGCCTATGGCCGCCGAGTGTGGTGGCGGAGGCCCACCCAAACCCATAACGGTAGGCTATGTAGAACCCAATACAGCCTTCTGGAAGTGTATGACCGAACTGCTGACCCTTACCGAAACTATGCTGAAAACCTATGGTATGGAAAGCGAAGAGACTACCAGCATCACTTCCGGAATGAAGGACGCTGCCACCTTTTTGTTGAGTGCCAGCGAAAAAGAGCTGCGGGGCGAAAAACTCACCAGTCAGGAGTATGAGACCATTGAGATCATTGGGTCTGAGGTAGAACGACTGACGCTCTCTGTAATAGAGCCCGGTGCCTATGTAGATAAATGGGACGATGTGAAGGGGGCCGGCAAATCGGTAGCGGTAGTGGCCGATGTGTATACCCGCAACATAAGTGGCTGCAACAAAAATGGCGTGCTGCACGAGGGCGTGGGACTGGTGAACGACCTGTATGCCGTGGTAGAGATAGAAGGGAAACTATACCTGACTAAGGGGGCAACCTTCAGCTATTACGAATTTGTGCAACCATTGGGTACACGCCTTACCGACGAAGAGTGGCAAAAAATGCTGGAAGAACCCGCTAAAGTACCAGCGGTGCCCGAATGGATGCAACCATTGCTGCTGCCCGAGACCGAAGCTCCCGTAAACGATGACAAAGTGTTTTACCATACAGGATGCTAAAACGACTTGCAAAGTGGTTGGTACTGTCATGTAGTTTGTTTGCGGGTAACTGCAAACCACATGCCGATGGCCTTACCATCTATTTTGCCGGCGATATGCTGCTGGACCGTGGTGTGCGGCAGGTGATAGACCGTAAGGGTGTACCGTGGTTGTTTGACGATGTGCGCCACCAGTGGACTGATGCCGATGCGGTGGTGGTGAATCTGGAATGCCCGGTAACTACCCGGCAGTCGCCTATACACAAACGCTTCCGCTTCCGGGCCGAGCCGGACTGGCTGGCCGATGTGCGCCGCGCTGGTGTAACGCATTTGGTAATGGCCAACAACCATACCAACGACCAGGGGCGGGAAGGCATGACCGATACCCGCAATCAGGTAGTTGCCCATGGCATGGTACCAGTAGGTTACGGCAACAGTCAGGCCGATGCTTGTGCGCCTGTGCTTATATACAAGAACAAAGACACTGTAGCCCTTTTCTCATCGGTACCCATGCCGCTGGAGAGTTGGCCTTACCAGCCCAATGCGGCAGGTGTCTGCCAAATGAGCCCCGAAGAAATAGCTGCAACGATAGCTGCATACAAACAACAACACCCCGCCCATCATATCGTCGTCATACTCCATTGGGGGGGCGAGTACCAGTCCCGCCCCGCAGCCATACAACGCCAGCAGGCAGCACAGCTTGTAGCCGCCGGGGCCGATGCCATAGTGGGGCATCATCCGCATGTGATAGTGCCCATGGTGGTAATAGCGGGCAAGCCGGTTTTCTATAGCATTGGCAACTTCATATTCGATCAGGATGGTGATGCCACGAGTCGTGGTATGTTGGTACGTCTGCATTTTGATGGTAAAGGAGCAACATGGAGCAATAAGGCTTACCGCATAAAGAATTGCGCGCCGCATTTCTGAGTATAGGGGGTACGTCAACGTGTAAAAATAATTTGTCACAACAGGCATTAGCCTTGCTTGCTCTACCACATTCATGCCCTGTTCTGGAGGCATGAAATCTCCATCTCTGTCCAAAATTTGGAAATTGCATCCGCGAAATGGATATTTTTGTGCCGTGCCAAAGTTGCTTAGCATTGACTATCAATGCATTGCATTTCTGGCACGTAGTTGGTAATACTACTGGCATAACACAAACAAACAACTAACAAAAACACTACAAAACGAACTACAATGAAAAACATCATCAAGTCT
>JAGKWS010000151.1 GCA_021151685.1 Chitinophagaceae bacterium
ACCATATACAGTCATTGCGTATACCGATGCATAATCGATATCCATACGGTATGTGTGCAATGGAGTGCGACCTTGCTTGAATTCTTCTGTACGAGCGATTTCTGCACCGTTCAGACGACCACCGGCCTTAATCTTAATACCTTCAGCACCCATGCGCATAGCAGTAGAAATTGCCATCTTAATCGCACGCTTGTAGCTTACGCGGCCTTCAATCTGGCGGGCAATTGTCTCTCCTACTATCATTGAGTCCAACTCAGGACGACGGATCTCCATAATGTTGATCTGTACATCATCCTTCTTGGTAAGCTTCTTCAGCTCCTCTTTGATACGGTCTACTTCTGTACCGCCCTTACCGATGATGATACCGGGCTTTGAAGTGTGGATGGTAACGATGAGCTTGCCCAATGTACGCTCGATAACGATGCGAGAGATACCGCCCTTGTTAATACGTGCGTTGAGGTAATTGCGTATTTTGTGGTCTTCAACAAGCTTAGCGCCGAAGTCCTTCTTTTCGCCATACCACATTGAGTCCCATCCGCGGATGATGCCCAACCTGTTACCTATAGGATTACATTTTTGACCCATTACGATTGTTATTAAGCTTTGATATTTTTAGTTTTCTGTATTTACGCTTTGTGCAGCAATCTGGTTGCGGCTGTCTACTATTATAGTAACGTGGTTGCTGCGCTTACGCACTCTGTAGGCACGTCCCTGTGGCGCAGGGCGCATACGCTTCAGCATACGGCCACCATCCACAAATATTGTCTTTACATACAAGTTAGCATCAACAATATCCACACCTTCATTCTTCACTCTCCAGTTAGCAATTGCGCTAACCAAAAGTTTTTCCATTGGCACGGAGTTGTGCTTGGGGCTGAATTTCAAAGTATTCAGCGCGTTTTCAACATCCATACCGCGAACGAGGTCGGCCAGCAGGCGCATCTTGCGCGGAGACGTTGGTACATTCCTTAAACGGGCAACAGCTTCCATTTTTCTGTTTTATTATCTTGACGCAGCACATATTTACGGCCGCACCTGTTATTATTTATTGTTCCTCGATGTGTATACGCACACAATCAAAATCAAATTACAGTGTTGTTGATGAACCTCGTACTGTCAGTAAGACACAATATGTGGCACACCCTCTGTCACACACTATTTCTGTCCGCTATGACCCTTGAAGTTGCGTGTAGGAGAAAACTCACCCAACTTATGCCCAACCATATACTCAGTTACATACACAGGTATGAACTTGTTACCGTTGTGCACAGCAAAAGTATGGCCTACAAACTCTGGAGTGATAGTGCTGCGACGACTCCATGTCTTTACAACACCTTTTTTTGCCTTACCATCGTTTATAGCGTCAACCTTCTTGCTGAGGTTTGCGTCTACATAAGGTCCTTTTCTAATTGAACGAGCCATGTTAACTGACTTTTATTGATCGCCACTAGGGCAGACTGATTGATTAATAAACCTATTCTTAAACCTAAACTATGAAGGAAGTTTCTTACCGTTCCTGCGCTGTATAATAAGCTTGTTAGATGCTTTTGTACGGCTGCGTGTAATCTCACCCTTAGCATATTTACCTTTACGGCTACGTGGATGACCACCAGAAGAACGACCTTCACCACCACCCATCGGGTGATCTACAGGGTTCATCGCAACACCGCGGTTTCTTGGACGTATACCTTTCCAGCGGTTACGACCTGCTTTACCCATAGACTGCAAACCGTGATCACTGTTTGATACAATACCTACAGTAGCTATACAAGTGCTCAGCACCTTACGCAATTCACCACTCGGCATCTTCAATACACAGTACTTTTCTTCTTTCGCATTCAGCTGAGCATAAGTACCAGCCGAGCGAACCATTGCACCACCACGACCTGGCTGCAACTCTACATTGTGTACTACAGTACCCAGAGGCATATTTTTTAGTGGCAATGCGTTGCCTACTTCAGGGGCTACAGTGCTACCACTTTCTACAGTGGCACCAACCTCCAAACCCTGAGGGGCTATAATATAACGCTTCTCACCATCGGCATAGGCCAGCAGGGCAATAAAGGCTGTACGATTCGGATCGTACTCAATGCTCTTCACAGTAGCCTTGATTCCATTCTTGTTACGCTTAAAGTCGATGATGCGGTACTTAGTTTTGTTACCACCACCAATGTAGCGCATCGCACGACGGCCCTGAACGTTACGACCACCGGTACCAGACTTAGCCTCCAAAAGACTCTTCTCAGGCACGTTAGTAGTAACTTCTGCATAAGCGTTACCTATCCTCCAGCGCGTACCGGCTGTTACCGGTTTATATTTACGTAATGCCATTTTATTTTCTTTATGCGGCGCGGCCTACGCCGCTACCAGATTTTGTTACTTTAGTACTATATACTTATTCAGCTGTAAAGAAATCTATTGTATCTCCCTCAGCAAGCGTCACAACTGCTTTCTTGTAAGAAGGCTTACGACCTGTAAGCATACCTGCCTTAGTGAAGCGTGATTTGTTTTTTGCAGGCACTACTATTGTGTTTACACCCGCAACGCGAACACCATAAAAGCTCTCTATAGCTTTCTTAATCTCCAGCTTATTTGCCGCATGACCCACAACGAACGTGTAGCGACCGCTGCGCTCCATCTGGCCGTTTACTTTTTCGGTAATAACCGGTCTTACCAGTACGTCTGAAAGTTTCATTTTCTTTTTTATTAGCTGATGGAGCCTTCAGGCAACATCAAATTATGACCTCTGTTTTGTTGCCGGCGCACTACACACCAGCGGCTACTATTTACGCTTCTGTCAGCTCACCCTCATTCAGCTTAGACACAGCCGATTCAGTGAAAATCAAAACGTTAGCATTAGTGATATCGTACGTGTTGATGTCGTGCAGCAATGCAGTTTTGTGCGATGCTATGTTACGTCCGCTCAAATATACGTTCTGGTCGTATGCAGGTAGTATCACCATAGTTTTTCTACTTTCGCCTTTCAATGCATTCAGCATGCCAGCGAAATCTTTAGTACGAGGAGTGCTTATTGCAAGGTCTTCTACTACAACAACTTTGCTTTCGCGAGCCTTGTACGTAAGTGCAGACATTTTTGCAATATTTTTCACCTGACGGTTCAGTTTGAATGTGTAACTATGCGGCTTAGGACCAAACATAGTACCACCACCCTTGTACAAAGGGTTACGGATGTTACCCTTACGAGAACCACCAGTACCTTTCTGCTTGTGCAGTTTCTTAGAAGAACCTTGTACTTCAGAACGACCTTTGGTCTTGTGTGTACCCTGGCGTTGGGCAGCCATGTATTGTTTTACCGCAAGGTAAATACAATGATCGTTTGGCTCAATTCCGAATATATCTGCAGGAAGTTCAACCGAACGGCCTGTTTTTTCGCCTCTTATATTTAATACGTCAACTGTCATGACTGAACTTAATTCTGGATTAAAACAATAGAACCGTTATGTCCCGGAACGGAACCGCTGATCAAAATGTAATTCTGCTCTGGGAAAACCTTTACTACACGTAGTGCTTTTACTTTTACACGGTCATTACCCATGCGGCCTGCCATACGCATACCTTTGAAAACGCGGCTGGGGTAAGAAGAACCACCTACCGAACCTGGTGCGCGCTGACGATCGTGCTGACCGTGCGTAGCTTCGCCCACACCACTAAATCCATGGCGTCTTACAACACCCTGAAAACCTTTACCTTTAGAAGTGCCAATTACACTTACTTTTTCACCTTCGGTAAATATTTCGCAGGTAATGTTTTCACCTACATTCTTATCTATGGAACAATTGCGAATTTCCTTAACGACACTCTTGGGAGTAGTGCCTGCCTTGGCAAAGTGATGTACTTGCGCGTTAGGCGTGTTTTTTTGTTTTGCGTCGCCGTATGCGATCTGCAGAGAGTTGTAACCGTCGGTATCCACGGTCTTCTTTTGAGTAACCACACATGGACCAGCCTCGATAATGGTGCAGGCAATCTGCTTACCATTGGGCTCAAAAATGCTGGTCATACCGATTTTTTTACCAATAATACCTTTCATTATTATTTTAATTTGGCCGAGCGCCCGGGTCCGTAATGTGTGGGCCGGGATCAGCTATTTTTCAATGTTATTAAAGAACTGGGGCAATCTTATTTCCTCTTGCAGGAAAAAATCGCTATCAAGCTTTAATCTCTACTTCAACACCACTTGGCAGGTCGAGCTTCGAAAGAGCATCAACAGTACGCGAAGATGACGTATAGATATCCAACAAACGCTTGTGCGTGCAAAGCTGGAACTGCTCACGTGCTTTCTTGTTAACGTGCGGCGAGCGCAGTACTGTAAAGATCTTCTTCTCTGTGGGCAAAGGAATAGGGCCTGTAACCACTGCTCCTGTATTGCGCACCGTCTTTACGATCTTATCTGCTGACTTGTCTACCAGATTATGGTCGTAAGATTTTAGCTTTATTCTGATACGCTGTGACATACTTATAAATATCTTCTCCCGTTAAAAATTTGGGACTGCAAAGGTAGCGAACATTTTGAATTTGCAAAATATTTTTTGAAGGTTTTTTACAAATCATTGCAAAAGCCACTACAAACACAAATCCACCCTACTTTTATCCTCAAAACCAACACTTTTCAGCCATTGGGACGGCAAAATTAAGCAATTATCATATACGGTTTACTACTTTCTTTATTTTTACTTCATGCCATAGCTGCCATGTCATCATAACAACATGGCCAGCACGCCTAATGTCTGTAATCCTTTGCGGTACAACGGGCATACTCGTCACATTTATACGCAAAAAGAAAAAAATACGTTACTTTTACCTCTATTGTAAAAACACCAAAAATTCCCGTTTTGAAAAAACTAATACGCTCGCTGGTCTTGTATTCTTCCATGTCTCTGGGTTTCGCTTCAGCCAATGCCCAGTACATGATACATATTGCTGGCAACAACAGTCATGGCCACACTGGCGACAGTTCAAAAGCTCTGCTTGCTTCATTGCGTTCCCCCATGAGCGTATGCAAAGACAGTAAAAGTAATTTATACATAGGCGATGGCGGCCCTATAGGCTATATGAACGATGCTTGTGTACGTAAAATAGATGATACAGGCACAATCACCACCATTATCGGGCAGCCCTATGCAGCAGACAACGCATTAAATACAGCCAAGACAGGCCTTGCCATCAATACCAAACTGCAGGGTGTAGCGGGTCTTTGCATTGACAAAAAAGGGAACCTACTTATAGCAGATGGTGTAAGTACAGTTTTGCGGGTAAACTTGAAAAACGATTCTGTTACAGTAGTGGCAGGTACACGCGGGCAAACTGGTTATGCCGGCGATGGCTGGGCTGCAGACTCTGCTAAAATGAACAGCCCGTATGATGTGGCAGTAGACAATGACAACAATATATACATAGCCGAATTGGGTAACAATATTATACGGTTTGTATCGGCCTCCAATGGTAAAATATACACTTACGCAGGCATAAAAGGTGTGTATGGCCTCAGTGGCGATGGAGGCCTTGCCATCAATGCACGGCTCGACCAGCCACGTGGTATTTGCACCGATGCATTTGGCAATCTGTTTATAGCCGACTATAAAAACCACCGTGTACGTGTCATCAACAGTGCTGGCATCATTTCTACATTCGCAGGTACCGATATGGGGTTTGCAGGCGATGGTGGCCCGGCTAATGCAGCAAAACTCAACAACCCCGTAAGGGTATCTGCCGACAGGCAAGGAAATGTATACATCTCGGATGCATCCAACCAAAGGGTACGCAAAGTAGCAACTGGTACAGGTATTATTACAACTTACGCAGGCAAAGGCGATTTCTTTACCGGCCCCGATGTGATAGGCGATAATGGCCCGGCCACAGCGGCACTTATAGTGCCCTATGGTTTGCATGCCGATACCTGTGGCAATTTGTTTATTGGCAGCACACTGTTCAATCTGCGCGCGGTTACGCCTACCAAGCCAGTTAAAGGCATCATTTGCGGTGCCCGCATTGCTTCGGCCCCATCAGTATCTGTGTTTGCCGAAGGCGATTTCAGTGTATTCCCCAATCCCGGCACAGGCCTCATTACCTTCCGGCTCTCTACACCGCTATCTCAAAATGCTCAGATAGTAGTTACAGACATAGCTGGCCGTGTTGTAAAGCAAATAAACACTACTACCAACTACGACAATATACTGCTCATAAACGAAGCACCAGGTATGTATTTCGTGCAGGCCACCACGCCTAACGGCCGCTGGAGCGAAAAACTGATAGTCCAGTAGTATTCCTTTTCAAAGACATCTTCACAATATCAGAGACTTTGGCTTAATAGACATTTGTAATGGTGAAAGACGCTGGAAGTCTTGTTGGGCCTTAGTTTAAGGTATTTGAAAGGTCATGAATAAAAAAACTGCGTTTATT
>JAGKWS010000152.1 GCA_021151685.1 Chitinophagaceae bacterium
AGATGAGTGTGTATGAAGTTTTCTTTTTCTATATAGGCATTCAATATGCCTTATTATACATGCCAACTAAGCCCAAAAGGAAGTATTGGTAAAAGAAAAACGGAGAGCACATCGCTTTCGCTTTGCTGCTCTCCGCTCTTACTTTGGTGCGGGTGGAGGGACTCGAACCCCCAAGCCTCACAGCACCAGATCCTAAGTCTGGCGTGTCTACCAATTTCACCACACCCGCTTTTGGGACGGCAAAGGTACACGAAATACTGAACGAACCTACAACTATCGTAAATATTTTTTTTATAGCCCATGCCTATAGCCATATACAACAGAAGCCGGGCATATACCCGGCTTCCTGTTATTGTTTGCATTTAGTGGCTTCAATACTAATACCTGTACCGCCCACGGTGCCTGTACGGGCGGGGGCCATAGTGTTTACGACCCCAAATATTCATCCGTGGCTTCACGGTGTGCCGGGCACCAAAGTGGCGGTGCGTACGGTAAGACCCGTTTTTCGGGGTCATGGTATGTGCATTCCTACCGGCATACCGCATGCGGCAACTGGTCATGCCTATTACCACCCAAAGGCAGGCAAATAGAACGAGTAAGAATCTTTTCATCGGCTAATACTTTACGTAGCTGGGTAAAGATATAAAAGTATTCTTTTCAGAGTACTACAAAAATGCATCCTGTACGGCTACTGTACTTTTATTGGGGCTATGCCCCGTATACGGCTTTAGCCAGCGTTTTCTTCTGTAGCGTCTTCGGTCATTTCTGCTTCTTCCTTCAGCAAGTCGTTGCTCTTCAGAATCTCGAACCACTTCAGCATCTTCTTCATGTCGCTCACATATACCCTGTCTTCATCAAACTCGGGAAATATGCCCTTGAAGTAAGCCTTGATAGCAGCGTTGTCATTTATCTTCACTGCCGATGGGGCATTGGTAGCTTCGTTCTCCAGCATTTTCATAAACACAAGGTGCAGGCGCACGTTGTCGCCTGTGGTGTACACCTCTATGCTCTCCAGCGGGGTTACGTTGTGCTGGCGTGCAGATATAAAACGGGTAGTCTTATCGGCTACATTGCGCACAATAGCTCCGTCGGCCTTGGTGGCCATTAGTTGGTACAATCCGCTGAGGCCTGTTACCGCAACAATCTCTCTGTATTCCATATTCTGTTTTTGTAAAGGGTGGCAAAAATATCAATTTTATCTCTAAGACATACAAGATAAATTTGGCAATATGACAGCACCAAACAATGGTAGGGTTGGGTAGGCATCTTCAATACACCAAAATGCACGCCCAACGCCGTATGTAAAGGAAAAACATAGGCCCCTAATGTACCTGGCATGGCACGTACACACGTAGAATATAATATATTTGCGCCATGATACTCTCTGACAAAAAGATACTGGAAGAAATAGAAAAGGGCACTATAGTTATAGAACCATTCGACAGGGTGAATCTTGGTTCCAACTCTTACGATGTGCACTTGGGAAGGTATCTGGCCATGTATAACGATACCCTGCTGGATGCCCGTAAGCACAACCAGATTACCCACTTCGAGATACCAGATGAGGGTTATGTACTGCAGCCCAACATGCTGTACCTGGGCGTAACGCTGGAGTATACCGAGACGCATGCCCATGTGCCGTTTCTGGAAGGCAAATCGTCTACCGGCAGGCTGGGTATAGACATACATGCCACAGCCGGCAAGGGCGATGTGGGCTTCTGCAACGCATGGACTTTGGAGATATCTTGCGTGCAGCCGGTACGCATCTATGCGGGTATGCCCATAGGGCAGCTCATATACTTCCCGGTAGATGGCGAGGTGCTGAACAAGTATAACAGTAAAGACAATGCCAAGTATACCGGCCGCACCAACCGCCCGGTAGAAAGCATGATGTGGAAAAACAAATTCTGAGAACCCATAAAATGTATTGCCTATGGCACTGAACATGCCCACCTTTTATAAGCGTACGGGTAGCGCAATAGTATTTGGTGCCGTAATGCTTACCGGCCTGCTGTGGCAGAACGAGTGGGTATTTCCCGTATTGGTATGCCTGATTGGGGTATTGTGCCTGCGCGACTATATGCGCCTGATGCAAAAAATAGATACCACCAGTTACTGGCCAGCATGGGTGCCCTATGTGTTCTACGTGCTGTCGCCCATGCTGACGATGGTGTTTGCCGGGCCCACAGAACCCCATTTGCAGGGGGGGCTGTGGAGCCTGTTTAAGTGCCTTCCGCTATTGGTGCCCGTAATGTTTATGGTGGGTGCGTTGTACCCCCGTACGTCGTTTATGGCCATGATACAGGCAACGGGTGGTCTCTTTTACATTACCATACCCATGATTCTGTTGGGGCTGATGCGCCAAAGCGACTTTGTATTGCCAATAGCCCTTATAGCCATGATATGGATAAACGACACTATGGCCTATATAGTGGGCTCGTTTATAGGTAAAACACCGTTCTCGCCCATATCGCCCAAGAAGACATGGGAAGGTACGGCTGGTGGTGCCTTACTGACGGTGATAGCAGCCGTGGTGTATGGTATGCTGAGCCATACATGGCGGGTGGTAGACTGGATAGCCTTGTCGGTACTTACGGCTGTGGCCGGTACCCTTGGCGACCTGCTGGAAAGTAAGCTGAAACGTATAGCCGGTGTAAAAGACAGTGGTAATATGATGCCGGGCCATGGCGGTGCATTAGACCGTTTCGACTCGTTGATAGTGGCTGCACCAGTGGTATATGTATATGTAACATGGTTTATGAGTTAGTTATATTTCTGTTGTTCTAATGCATTGGCCCGGTATTGCCGGGCTTTTTTGTGCCCCAATATAACCGTGTGCCATTATTGTATACTGGCCAATATCGCTTGATAAACTGGTGTATGTGCCAAAAGAGGAGCGTCCCGCTTGCTTCGGGACGCTCTGGTTTTTTTGGTGACAGGTAATGGATTAGTATACAAATTTGATCTGTTGTTTGCCAGTTTCGGTTTGTACCGACAGTATGTACATGCCGGGTGCCATACCGCCGGGCAAGGACAACATGTTGGTGCCGTTGCCGGCAAGCATGGTGGCATTGTAGGTCTTTAGTATGCGGCCATCAATAGTGGTAATGATAGCACTTGCTTGTGTGCCCGGTGCTATGCCGCTTACATAGGCATAGTCACCCGATACCCATGCCTTGAAGCCTGCATCTGCTGTTTGTCCTACGGCCACTGGTGCAGCATCGCCATTGATGCGCATGAGCAGGGGATGTGCATTGCCCGCCCCCATTATGAGCACCTTATTGTCGGGCTGCGTATACATGCGGTAAGGTTTCTCGTAATTGTCGTTATTGATGTGGCCGGTAGTGTTTACTATACCACCTGCAGCAAATTGGGTATTGGCACCACCTGCAGCATTGTAGGCAAAGTACTCGCTACGCCAGTCCATAAAGCCCACAGTGTATATGCAAGATTTGTATACCTTACCATAGCTTGTAACTGCTGTGGCACCTTCGCTCCAGGTAATGGCACTGGCGGGTATAGTGCTTATTACGTTGCCTCCTGTACCAAATGAGGCATCGGGCAGGCCGGTGTTGGTGAGGTGTGTGGTGAAGTAGCGACGGGTACCAGCCAGAAATTTCTCGGTAATACCGCTGATATAAACACTACCATCGGCACCAATGGCTATGTTGCTGGCGGTTTGGTCTTCATTGTCTATATTGATAAAGGTAACACCACCTGTGCCAAATGTGGCATCGGGGGTACCATCCAGGTTGTACCGGGCAACAAAGACATCTTGATAGTTGGCCATATGGCTGCGACGATAGCAGTGACCTGTAACCACCAGCTTGCCATTGGGGGCAAATGCAAGTTCACGGGCCAGATTGACGTAGCCAAATGTATTGGTATCAAGCGCAATGGCTTTAACACCACCTGTACCGTAAGTGGTGGCAATCTGTCCGTTTTTGGTGGTTTTGGCAATCAATACCGTATCATAGGGGGCGGCGTATAGTGCGCGGGTATTGCTGGCAAAGTACAGGCCGCCCTCACCTGCATCGTGCACATCATAAATGTAGTCGGCCTTTTGAGGGGCAGTACCCAAACTCAGGTTTAGCTGGCCATTGGTGGGGCTACTGTTGCCAAAAGAGGCATCTACCTCGCCGTTGGCCTTCAGCTTCATGTTGATGTTGGCGCGGAAGGTGAGCAGAATGCCATTGTCGGCAGTTTGCTTGATGAGCGAGGCATTGGTTTCGCAAAGTTTGCCACCTATTTGCCACACTCCGGGTACCTCTGTTGGGAAGGGGTTGTAGAACTTGTGCCCTTCACCCCCCATAAAGGTGTTGTCTACAGAGCCATCGGCATTCAGACGAATGACGTAGGTGTAAGAGCTACTACCGTATAGGCAAAGAATCTTACCATCGCGCTGGGTAGTAAGGTCTATGACGTTGTAGGCGGGCAAAAAATCGAGATTGGCAATGCCGTTGACACCAAAGGTAGAGTCGAACGGAAGAGATTGGGCGAAAGCAGTGGCACCGCTAACGGAAAGTGCTGCAGAGAGCAATAATGCTGGTAATAATTTTGGCATGGTATCGGAGATTAGTATAGTATTAAGACAGTATGTGTGTGGTTTTGGTTGGCAAGCAAAATGACAGGGTGGTGTAGCAGCGGTAAATTAATAATGGTAAACTTTATATTTCTATAGTGTTATAAACTATGAGTTATAAAATTTTTTTTTGGGTAAGTTTCATTTGGGACTAAAGATGTTGCGGAATGGGGTATAATGGGAAATGAGAGCGAGAAAGAGAACGAAGAGAGAGCGAAGAGTGCAGGTGATTTTGATGCATGAAGGTGCACATTTACTGCCAGCCAGCCAATTGCAGCCTACATGGTATTGCCTGCAGACAGTATGATAGCCTGTGTGGTGCATATGATGTAACTGCAAACGCCCGCCGGGTGCGGTTTTGGTGAGAATAGTACCGATGAAAATGAAACTGGAGGGAAACGGGTTATCTTGTTTGCTATAGACCAAACCAAAGGCATTCTCTTACTATTGAGGGTTAGTGACAAGGGTAACGGAGATTGTGCCGAATTAGGGTACAGAAATACAATCAGCGTTATTGTGCTGATAGTGGGCAAGCACTCTGCAAGAGACTTGCCAAAAGTCAAGACAAGACCCTTGTACTACGCTACAATTATTGGTAGGTTTTTCGATATTGTCTGATGGTGTTTTTTTGATTTTTTTATTTCATCGTTTGTTTAAATTTCATTCATTTAGTTATTTATATTTGGCTGACGTACAACTTTTTTGTTTTCGTTTTGAGGAGTGTTATTACATAAAATAACGTTCTCGTTTTGCTGAAACTAAATTTCATAATTACACAGGCTGTTTTGACGGGCTTTTAATACCCAACATGGAGCCTTATAAAAAAAGAACCGTCAATTGTGTTTCATGTAAATGAGCCATTCTTGAAACTGGCAGATGTAACAAACAAGTTTTTTGTTTGTGTAGATATGGAGGGAAATTACAGCTACACGAATAAATCATACAACGCCAGATTTGGGTTTGAGCGTGCCGCACAGATTGGGCAGCACTCGCTCACCGATATTCATGTAGACGACCACCAACTGGCTATAGATACAGTAGGCAGGTGCTGTATGCAACCCAATATCGCATTCGATGTAATTTTGAGAAAGCCAGCAAGGAATGGCAGGTATGTGCATACCCAGTGGGATTTTATTGCTATTCCGGATGAGCAAAATAATCCAGACTACATTATGTGCATAGGCATGGAAATAACATCTTTTGTTGAAGATGTTGCAGCTAATACATTACGACTGGAGGAGATAGCCCAAGAGCAATCGCACGTGGTGAGACGGCCGCTTGCCAATATATTGGGGTTGGCGCAACTATTGATGGAAACAACTATGGAGTCGGAAGGGGAATGGAAAGAACTGATCGGTCATATTTATACCGTTGCGAAGGAATTGGACTCGGTACTGACTTCAGTGGTGTCAAAAGCCCGGAGCAAGTAACTGAAGTAACATCGAATTTACTTCAAAATGTGCCATAGTAAAGTTTTTTGACCACCTGTAGCCCACAAAGATGTAACACAAAAATTTACGGCCTAATGCAATGCCCCATTGCCTATAAATATACTACCGGTAGCTACCGATAACTGAAACTGAATATGTGCCCGTTTTTTTGGGTCATGTATCTGCCTTTGTTTTATATAAACAACCCTGCAGTATTGGTGTAGTTTTTGCTTGCATCTGGTATAGCCAATGCCAGATAGCACAACCCGAGCAAAAGCAGGATGGAACGTATATTTTTCATGTTTTTATTTCAAACGTAAACTTAAGCAATTTGGGATTAAGGATAGGCG
>JAGKWS010000153.1 GCA_021151685.1 Chitinophagaceae bacterium
CAGCTATACTACGAATGAAATTGAAAGAGATTCGTCTGAATGGTTGAACTTTTATTTAATTGAATACGCACCTGAAAACGATAGAGCGGTTGATCCCAAAATTGAAATAAGGGAATATACCGAGTTATTGACAGAAAACAAGACGCTCACCATCAAATTCAATGGGGAATACAGGAATTATTATCATCAATTAGCAGTAAAGAGTTTACAAAAGATGCAATCCATTTGACTACAGTATGCCAAAACAATAAAAGTTTGGCATTGGCTTTGCCCACGCCGAACATAGTTGCCAAATTTCCAGTTGGCCGTAGTTTGTAACAAAGAAATCGTTTGGCGTTGCCTTTGTCTACGGCAGGCATGATAGCCAGATTCTATCCAGCCGCCACGTACACACTTTCCCCCAGAAACCGCGCCCGGCGCGCATGTACAGTTACATCATATACAACACTGCGTCTGTCATATGGCTTGCGGGCTTCACTATGTAAAGGGCATTTGGCTGGTTGCCAGCAGTACATCATCTTTATGGGTAATCAATACTGCTACCTTATGTATACATCCATTTTCATCAAGAGAATAACATCCCACACGATGCCCCATCTTGCCCCATTTGCCTCATCGTGGGGCATGTACAATGCTACACAATGTGCTGATAATCAGAGAACTAATTTTACGAATACCCCAGATTCAATGCAAAAAACACAAGCCACATATGGGGCATCGCTTCCCACATGCTGGTTGTGGGCAAGCCCCGCTCTTCGCTCTCTTTCCCGCTCTCCCCTACCTTGCCTCCTTGAAGATGGACAGATTGAACCCTATGGCTGCGTACAGGCCACGGGCGTAGATGCCGGGGCGCATACCTATCTCGTACCAGCCGCCAAGGGTGCCTGTGCCACGGGTAGATAGTGCCCTACCCCCTATACGCCAGCCCACGGTAGTGAGACGGAAGGAACTGGTACTGACCTCGTACTGCCTGCCACCGGGTACTATAAACGGGTCGAACCGGGTATCGGCCAGTATCACATCGGCATACAGCTCGCGGTAAAAGGCTATGTGCCTGCCCTTACCCTCGAACGTATCTATGTTGCTGGATATGCGAAAGTTGAGGTTGCGTATGCGGGTAAGGCCAAAGTACATACCATTGGTGTAACTATTGGTATAATAGTGGCCGCTAAGGGTGGCCCCGTCGGCAGTTACTACCTTGCCTTGTACATCGGGCTCCAGCAGCTTCCCATTCATGTCGGCCGATACTGCTGCATTGGTATAATACATACCCACACGGGCTGCAAAAATCTCGCGACAGGGAAATTTGGCATTCAGGTACCGAACTGTAGTACGTACCGAGCCGTCATAGTCCAGATTGTTGTAGGTGCCCAGTGTTACTTTTTTCCACGCCTTGCCTTTGCCATCGTAGCCATGCAGGCGTATGCCCACACTACCCGCCATAAATGGCTTCAGCTCGTTGAGTGTGCGGCTTTTTTCTTCGGCAAAGTTGTTACCAACACTATACCATGCACCCTTTATGCCACCATTTACCGATACCCAGCGTTTGAAGAATACATCGGCATTGATGCCCGTACACAGGCGGCCGGGGTCCATCACGGCACTTTCGCCATCGGCAAGGTGCAACTCGCCTATAAAGCGTAATTTCTTCGCGCGGTTCTTGCGCATGTATACCTCTATGCCATCGCTGGTAAACAGGGTATCTATCTTTGCCTTGCTTTTGCCCCAGGCACTGCCCCCGGTACACAACATACCTGCGACAGGCAATAAGAACAATAAACTGCGACAAAGGGCACGAAACATGATAAAAATATGCGGTGGTGAAGAATGTGGCGCAAAGCTACTAAAACATATGTAACACTACAAAGTGCAATATGTAACGATGCGTGCGGGCATCATCGCTGGTAGGTGTAGGTGCAGTATATCATGGGGTTCAGAAAGTAGCCCCCCCGGCGCATGGCACGCGGGTCGTCGTAGTACTGCCACTCGCTGCTAAATGGCTTGCGGCTATACGTAAGCGATGCCTGCCCATACCCATCGGTTATGCCGAGTACCTGCCCGTTGAAGCCCGCCACTGCACTGTCGAAGGTAGATTGCATGGGTATCTGGCTATTGCCAAAGCCTGCTACCCACTCTACCGATACAAACAAACCATTGCCCACGGGTATCTTTTTGCTGCTCAGGTCTATTTTTACCCATGTGCCCCCCTTGCGGGCGGCTACTACAACATTGGTATCGGTTATTTCGCGGGTGGGCAGGTTGCCCCATTCATATACATGCACCCTGAATTTGGTGGTGGGTTCGCCCTCGGTAGATACGTAGACATATACTGCACGCAGCGTGGCATTGTATTGGCCGGTATCGGCACGTAGCTTTATGGCGGTTTCGGCCCCATAATTTCTGAAGAGCTCGCCTATGTGGCGCAACTTGCGACGGCTCTGGCCCAGTGTACCCTCGCGTTTTTTGCCATTGCGGGCGGTTATCTTCACCGTACTAAGGGTGGTGGCCTGTGGTGTCAGGGTTATGTGTAACGAGTCGGCCGGTAGCTGGGCTACCACCAGTTGCCGCTGGCCATACCCCATACTAAAGACGGCCAATGTTTTTACCACACTCGTATCGGCTGTAAATGCAAAGTAACCGTTCTCGTCGGTATAGACCCCCTGCCGCTGCTCGCGGGCTTCTATAACGGCAAACGGGATTCCGTTCTTCTTTTCATCGGTGACCCGGCCGCGAAAAACCCTTGTCTGGGCAGTGGCCGTCATTGTCATCATCAGTATACACAATAGCTGTAAAAACCTCATGGGCTCAAAAATAGGCAATATGCCACACTGGTGCGGCTGTAATGAGATGGCTGGCACACAAATGTACCTATCTGCGCCTGCGCCGTACCCACCGCGCCACTACCAGATACAGAAACATGATGGTAACAAACGTGGCATACCACAAATAACTGCCAAACGGACTGGGCACCGATGCAAACCACAAAGCAGCCAAACCATACATAGCAGGTATGGCCAGCACATAGTACAGCACTACTGTGCGGCGGCTACGCCCACGCCCCCATGCCATACCCAACAGTATGGCTGTGAGCAAAGGTGCCAATGCCGATAAATAAATGGCAATGTGCAAAACTTCTATGCCGCCGGATGAATTCATGAGATATGGCAGTTAGCTGCTATGGTCGGCAATGATGACCCACTGCCCCTTTATTTTGCGCAGCAGCAGGGTGTACGAGCCGCCTACATTGCCGGCACTGCGTTGCAAAGCCCATTTGCCCACCACAAAGTAATACGCTGCCGACAGCCGTTTCATGCTGAGTATGGTAGATGTAAGGGTGCCGGTATGTGCGGTATCGGGGTAGGCTTTTTTGTAGCGGGCCAGCGTGGCCGTATAGCCCCATGTGGGGCCTTTAGACCCTATAAAGAGCAGGCTATCATCTTCCCAATAGCCGTGCATGTAGCCATCTATATTGGCCTTGTTCCATTCTACCACCTGTTTGGCCAGCATGGTTCGTATGGCTGTCTCATCGCGGTTTTGTGCTATGAGTGTGGTGCTCAATAGTAGTAGCAGGGCTGTAAGCAGGCGTAGCATCATATACGGTAATGGTCGTTATTGGGGAAGAACAGAAAGCACACAAGGTATATAAAAAGTCCGGCAGCCATCATGATGAGGCCCACTTTCCGACCTTTGTCCTTTGCGGTAAACGCCAGTATGATGCCCGGTAGAAACAGGCATGTACCAATAAACAATACTGTAAGCAGTTCTCCCATAATGCGGATATGCAACGGGGCAAATTTCGGAAAATATCAGAAACGCCTGCCATGTACTATTGTTATACAGGGGTTATTGCTACAGGCAGCAACAAAAAGCCCCCGCATCAGGCGGGGGCATGTTGGCGATTCTATTTACGTTTTATCTTCTTGTACCGGGCTATCAGCTCTGCTACGGGTGCCCGCATCAGGTATTCGGGGTTCAGCTCGGTAAACATTTTGGCCTTGGATGGTGCCAGATTCAGGGCCTTTTCCAACTGTAGTACGGCCTCGCGGGCCTTGCCCAGCTCCAGCAGGCAGGCAGCGGTCATGTACACAAAGTCGGCCTTTTCGCCACAATGTTCGGTAGCGGCCTGTAGTTGCTCCAGTGCCTCGTCGTAGTAGCCGGTAGCATACAATGCCTTTACAAACGCCATCCAAGTAGATTTACTGTCTGGCTTCAGGCTTACAGCCTTCAGAAAGCACACCAATGCCTCGCTGTTTACGTGCAGCTCCATGAGGCAGTTGCCTATGGCCATGTTGTACAGGGCATTGTTATTGTTTATCTGCAATGCTTTAGAGAACGATTTGATGGCCTGTTCCCACTTTTTTTCGCGGGTATAAGTTTCTCCTATCTTGAAGAAGATATTATCGTCCTGCGGGTTCAGCTGCAATGCTTGCCTATAGTATTGGCGGGCACGGCCATAGTCTTTGCGTTTCTCCCAACAGTAACCCATAGCCTCAAATATCACATCTTCGGGCCGTGCTATTTCCAAATGTTTTTCCAATACCTCCAGTGCCTTGTCGTACTGTTTCAGGCGCATGTAGGCATCGGCCATATTGCGGTAGGCAAATTCAAATTTCTCGTCTATGGCCACACAATACAGGTAGGCATCAATGCTTTTCTCGTACATGCGCAACCCCTGAAAGGCAGCCCCCATATTGAACCAAGCCAGTGCATTGAAGGGGTCTTCATCGGTAATGTGGGCATGTATGGCCACACTTTCGTCCAACCGTCCTGTAAATTCGGCCCAGAAGCATATTTTTTGCAGGGCTTCCTCGTTGCGGCGGTCTATGGCTATAATGCGTTTCAGGGTATCGAACACGGCATCAAACTGTTCGTTTTCGTCATATACGTCCGACAGTTCCAGCAGTATTTCCACCTTTTCTTTTCCTTCAAACTGCTCGCTCTGTTGCTCGAGCCATTGTGCCGCCTGGTCGTGGCGGTATTGCGACATCAGTATATCGGCACGCAACAACACTGCATCCAGGTTGTTCATGTCGTACTGTTGCATTTCGTCCAATGCCTTCAGTGCCTGACCATATTTTTGGGCCTGGGTAAGTATTTCGGCCCTCAGCAATAGAATACTGGCAGAGAACGGGTAGTAGGTTCGGGCAATATCGCAGGCCAGCATGGCCTGTTCTTCGTTATTATTCTGAAAGTAATGTTCAATTACCTTTTCAAACTCCTCTTCATCCAACATGGTTGCGGATTCGCCCTTCTTCAGTTCCTCGTACCTCCGCAGTATTTCGTCTAATGCGCCCCACTCATTTTCGCTGAAATCATCATCAAACATAAGCACATGATTTATACCAAAGTTACACAAAAGGAGATACCTTGTATATAGAGGGGTGTTATGGCTATGTCAAAAATATACACAGGTTGCCCACAAAATAGTGCTATGCAGGGTCTATGCCGTGGTCGTGCTGGTCGCGGCTTTTTTTGTCCAGAATTACCAGCATTACTACCGGAATGTAAAAGAGTGCGGCCACTTTGTGGGTTTCTATAAGCTCTGAAAAGAAGTTGTTGATAAAGCCCGCAGCAATGGCCATGGCCAGCCCCATGGTGACACAGCGGTAAAACTTGTCTTTGAAGCGGTGATATATCTTTTGTGCTTGGGCAAACACTACCACCATAAACAGGGCATAGAGCAGCATGGCGGGCCAGCCCTGCTCTACCAGCATATACAAAAAGTAGTTGTGCGTGGTAGACTGCTCGGTATTGCGGCTCACATACGTGCGGAATGATGTAACCGTATAGGGCTTGTAGTGATAGTAAAACGAACGGGGGCCATAACCTGTTATTGGTCTGTCTCTGCTCATACGCACGGCTGCTATCCAGCGATATACACGCTCCATAGACGACATATCGGTACCGCGGAAGGTAGCAATAACGTGGTCTGTAAAGTTCTTACGCATGAATGTGCGCTCGAAGTTGGGGCGATAGTCTATATAATTGTTGTTGAATGCCGCCAAAGAGAGCAAAAGTATGATGAGGGCGTAGAATGATGGCATTACCAGATTGACCAACCGCAGGCGCATGGCTACCCCTATAACCGCTGCAAACACTATGGCCACAATAGCAGCACGGGCATAGGCAAATATGATGCCTGCCACAAAGATGAGTACAATGGCTATTACTGCCAGCTTGATGAGTACATGCCTGTGCCGTATCAGCGGCCAGCAGGTAACTATCAGTAGCGGAAAGAACATAGAAATAACCGTAGAATAGTCGACATGGTTGTAGTAGAGCTGGGTAATGGCGCGCTGTATCTTATGAAAGGCAAACCCATACATAGAGTGG
>JAGKWS010000154.1 GCA_021151685.1 Chitinophagaceae bacterium
ATGATGCGCTGGACGATATGCTGCCGGGCGATAAGCTGAACTATTATATGTCGAACAGGATAATAGAGATAGCACCGCTGGCGTATATGAGGGGGCGCACGCTGGACAATGCCTTCATTATTTTGGATGAGGCACAGAATGCTACCGATTTGCAATTGAAAATGTTTCTGACGCGTATAGGGGCATCGGCCAAGGCTATCATAACCGGCGATATGACGCAGGTGGACCTGCCGAGGAACCAACGGTCTGGCCTGATAAGGGCTACACGGATATTGCAAAATATAGAAGGCATAGCGCACATAAAGCTGGATGAAGCTGACGTGGTGCGCCACCGACTGGTGAAGCAAATAATACGCGCCTATGACCGGGAGCAAGCAAGAGAAGAAGAACAAGAGCCGCGCAAACACAGCAGTGACCGCAGGCAGGGAGGGGAATAGGTGTTTTGGCATATTATGAGAAAGTAAGCCCGGACAGGAAACTGTGCCGGGCTTGCTATTGGTGGCATTATGCAAGGCAAACGGCTTTTGCAGTGCCACTGGCACTGTGTAAATTTGCAGTGTGTTTTTGCCATAGGGGCGATGATGCTATGAAGAAGAACCATGCACGAATTAGAACCGTTTTATAACTGGCGGCATTTGTATATTGCCGAGGAGGATGAGCAATCGCCATTTTATGGCACAGAGCATAGCGAGTTTGAGTATACGAATGCTGTATACAATTACTACATACACCCACAGTGGGATGAATTTGGGTCGAGAACACTGTATATGAAGGTGTTGTTTGCCGATTATGACTTGAACTATGCCATAATAGAGCTGTTGGGAGAATGGAATGATGCCGTGGAGAACGACATTATGCAGTTGAAGCGTGATGTGGCAGACCATATGATAGCACACGGTATAGTGAAGTTTGTGTTGATAGCTGAAAATGTGCTGAACTACCACAGCAGCGACCGCGAGTATTATGACGAGTGGAACGAAGATATAAGCGATGCCGGGGGGTGGATAGCGGTAGTGAATGCACCAGAGCAAACACAAAGGGAAATGGAAGCTGGCAAGCTACACCGTAACATGCGCTTTATAGAAAGCCCTCGGTGGCGTACGTTTCAGCCGGGAGACTTCTTTCAGTTTGTGGACAATACGATGCTGCGACTATGGTAATGCTGCAGTTGTGTGGTGGCTTGCAGGTGGAAAAGAGTATTAGGTATAGGAGCGGATATGAGTAAGATGATACAGCTTTAAAATATACAAGGCACGAGACGCAATGCCCCATGCCTTGTATATAATAAGCGTATTGACGTGTATTACATGCCGGAAAGTTTGCGCATGTTGTTGACACCACCTTTTTTGGCAGTGCTAACTGATGCGTTGGCGTTTTTGCCACCCTTGGTGTTGCCCTGCTGATTGCCAAATACTATTTGTTTTGAAGGTAGTTTGGCCGGGGCTTTTTTAGCTGCTGGTTTTTTTCCTGTTTCCATATTGCAATGATAAGGAAAATGAACATTGAATGTGCGTGCAGATTGGGGGAAAAGAACTAATTGTGATATGTGGCGAATGTTTGTAGATGTGCAATATGGCCGCTTTTTTATGTGTGTAATGGCATTGTGACCGGGGGCGTTGTATGGTGAAAAGAGTTTTGGTAGATTTGTGCCGTAGTATGCGTCCGCATTTTAAGTGTCAGTTAATATGAAAAGTTGATACTTATTTTGTATTATTGTGTTTTGAACCCCTTTATAATTAAATTCTAATTCTATCTGAAACCACACTGAAGCGAAAACTATGTCATATAAAATACGCATACTGCCCCGATGGCTGGTGTTTTTACTGGACCTGTTTTTGGTATGTTTTTGCATATTCTTTTCAAGAATGCTGAAATTGAATTTCAACCTTGACCAGGCATGGGTGGGGTTGAGGTTGATGATAGGTGTAGCATTGGTGCTGAACAGTATATTGTTTTATGTATTCAAAAGTTATGCCGGCATTGTACGCTATACCAATCTGGAAGACACATCGCGGTTGGTGATGGTGAATGCACTGGCGGGTTTCTTTTATCTGGTACTGAATATTTTTTACCTGAAGTCGGGCAACTATTTTACGTTGCAGGTGGTAGCCATCAACTTTTTCATTACCAGTTTTGTTATTATTTTCTACAGGTTGGGTGTTCGATATGTTTTCAATTTTTACAAAACGTTTTCGTACACGGGGGTAAGACACCTCAAAAAGAAGGTGGTAGTGTATGATACTACTGCCGATGGCTTACAGATAAAGAAAGTGATAAACAGCATGCCCGATGCGGACATGCAGGTAGTGGCTTTTTTGGATGATTCCTTTAGTACAGGTGGAAAACTGCTGGAGGGTGTGCCCATATACAGCACGCAGGACAGCAATATTGCAAAGTTGGCGAGTGAGGGTGTAGAGATACTGGTATTGGCCACAAGGCATCTGGAATCGACCAAGTTGAATGCGCTGGTAGATTTGTGCCTTGCCAATAACATAAAGGTGCAGCAGGTGCCCGCCATGAAAGACTGGTTGAATGATAAGCTGGACACCCAACAATTGCAGGACATAAACATTGAGGACCTGCTGGAACGCGAAGTAATTAAAATACATAACGAGGCAATATACAGTGCCCTGAAGGGTAAGAAGATACTGGTGACTGGTGCAGCTGGTTCTATAGGTAGTGAGTTGGTGCGTCAGTTGTTCAACTACCGCCCATCGGTAGTGATACTATGCGATAAAGCAGAGACACCGATGCACGAGTTTGTGCTGGAAATGCAGGAGAAGTATAAATCGGCCAACATCATACCGTATTTGGGCGACATATGCGACCGTCAAAGGATGGAGCATTTGTTTGAGATTTATAATCCTCAAATTGTGTTTCATGCGGCGGCTTACAAACATGTGCCGCTAATGGAGGATAACCCATCTATAGCTGTGCTGAACAATGTTGGGGGAACGAGGAACCTTGCAGAGCTGGCAGTGGCCAATAATGTAGAGAAGTTTGTAATGGTGTCTACCGATAAGGCGGTGAACCCAACAAATGTAATGGGGGCATCGAAGCGCGTGGCAGAGATATTTACCCAGAGCTACTACCGCCACCTGACCGGTGAGGTGCATGATGCCGATAATATGGTAACACGGTTTGTTACTACCCGCTTTGGGAATGTGTTGGGGTCTAATGGTTCGGTATTACCAAGGTTTAAGAAGCAACTGGAAAAGGGTGGTCCTATTACGGTAACGCATCCCGATATAACCCGTTACTTTATGACTATACCAGAGGCCTGCCAACTGGTGATAGAGGCAGGTGTGATGGGGCAAGGTGGCGAGATTTTTGTTTTTGATATGGGGCAACCTGTGAAGATTGCAGACCTTGCGAGAAAAGTGATAAAACTGGCTGGTAAAGAACCCGACAAAGATATAAAGATTGAATATACCGGCCTGCGCCCAGGTGAAAAGCTCTACGAAGAGCTACTGAGCAGTGCTGAAAATACAAGACCAACTTACCACGAGAAAATACTGATTGCAGATGTGCGCCAGTATGACTTTGCTACGGTAGAAAAGAAAGTGACCCGACTGGTGAACAGTGCCCGCCTACACTACACACTGGAGACTGTGCAACTGATAAAGGACATAGTGCCCGAATTTGTGAGCAGCAATGCAGCCTACATGAAGGTGAATTCTAACACGAATGGATGATGCTATTGGTATTGCCCCATTATTGACGTAAACACCCCCACATAAGGATGTAATAGTGTCTACTTTTGAATCAGTTAAAAGGAACTGCTATGCAAAAGATTGTCCCCTTTTTGTGGTTTAACAATAATGGCGAAGAGGCCATTAATTTCTATTCCGGCATTTTCAAAGAAGCCGTTACGGTGAGCATCAATCGCTATGGTGCTGGCGGGCCTATGCCGGCAGGTACTATGATGTCGGCTACTTTTACATTGTTTGGTCAGGAGTTCTATGCACTCAATGGAGGGCCACATTTTCAGTTTTCGCCTGCCGTGTCTTTTTTCGTGAAATGTGCCGACCAGTCTGAAGTAGATTATTATTGGGAGTGCCTTACGAATGGCGGTGTAGCACAACCATGTGGCTGGCTGAAAGACAAATATGGACTAAGCTGGCAGGTAATACCCACCAGATTGGGAGAATTGCTGAGTGACCCCGATGCCGGCCGTGCGCAACGCACTATGGCAGCCATGATGCGCATGCAAAAAATAGATATTTCTGCGTTGGAGGCCGCTGCGGATGGCCAATAGCATGGCGAAAATGTTTTATAAGTTCTTCTATATGGTGCCCATGGCGGCAAAACTGGCCTGGTACTGTGGTGGCATTAACCACCGAACGGTACTACGACCCACTATAGAACGCCTGATGTGCAGATAGGAAGAAAGTAGCGAAATGGCCCACCAATGCTTGCGAATACCAGAGTGCACCAACACAGCTTGTGGGCACATGGCAGCTTGTATGTGGCAAAGCATATGGTAGCGCAACCATCCCAAGTGCGTGCGGTAGCTGGTATACAATGCTGTAGTGTGGTGGGTGGCCGCAGTATAGGCCATGAGGTGTTGTTGTCGTTGTTTTTTCCAGGCGGGTAGTGTGGCCGGCAGTTGTTTGATGCCCATAAGCAGGCCCATGCGCATAAATACGCGGCATATTTCTTCCTCCTGGTGGATGGTAAGGTTGTGGTAGAGCATTTTGCCTGCTTTTGTGGTGTAGTCTACAAGCATATATAGTACACTACGGTAGGCCCATTGTGGTATTTCCATTCCTCTTTCGGTTTCTACTGCTTTGTGTATCTTGTTTATCTTTTCTATAGCAGCCATTGCCTCGTCTTCGCCAGCCAAAACGATACTCTGTGCGTATGCTACCGTGCTGAACAACCGACCTATAGGGTCGTTGGGCAGTTTGCCGGTAAAAAATAGCCAGTGGGCCGACCGGTTATAGGCAAACTCGCCGGCAGCAGCAGCGAAGATGAGTAATATGGCGTTTCGGTCTTGCCATATACGTCTTACTATTGAATTTGCAGGAACGAATGGTACCTCATTCTTGCATGCCGGTTTGGGTAAAGCTGATGAATTTTTTTTTGCAAATACACACATGGTCTATATGTTTAGTGGTGATACGGTTCTTTGAAGCAAAAACAAACTGCGGCTATTGTACAAAGTGCTGGTGGCAGTGAATAGTGCAAGCCGTATTCATGAAAAATGATACCCATGCATAGGCTGCAAACCGTAGCCGTGTTGAGGGTAATGGCTACCAGGAGGCCCAAAAATTTCCGGGCTTTTGTCCATTGTGTGCGCTGTATGCACCAAATAACTGCCGCCGCCGATGGTATGGCTGCAAGGCCGCCACCAACAGCCACTATTGAAGCCTCAAAAAATGACCATTCCCATATGTAGGCATTGGCAACAGCAAGGAGTAGTTCTGCTACAAAGAACATGCGAAATGCCTGAGTAAGTGCGTGCAAAGTTGTCATTGTACTTCTGGTATTTGTAGTGCGTTTATGATTGTTTTTTTGTTTTTTGGCAGCAGCGAGGACCAATGTGTGCCTTTTAGTGTGGGGGTATTTCGGCCGCGTTTGTATGCCCGGAGAAAGCGGCCATAATACTCTGGCATGATGAACAGTGTGATGGCTACGGTGATGATAACTGGTAGTGAATAGTCGCGGTTGCCCAGAAAAAAGTATTGCATGGCGGCTTCTCCGGCCTCGTCGGGCGCATAGTCCAGCAGTACATGTTTCACATCATGTGTTTCGTAGCCGCTCAGTAGCGTAAAGTTGTTGGATGAGAGAAAGGTTGCCAACTGGTGCCCGAGCGTGCCCGTGTTCATTTGCTCCAGTTCTGCCAGCGAATAGGGAAATGGAGGAGGGGCAATAAAGCGGCGAATGATAGGGAGCAGGACAGAATGGGTTCCCCATTCCAGGATAAATGCTCTGATGCCTAAAATCTTCTTGATGTTCATAAAGTACTTTGATTTACAAAGTGAATGAGTCAAAAAAAGCGCAGGCAATTGCGCCTGCTGCCAAACAAAAAAGAACTTTGTATTGCAAAGTGACTTTTATTTTTTTACATCGCCAAATATTTTTTGTGTATTCTCTAAAAAAAAACAGTCCACCCTGTGTAGGATGGACTATTGCAGTTCTTTCGGACTTTGTATTGTACCGCTCTAAGGTGCTTTTATGTGCGGTCTTTGAATTTGGCTTTGTAGTCGTTGATACTGTGCGAAAGAATCTTCTTTGCAAGGCGTGCATTTTCAAACTCCTCTACTTTCACTTCTTTACGCTCCAGTTTTTTGTATTCCTCA
>JAGKWS010000155.1 GCA_021151685.1 Chitinophagaceae bacterium
CGCACCTTGCGGCGCGGCTGCTGTTTGATTGGTGTGTGTTGTTGTTGTTCGCTCTTACTGTATGCTAAGTTTGGTAGTTTGTTTTTGTCCGGCAGTGGTTATCACGGTTACTATGTATAGGCCGGCAGGTACGTTGGGTAGTGGTATGGTAGCCTGTGCCACATTGCCCTCGGCCACAGTGCGGCCGGTAGCATCGGCTATGCGGTAGTGGGCTCCGTTCCACTGGGCAGTGGTGGCGACCTGTGTGCCTGTACGGGCAGGATTGGGGTGCAGGGAAATATTCTCTGCTATGCCATAAACAGGCTGGCTTACCGAAGAAGTTGCTGCACGGCGGGCTATGTTGTTCAGCGTTACGGTATAGCCGCTCCAGCCGCCACCATTGCCCTTCTTGAAGGCACCTGCGGTTATCAGTTGTCCTTTGAATACGGTCATTTTGTTTACTGTGCTGTCTACATCCAACCAGTTGCCCTCATCGCCTATATTGAAGCAGCCGTGACCGTTGATGCCCATCATGGGGTAGTAGAAAAAGCGGCCACCCATATTCAACTTGCCAGCCTCGCCGCACAGTGTATTGAACGATAGTGGTGCGTCGTCGCGCCAAAAACCCACTATATTTTCGGCATAGGCAAAACCAAAGTGCCAGCCATCGGTGCGTAGCTTCATAAACAGGCTGGTGCTATCGGTAGCATGGGTATGGCGGCATACCGCATAGAGCGTGTCCTGATAGTATTCCATGTCCATTACCTCGTTGTTCAGGTTGCCGGCAAGAGCAGTAAAGGAGGCCTCTGGTGTCCAGCGGGCTACATTGGTAGCAGTACCTACGGTAAATGCGCCACCCAGCAGCAGGCCGGTGCCTACAGGTTCCAGTGTATTTACTCGTCCGGTAATGCCGGGTATTATTTGCCAGTCGGTACCATTCCAGCGGGCCAGACTGCGGCCTGCACCACTACCACATGCACCAAAATCGCCTGCGGCATACAGCACATCGCCCGCTACGGCAAGGTCGTACACAACACCATCTACACAGCCGGCAGCCGTCCATGTAGTGCCGTTCCATACGGCTACATTGGCGGGTGTACCCCCTACCGAAAAATGACCTGCGGCATAGATGGCCCCATGATACTGAGTAATGGCATGTACCTCGCCGGTAACGCCTGTACCCATCTGGTGCCATGTATAGGTGCCACCACTTTCGGTTACGTAAGCGATGCTTTCGTTGATGATGCCACCTTCTGTAAGCGAGAAGTTGCCACCCACATATAGTTTACCGGCAGCATTGTCGGCATACAGTTCGTTGATGTGGCCCCATACACCATCGCCCACCTGTCCGCAGGGCACAGATGACGGGTAGCCGGGTTGTATCCATGCCAGCTCGGCCACCGTAAAGCCATTGTCGGCAGCCCATGCCCCTACCTCAGGGTACTTCATTTCCTTTACATAGGCCAAATTGGTTTTGGCGGCTATCATGCGCGATACGCCCTCGTTGCCGCTCGCCTTCAGCAGGTAGCCCACGGCGCAAAAGTTATCGTACGGGTCTATAAAAATGGGAGTGCGAAAGGCATACTGGTCGTTGATGGGAAAGTTGCCGGTTTGCCAGTAAGTATGCAAATTGTCGAGACACTGAAAGCGGTGGCGTTGCTGTGCCGCCGAGAGGTGGCGCACATCGCGCTGGCGCAGGGTAGCCTCTACCAGCCGCAGGTGGGTGCGTATCCATTCGTGCTCGCTCTGTGGCTGCCATGCGGGCAGGGCATCGGGCTGCACATCGGGCTGCTCGGCCCAGCAGCGGTTCACCTCGGTAAGTTTGGCAAGGGTGGTGTTGTGGGCCATGGCGTGCAGGCACAGGCAGCACAACAGAAGGGAAAATAGCTTCTTCATACTTTTGGGGATTTTATTAGTGGTTTAATAGATGACTGATGTAATAAAGACACGCATCTCACCCAAATCGTTGCATGGGTGGCAAAAAAAAATCGACAGCATGGCCTAAGTCTGCCACTTCAAATATAATCATTTTAATTATTTTAACCCACTGTTACTAAAACAAGCATTTTCTATAGCCAACTCATTTTTTAGTTGTGGGGTGGTCATTTTTATCCCAACGTTTTGATACACAACGAAGTCTATAATAGCAGCAGACACAAAATTACCACTGTGTCTACCTCATTTACCACCGGCATTGCCCATATTCAGCCCGGGAAGGCAGAGGGCCGATCGCCACCGACTGTCTTGTGGGCAATGCCGGTGTTTCACCTCATCATACGCATAAGTGGTACAAACACCCTATTGCCGGAAACCAACTATAGCCGCAGCCCCCGCTGTGGCTTTTTTGTGCCCACACTGCGTGTGACTTTTGTCGCTTATAGCCTGACGCATACTACCTACCTTTGACAAAAAAGATACCATGGCTACCACCAAAATCACCAGTCAGCAATTTCGCGACGAAATATTTGACTACCACACCGAAAAAGAATGGAAATCGAAATCGGCAATGCCGGTGCTTATAGACTTTTATGCCGACTGGTGCGGCCCCTGCCGCTCTGTGGCCCCCATTTTGGAGGAACTATCGGCCGAGTATAAAGACCGACTGGTGATATATAAGGTAGATACCGAGGTAGAGCAGGAACTATCGGCTGTGTTTGGTATACAAAGCATACCCACGTTCTTGTTTATTCCAGTAGAAAAACAACCGTTTGTACAGTCGGGCGCGTTTCCGAAGAAGGTCTTCAAAGAGATTATAGACAACCATTTGCTGGCCTGATAAATGGCTGGCAGCAAACCAAAGAGTCGGCACAACCTGCCGGCTCTTTTTGTATTTTTCGGTAGCCAATAACACATTCATACACATGGCAGATGTACATACACTACAGCAATTATTCCCCGGTCTGGAGGCTCCGCTGTACGAAGAAATGCAGCAGCACGGGCAAATACGCGAGGTAAAGGCCGGCAGCACCCTGCTCTCCATAGGGCAGCCCATACGCGCTACCATGCTGGTGCTGGAGGGTATCATCAAACTCTATCAGGAAGATGATGAGGGCAATGAATTTTTTATCTACAACATCAATCCGGGGCAGGCTTGTGCCGTGTCTATGGTGTGTACCTACCAGCACGAGACCAGTCAGGTACTGGCACGCGCCCTTACCGATGTGGTGCTGCTCACCATACCCCTGCCCTATATGGAGCAATGGCTGGTGCAGTACAAAAGCTGGCATGCCTTTGTGATACGCACCTACCGTACCCGGTACGATGAACTGCTGCGCACCATCAACGAAATAGCCTTCAAGAACATGGACGAGCGGCTGGAGTTCTACATGCTGCGGCAGGTGAAACAACTAGGCCCACACATCAGGCTCACGCAGCAGGAAATTGCCAACGATCTCAACTCATCGCGCGAGGTAATAAGCCGGCTGATGAAGAAGATGGAGCGTAACGGATGGATAGTGATTCACCGCAACTCGTTTGAGTGGATACGGGAATAGGGGGCTTTGTTTATAGGGGTATAGCCGCATCGCCGCCTTGTGTGACAAATGTCATTTACAGCGGCAAAAAAAGGTATCACCTTTGACCCATAAACAAAAACAACTAAAACAAGCAATACAATGAAAGTAGAACAAATTTATACCGGCTGTCTGGCACAGGGTGCCTACTACATAGAGAGCAATGGCGAGGCCGCTATCATAGACCCGCTGCGCGAGGTGCAGCCCTATATAGACCGTGCCGAAAAAAATGGAGCCACCATCAAGTATGTGCTGGAAACCCACTTTCATGCCGACTTCGTATCGGGCCATCTGGATTTGGCAAAGAAAACCGGTGCCGCCATTGTGTACGGCCCCAATGCCCAACCCGATTTTGACTTTTACAGTGCCAAAGACAGCGAAGAGTTGAAGCTGGGTAATGTTACCATTAAGGTGCTGCATACCCCCGGCCACACCATGGAAAGTACCTGCTACCTGCTGAAGGATGAGCAAGGCAAGGAGGTGGGGCTCTTTAGTGGCGACACCCTGTTTATAGGCGATGTGGGCCGCCCCGACCTGGCACAAAAAATAAAGAACGACCTGACACAAGATAAGCTGGCCGCCCACCTGTACCAGTCGCTGCGCCACAAAATAATGCCCCTGACAGACGACCTGATTGTATACCCTGCGCATGGTGCGGGTAGTGCCTGCGGCAAAAACATGAGCAAGGAAACAACAGATACGCTGGGCCACCAAAAGCAAACCAACTATGCCCTGCGTGCCGATATGACGGAGGCAGAATTTATAAAAGAAGTGACTACCGGCCTTGTGGCACCCCCTGCTTACTTTCCGCTGAATGTGATGATGAACATACACGGTGCTGAAAGCTTTGACAAGGTATTGCAGCGCGGTATGCAAGCACTGAGCCCTGCGGCATTTGAAGCAGCGGCCAACGAAACCGGTGCCCTGATGCTGGATGTGCGCAAGCCCGAGGTATTTGTGCAGGGTTTCATCCCCAATTCCATCAACATAGGCCTCGATGGTTCTTTTGCCCCGTGGGTAGGTGCGCTGATACCCGACATCAATCAGGAAATACTGCTGATAACAGAGCCCGGCCGTGAGGAAGAAACCGTAACCCGCATGAGCCGTGTAGGGTACGACAAGGTGATAGGATATTTGGATGGTGGTATGGCCGCATGGACTGCCGCCGGGAAAGAGATAGATACCATTGAAAGCATCTCCGCCGCACAGCTGGCAGACATACGCGAGACACAGCCCGATGCACCCATACTGGATGTGCGCAAGAAAAGCGAATACCAGAGCGAACATGTAACAGATGCCATCAATAGTCCGCTGGATGTAATAAACGACATGCCCGTGGTGCTGGACAAAAACCAACCATACTATGTACATTGTGCCGGGGGCTACCGTTCTGTCATATTCATATCTATACTGCGGGCGCGCGGTTACCACAACCTCATAGACGTAAAGGGCGGCTTCAAAGACGTGAAAAATGCTGGTCGCTTTGCCCTTACCGATTATGTGTGCCCAACCACATTGCTGTAATTTCTTTTTGCTACATACATGGTAACACAGAGCCCCGGTTTTTCCGGGGCTTTTTATATACCGGCATGTCAAACGTTTTTGGCGAAAACCGTTACAATTCAAATTCCTTAAACTGTTTGGCCCCGATAAATTGACAATCCCGTTGACAAATTACAATATAAAATATTATTTGTATTTTTAGTGCTGTTCAAACACCACCCAATGGCTAAAACAAACTATCAATCTGTAGATGAATACCATAGCACCTTGCCGCCCGATGTGGCTACCCGCATGCAGCAGGTGCGGGATGTAATTCACACGATAGTGCCCGAAGTAGAAGAAACAATAAGCTATCAGATTCCCTGTTTCCGGTACAAGGGTTATCTCTTATATTATGCTGCCTTTCCCAATCATATTACGCTGTCACATCCCTTCAGTGCCGCTTTTCTGCAACACTTTCAGGCACAACTGGCATCCTACAAGGTGAGTAAGGCTGCCATACAGTTACCCCACACACAACCGCTGCCCATAGGTTTTATTGAAGAGGTGATACGCTTTAGAAAAGATGAAAACGATGCCAACCCGGCAAAGACGAAAAAGTAACCATTGCCATTCCGCAACATATTGGTATATACTCATTATAGGCACAAACAGAAAAGCACACCCAACGGTGTGCTTTTCTGTTTGTGCCTGTCGGCATGTATCTTATAAAAGTATTAGTTATAGTTTACTGTTACCGGTACGCCAGTAGCGTTGGTGTACAAACCACTTGCCTGACCAGCAGCAACGTTCAGTGTAGCACCTACATTCAGGGTTTCTGTACCACCTGCGCTCAAAAGGCCGGTTGTAGATGGCATAGAGGTAAAGTTGTCAACAGTCATAGTGTGTGAAGCACCGTCAACTATAATACATGATGTAGGCAGCGAGATAGCATATGTGTAACCTGCCTGTCCGCTTACTGTGAAGCTGGCTGCAGATACAGTACCGGTAGTGGCTGGCAATGTAACACCACCTGCACCGCCTGTGGTACGGGTACCAGCCGGAGCCAATACAGCAGTACCTGCCAATGTAGCCGATACGGCCACATTACCGAAGTTCATGTCTACGTTCTTAACGATAGAAATGGGCGTAACGATGTTGGCAGAAGCAGAAGCAGTAGCAGTTGCCTGTGCGTGAGATGTTGTTGCGAAACCGAAAGTGGCAACAGCGGCAATAGCAAGAGATTTGATGATGTTTTTCATTGTAGTTTGTTTTGTTTGCTTGTGTTGTGATTATTATATATC
>JAGKWS010000012.1 GCA_021151685.1 Chitinophagaceae bacterium
AAGTCAACGGCACCCGTCGAAAATCCAGCACTACCCAAAGTCACCCAACTGCTGCCATTATACTTCATAACGGTTGCTTTTTGTCCATTGCCCCAATCTGTGTAAGCCACATAAGGACTCCCGCTACCATCAGTTATAATGGACGGATACTGTACAGAACCGGCAGAGAATCCGGCGCTGCCAACGGATACCCATGCGCTACCGTTGAACTTCATCACAGTTGCTTTCCCATCATTTGCATCGTCTGAATACACTACGTAAGGTGTTCCTCCCACATCTAAGGTCAAGGCAGTCTCATAGGCGAATCCTGCTGAAAATGCCCCACTGCCTACCGGAGCCCAGGCACCAGCCGTGTATTTCATGACTACGGCTTTACCAGCAATACCATTATCCTGGTAAGTTATATAAGGCACACCACTGCCATCTATGTCCAGCGAAGTATTGCTGACCACACCGGCAGAGAACCCAACGGAACCCAACGGAACCCAACTGCCGGCAGTATATTTCATCACTGTGGCCTTATTACCATTACCCGCATCCCTGTAAGCCACATAGGGCGTTCCCGTTCCATCTATTGCCAGCGAAGTGTAATCGGCCTGTGCCGCAGAAAAACCTGCACTACCTACTGTCACCCAAGCGCTGCCTGTATATTTCATAACGGTGACCTTAAAACCATTCATAAAATCCTGGTACGCAACATAAGGCATACCACTAGGGTCAAGAGCTATAGAAGTGTATTGTACGCCACCAGCCGAAAGACCTACAGCACCCACAGGTGCCCAACTGCTACCATCATACTTCAAGACGGTAGCTTTGTCTCCATTCACACCATCTCTATAAGCAGCATAAATTATGCCACTGCTCCCTGTTGCGAGCGAAATATTCCTTGCAGTTCCCATGGAAATACCGGCTACACTACCCACATTACCCCATCCTTCACAAGCTATTGTACCTACGGCATTCACCGTAACCATTTTGGTAGCAAATGCCGTGCCGCAACCGTTGCTCACCGCATAAGAAATAATAACCGTACCCGCAGCCACACCCGTTACCAGGCCTCCTGTACCTACAGTAGCAATGCCCGTATTGGAAGACGACCAAGTGCCGCCGGTTATGGCGTTCGTAAGGGTAATGGTTGAGCCTACATTTACAGATGACGCACCCGAGATTGTGCCGGCACTAAGTGCTGGGTTAACGGTTACTGTAGCGGTGCTACGGCATCCTGCACGTATGTAGGAGACAGTAGCAGTGCCAACGGCAACACCTGTTATTACGCCACTAAGAATGTTCGCTGTAGCCACAGATGGTGGGCTGATGGTCCATAAACCGCCCGCTGGGGTACAGCTAAGCGTGGTTGTGCTGCCGATACATGTTGTGGTAATGCCAGATATTGCAGCAGGTATTGGATTTACAGTAATATTTAAAGTAGAATAACAACTACCATTGCCATAGGTAATAGTAGTGGCACCCAATGCGAGTCCGTGTAATAAACCACTGCCATCTATTGATGCTACTGAAGTATCGGTACTACTCCAATTGCCGCCACTAACAGCATTGCTGTATACGGCTGTACTGCCCAAACAAACTACTGATGGCCCGGTTATTGTGCCAGGGCTGGCTACTACTGTAACTATTGCCGTAGTACTACCACCTGCCACAGTGTAGCTAATGGTAGCTGTTCCTGTAGCTACACCTGTTACTATGCCAGTGCTGTTTACTGTGGCTACAGATGTATTGCTACTGCTCCATGAGCCGCCGGGAGTGGTGTTGCTGAGGGTGGTTGTAGTGCCTGCGCATGCGGTAAGAACACCGGAGATGCTGGCTATGTCGGCATCGTAATGCATGAGGAATGCATCAGTGCCTCCGGCATACGTAGTCTGGTGCGCCCCTATTGTAGCTATGCCTCCGGTGCTGCTTGTTCGTCCGGCCACGTAGACATTGCCAGAATTATCAACGGCTACCGATTGGGCCTGGTCTGTATTGCCGCCACCATGGTACGTACCCCACTGGCGCACGCCAGCACCATTGAACTGCGCAAGAAACGCATCATCGCTCCCTGCATTCACCGTTTGGCGCACACCTGCGGTGGCTATGCCAGCGGTACTGGTTGTATAGCCCGCCAGGTAAACATAGCCTGCAGCATCTAAAGTTACAGAATTTGCAACATCATAGCCGGCATTACCGTAATAAGTTCCCCACTGACGTACACCTGAGGTATTAAACTTAACAAGATAGGCTTCCTGGCTACCGATGTACGAAGATTGATGAGCCCCGGCAGTGGCAATACCTGCGGTGCTGCTTGTATAGCCTGCCAGATATACATTGCCAGACGCATCGGCCGATGCAGAAAGACAGGGATCTCCGCTGCTGCCACCATAATAAGTGGCCCATTGACGCACACCGCTGGTATTAAATTTGGCCACAAATGCATCAATGCCCCCTGCATTTGCGATTTGAAATGCGCCCTCAGAGGCAATGCCTGTAGCACTACTTGCATTGCCGGCCATATATATATTGCCGGTACCGTCAACGGCCAGGGAATTGGCATAATCGCTACTGCTACCACCATAGTAAGTAGCCCAGGTGGGGGTACCTGTACTGTTGAATTTTGCAAGGAATGCATCATTACCCCCCCCTGAAGATGCCTGGTGCGCACTGCCAGTTGCAATACCTGCCGTGCTCTGCGTTTGCCCGGCTATGAATACATTGCCAGAACCATCAGCAACTGCTGAATTACTCTGGTCGTTAGCACTACCACCATAGTATGTACCCCATTGAAGCACACCTGCACTGCTGAATTTGATAAGAAATGCATCGTTTGCCCCTCCTGCAAAGGTGGCTTGGTATGCACCTGATGTGGCTATGCCCGATGTACTATTTGTATATCCTGACAGATATACATTGCCCGATGAAGACACCGTCACCGAAGAAGCGATGTCGTTGCCACTGCCGCCATAATAAGTGCCCCATTGGCGCACGCCGGCATTGTTGAATTTGATGAGGAAAGCATCCTGCCCTCCGGCATTTGCAGTTTGGTACATACCAGTTGTGGCTATGCCGGTTGTGCTTTGTGTGCTCCCTGCCACATATACATTGCCCGATGCATCTACTGCTACAGAGTAACCAATGTCGCTATTGCTGCCGCCACAATAGGTAGCCCATGCCCATGCTGCAAGGGTGTCTATGGGTACTGTAACAGAGTACGTAGCCACTGCTGTGCTACAACCAGTACTCACAACATAAGAGATAGTGACCGTGCCAGCCGCAATGCCAGTCACCGTGCCACCGGTACCTACTGTGGCTATTCCCGTATTTGAGGATGACCATGAGCCACTGGTAGCGGTATTAGACAGGTTTATAGAAGATCCAATGTTTACAAGGGTAGCACCGGTGATGGTGCCTGCGTTGGGAAGCGGGCTTACTGTAACCACGGCAGTAGCACTGGTACCGCCAACAGTGTAAGAAATTACCGCTGTGCCAACCGCTATGCCAGTAACAATGCCCGAACCTGAACCTACAATAGCTATTGATGTATTGCCGCTGCTCCATGTGCCGCCTGCTGGTGTCATGTTTAGAGTGGTGGTAGTTCCCACACATACGGTAGGGACACCCGAGATATATGACATTGGATTGTTGGCGTAAACCGCCACCTTTGTATCGCCGTAATCGTTTGTAACAATTTCGGGGCGTCCGTCTCCATTCAAATCGCCTACTGCAACCTGTTTGGGCATAGTTACCATACCTAATTGCGTACTGTAGATATATGAACCGGCATTTATAACACCTGTCGCACTTGTATTGCGCAGTACATACACACGGTTTACATTTTCGTTTGCAGTAACAATGTCAAGTTTACCGTCCCCATTTACGTCTGCTAAAGCAACTCCATTGGAACCTGAAGCAGTTGTAAATGTGGTAATAGTACTAAAGGTTGACGCATTGATGACACCAGTAGTACCAGTATTTTTATAAACGTTTACAGTTGCTGTTCCGGTTGTCTGAACGATGTCTGGTTTACCATCAGAATCAAGGTCTCCGATGGCAATACAACTGGCAGAAGAGACGGAGCCAAGGTTGACATTCGCATAAGTAGAGAAAGATGAGGTTGTTAAATTACCCGGAGAAGAGGCGTTTTTGTATATGCGTATGATAGCGTTTTGGTTGCTTCCGGCAATAATATCTGGTTTTCCATCATTATCTATATCGGCAACGGCCAAACCATAGGTATAACTCGGACCATCAAGATCTATTCTTGGTGCTACAGATGCAATAGTAAATGAGCCCGGGGTTGCAATATTTCGGAAAATCGCTACCTTGTTTCCAGAGTTTGTGGTTACAAGTATATCCTGTTTTCCGTCACCATCAATGTCTGCGATAACCACACAAGAGGGGGATGCCGTTGTCGCCAAATCTACTTTGGCCGCTAGTGTACTTGCTGTAAATGTTCCGGCAGAACTTGTATTTCTGAATATCGAAATTGTTCCAGCATTGCTGTTGGCAACCACAATATCCAGTTTGCCATCACCATCTACATCGCCAATTGCCAAACCTTTGGGGGTATTGCCGGTTGTAAAATTTACTTTCGTGGCGAATGCAGGTGTGCTGCCCGTTCCAATATTTCGTAAAAGAGAAATTTGATGCATACCATCGGCAGTCGATACAATATCTGATTTTCCGTCTCCATCTATGTCTCCAACTGCAACACCAAATACACCCGACTGAGCACTAAATTCAGTAGGTAAGTCGTAATTGATGATCGAAGGGTTCGTTCCTTCTGTGTCGAAAACGGGAACAAAGAAAGGTGCGGAGAAGCCAGTCAGAGAATTTGCCGAATTCAATACACTTACCGGCGCATAGGTAGCCCCCACAGGTACAGTAACGTTAAGCGATGTGTCGCTTCCGGTATTCACAGTAGCCCTTGTAGCACCGAAGTATACAATATTATTGGTGGGTGTAGAATTGAAGTTGGTACCTGTGATGTTAACCGATGTGCCTGGGTTAGCAATAAGTGGGGTAACAGACGTAATGGTAGGTTGCTGTGCAAGTGCTATGCCTGCATAAGTAGCAATCATATATAATAATGTGAATGCAGAAATTGCTTTTTTCATGCGTTTCGATATTTAATGTGTTTTATTTGCCTCAGATCAACTATTGAAAACCACATGATTTCGTCGCTTTTTTGTGTAAGACAAAGTAAAAATATGTAGATTTTCAATTGGTAGATATTAATTTTTGTTTTTCAATAACGGTATTATACAAATAATTCATTATTTAATAGATTAGAGCGTGTCTATTCTGCCAAAAAAATTTAGTTTTTTATATAATACATAAGCACGCTTTTGAAGTCGATATAAAACACATAAACTTTACAATCAATATATTTATATACAAATGAAGTATTAAAATCATATTGGAGTGTGGTGCTTTTGTAGAGTTTCAATTTGCATGGTGCTATTACCCAATTGTGGCCTCTAAATTGTGATATGATAGTATTTGTCCTAGCACATTTCATATAACCATGTAAAAATGCGGCTCTACCAAAACAACAATTTGGTGAATATGTGGGCGGTTTGTGTTGATACAACTCTTGAAAAGGCGCATAACTGCTATATTGGAAACACTATTAGAATAGCCACTTTTTGTTCGTTTTGCCAAAAAATTGTGTTCGGATAGTCTTGGATGCTTGTGTAACATTTGTTCCAATTTATCAATTTCAATTGACAGAAATTTGTCTTCATAAAATCAATAAATATATGAAAAAGAACATGGGCACTGCCGACAAAATGATTCGCCTTATAATAGCTGTTGCCATTGCAGTATTATACTTCACCAACATCATAAGTGGCACATTAGGTATTGCCTTGCTGGTATTTGCCGGCATATTTGTGGCAACCTCCCTCATTAGTTTTTGCCCGCTCTACACCATTTTGGGTATCAATACCTGCAGCACTAAACGTTAACATTTCATTGCGCTGCAATCAAACATTTGTTCCCAACCACGCATAGAATTGATGCCAATTTTGTGGAATAAACAAGGAATTATGACACTGATAAAGCGATTTTGGCCAGCCATGTTGGGAGGAGTACTCGGCGCAATAACCGGGTGGAGTTACTGGGCTTTTGTTGGGTGTAGTTCGGGTAGTTGTCCCATCACCAGCAATCCGTTCATAAGCACTTTATACGGAGCATTTGTAGGCATTTTGCTTGCAGGAACATTAAAAAAATAAAACTATATACAATATGAATTTTCTGAAGAAACTGTTTGGTCTGGGCGAGAAAACAGACCTTGGAGCGGTGATAGCTCGTGGTGCTGTAATAGTAGATGTACGTACCCCCGGCGAATATGCGGGTGGGCATATAAAAGGATCACTCAATATTCCCCTTGCCAGTTTGGGCAATGCATTAGGCAAACTAAAAAAAGATGTACCTGTGGTTACTTGTTGTGCATCGGGCATGCGTAGCAGTTCGGCCCGTAGTCTGTTGCAAAGCAACGGCTTTCGTGAAGTGTACAATGGTGGTAGCTGGTATAACCTAAAAAAATACGAAAAATGAGTGGATGGATGGAAAGGTTGACATCGGGGTGGCACCCTATGCGCCAGATGCGGGCTGGTATTGCAGCTATGTTATTGATAACGGCATTCAACTATGCCGATTGGCCAATGGGTATTTTTGGATTGTTTTTTCTGTATCAGGCTGTAACAGATACAGGATGTGGTATGCAGGGGTGTAGCACGCCTCGTTCTTTTCGTAAACCAGCGAAAGATGCAACCGCCGAAGTGGAGTATGAAGAAATAAAATAATATACCATGCAAACAAAACCGTTTTCGGAACTAATAAATGATACCAAACCGGTACTCGTAGACTTTTCGGCAGAATGGTGTGGCCCATGTAAAATGATGGCACCAGTTCTAAAGCAAGTGAAAGAAAGTGTGGGTGATGCGGCTACAATATTGAAGATAGATGTAGATAGGAATCGCCAATTGGCAGATGCCTGGAAAATTTCAGGAGTACCTACATTGATACTATTCAAAGAAGGAAAAGTACTGTGGCGACAGTCGGGCGTTGTAAGCGTACAAATGCTGCGCAATATTATACAACAACACAGTCATTGAGAACAGGCTAAAGATAAATAGATGAAGTATGTACTGGTTGGTGCTGTTGCAGGTGGTGCAACAGCAGCCGCAAGGCTCAGACGTTTGGATGAATTTGCAGCGATAGTGATGTTTGAAAAAGGGCCGCACATATCGTATGCCAATTGTGGGCTTCCTTACTATATTGGCAATGTTATCAAAGACCGTGGCAAACTACTGGTACAAACACCCGAAAGTTTCGGAAGCCGGTACAATGTAGATATACGTACCCGCTGCGAGGTAGCAGCAATAGACACTAACCGCAAAACAATAACGGTTTGCGATCTTGTTACCCAAGATACGTATACCGAGACATATGATAAACTGATTCTTTCTCCGGGAGCATCTCCAATAGTGCCACCATTGCCGGGCATACATTTACCTGGCATTTTTACACTACGTACTGTAACAGATACCGATCATATTAAGGCATGGATTGCAGATAACAGTATCAAAGACGCTACTGTAGTGGGTGCAGGTTTTATTGGGTTGGAAATGGCCGAAAATTTGCATCACCTTGGGCTCAATGTAACCATTGTAGAGCTTGGCAATCATGTGTTGGCTCCATTAGATACCCCCATGGCTGCCTTTGTGCAACAACATATCAAGAATCATAACATTACTTTTCTTCCCGGGAAAAAGGTAGCTGGATTTGGAAATGACAACAATAAGATACAGGTGCAGTTTGCAGATGACTCTTACATAAGTACGGGCATGGTAGTAATGTCGGTGGGGGTAAGACCCGATACTTCCCTGGCTCGCAATGCCGGGCTACAGATTGGAAACAGCGGTGGTATTGTGGTGAACAAATACCTGCAAACATCAAGCCCCGATGTATATGCATTGGGTGATGCCATGGAATTCCCTTCTCCCATCTCGGGCATAGCCGGCCCGGTATACCTTGCTGGCCCCGCCAACAAACAGGCGCGCATAGTAGCAGACAATGTAGTATATGGAAACAAAGTTGCTTACAAAGGTTCAGTGGGTACAGCAATAGTGGGTATACTTGGCATCAATGCCGGTTTGACTGGCCTGTCTTCATGGCAACTGGACCGTTTGGGAATCAATCATTTGGTATCAACTACACACAGTGGTTCTCATGCGGGTTACTATCCCGGAGCCGAAGAATTGTCTATTCAATTGTGTTATGCATCAGACACCGGCCAATTGCTGGGCGCACAGGTGGTAGGGGGCTCTGGTACCGATAAACGTTTAGAAATGATATCGGCAGTGTTGCACAACTGTGGCACAGTATATGACCTCATGGAACTGGAGCATGCTTATGCCCCTCAGTTTTCATCGGCCAAGGACCCTGTAAATATTGCAGGATATGTGGCTGCCAACATCATTTCGGGGCACCACAATGTGGTGTACAGCCACCAGTTGCAGGAAACCGACTACCTTATAGATGTACGTAACGATGATGAATATACACATGGGTCTATAACAGGAGCTGTCAATATTCCTTTACATGAATTGCGCTCAAGAATAAAAGAGATACCCCAATCGGGTAGGGTAGTAGTCTTTTGTATGGTTGGGCAACGTGGATACATTGCGCAACAAATACTGCATCAACATGGGTTCAAGAATGTTTACAATATGTCTGGCGGATACAAAACATGGCATTCAACTAACAAATTCACATATTTTATGTATAAATTCTTTTTAACAGCTGCGTTTGGTATAATGCTTTATTCTTGTGGCAATGCACAGAATACTGGTAACGGTTCTGCAACAATACACAACTTGCAGCCTGTTGCTTTTCAATCTACTATGGACACTACTCAAAACCCTTTGTTGGTAGATGTACGTACATCCGAAGAGTATGAAAGCGGACATTTGAAAGGAGCTATCAATATCGACTTCAGAGGAAATGATTTCAGAGGCCAAATTCAGAAGTTGGATAAGAAAGCACCCATTTTTGTGTATTGTCATTCGGGCAACAGAAGTGGGCAGGCAACAGAAATGATGCGGGAGCTGGGTTTTAGTAATGTATCAAATCTTACTGGTGGTATTGCTGGTTGGGAAGCAGAGGGCCGTCCGGTTACTACAGTAAAGTAACAACACAAGGCTTTTGTACCACGGGGTATCGTAGCACTACTCTTTACCAGTAAACTTCTCCATAGTTGCCGATGTAGCCGAATTGATACCTTCCGATTTCACAACATTTCTGATGGTCATCAACAATATTCTGAAGTCGAGCACAAATGATTGGTTGTCTACATACCATACATCATATTCAAATTTCTGCTTCCAGCTAATGGTATTACGCCCATTCACTTGTGCCCAGCCGGTAATACCAGGCTTTACCTCATGTCTGCGCATCTGTGTATTATTGTACAGGGGTAAGTATTCGGGCAGTAAAGGTCTGGGGCCAACAATACTCATGTCGCCCTTTATTACGTTCAGCAATTGAGGAATTTCATCTAACGATGTTTTTCTTACAAACTTGCCCACTGGTGTCAACCGTTCTGCATCTGGTAGCAGATTCCCATTGACATCCTTACGATCATTCATGGTTTTGAACTTTATTACCCTGAAGATGTGTGCATTTTTACCGGGGCGCAGTTGGGTAAAAAAAGGTTTGCCATTGTTTGCTATCGTCAGTAATATAACCACGGCAATAAATACAGGTAGCAGTATTATAAATGCTATCAGTGCTACCAAAACATCGGCCAGTGGTTTTATGAAGTGCCTGTACATGTGCTATTACTGCGCTGCAAGTCTTATGCCGGTTGTTGTCAATTCTATCTGGCGTTTTTTGTACAGTGCACCAATAGCCATCTTGAATGCTTTCTTACTCATGCCAAAGAACGCATATATATCTTCAGCGTCCGATTTATCGTGGTAGGGTAGGTAACCATCACTCGTTTGCAATAACTCTAATATTTTTTCTTCATCTGTTTTTACACGTGCATACCCTCGCTGGCCGGGCGAAATATCGAGCTTGTTATCGGTTCTTACTTTCTTTACAAAACCACGCATTCTTTCGCCATAATCTACATCCTTAAACATTTCGTTGTAGTGTACTACACCAAGATGTTTGTTGTTTACTATAACCTTGAAGCCAATGTCAGTCTTCTGATAAAATACAACGTCAACTTCTTCGTTTTCCTTTACAGTAAGTTCATAGTTGCTCAGAAATTTATCAATTTTTTCCGATGCAGTTACACGTCCGGTTTGTTCGTCTACAAACAAACGTACCAATCTCTTTTCGCCTGCGCGCATCTTTCGCTCCTGCAATGATACCGGTATAAAGACATCTTTCATAATGCCCCATTTCAGAAACGCACCAAAGGGTGCGACATCTGCTACCTCCAGCATGGCCACCTCTCCTACCACAGCCAATGGCTTGTCCGTAGTAGCTATCAATCTGCCTTCGTTATCATGGTACACAAAAACCTGAATTTCATCATCTTCCTTCAACCCGTCAGGCACGTAACGTTTGGGCAATAATATTTCATCCGGATTACCGTCCAGATACACACCAAAATCAACTGTCTTCTTAACTTTCAGTGTATAGTAATGTCCTGCTTCAATCATATTATCGCTATTTGTCCTACAGTAAAAATTGTTTTTACACCGCACCATTTTTTGATGCATGTGTTTGAATAATGGAGTCGGTAATTGCCTTATACACAGTCTGCCATTCGGGGTGTTGTTGCAGTAGTGCCACTTGTTCCTGTATTGTTTTTTGGTCGCCCCTTATGGCTGGGCCAGTTTGCACAGCATATGGAGATGCTTGTTTGAACCTTGCAAACGTTTGGTCTATTACAGGTTGCAATGCTGAATATGGAATATCGTTTTCCTGACAGATACGCTCGCTGATGGCCATCATATGGTTTACAAAATTGTTGCTGATAACAGCCGATAAATGCAACCATCTTCTTTGCTCATATCTTGCCTCAAACAGTATATCTGTAATAGCATGTGCCAACGATAAAGCATATTTTTCGGCCTTGGGGGTTGATGCCTCCCATGCTATGGGAATATTGCGATGTTGTGGTATGCTACTGGCAGCAATAGAATATACCGGCCACAATACGGCAGCATCGGCCGATGCATTTTCCAATACATCTATATTCACTGCACCGGCCGTATGTACCAATACCGTTTTTTTGTAAGACAATTTAGAAACTACTTCGGCTATGGCATCGTCAGATACCGCAATAAAACAAACATCGGCTTCGGTATCTTTTGCCGCTGCAATATTTCCATGCTTGTTGCATAGCAATGCTTCGGCAAGCTTTTTTACTTGCACCTCATTTCTGCCAAATACACCATTGCAGTGGTGTCTTGCAGCTACAAGTCTGTTGCCTATAAACCATGCTATGTTGCCGGTTCCAATAATGGTAAATGTCATGAAAGTTGGTTTTTATGAGTGATATAGTAGGATTTCATTATCTCGTGTACCGATGTTTTCAGTTGTGCTACATCTTCAATGCCCAACCCCTTTGTGGCAATTGGCTCTAAAAAATGTATGTGTACTCTTTTGGGTCTTGCCCAGCCCTTGCTGTTGTGAGGCAACACTGTACCGGTATTGAAGATAATGCCGGGTATAATTGGTTTTTGTGCCTTTATTGCGCAAATAAAAGCACCATCGTAAAAAGCCTGTAACGGCTCGTTGGTCTTGTTTCGGGTTCCCTCAGGGTACAGGCAAAGATTGGTGCCTTCTTCCAGTGTTGTTTGCATCCGTAAAATACTATCCCTGCGGCTACCTTCCTTCTTGCGGTCTACCAATATAGACCCTGCTTTGTAAATAACACCGAACAATGGTACCCGAGACATCTCTACCTTGGCCAATGTTTTATTGGGCCCCGGTATCCATGGCGACGATACCGGTATATCCATCAAAGAGTTATGATTGATAACCACCACATAGTTCTCGCCCTTCTTAAAATGCTGTTTCCCCTTTCTGCTTACCGGACAAAATATAAGTGGCATATACACACTCATCCATGCCTTAAACAAGGGGTGCATCAATTGGGCACGGCGGGGTTCTTTCATTTTAGATATCAGCCAAACCGGTACAAGAACCACCAGCATGGTTGCTACAAACAAAAGAAGTGCATAACATGCATACACATAGCCTGCTATGTTCTTCAGAAACTTCATAATCAGACAACAAATGTAAACATGCAGCGATAATTTTTAGTTGATTCTTTGCTCACAATACGCACTATTTATGCACAAAAAAAGAGGAGTCGTAAGACCCCTCTTCTCTACAAAAGCATATATATTAGTTCTTCATCAAATTTCCAGTTACAACACTACCTTCATTTACCACACGATAGAAGTACATACCAGCGGGCAGATTGCCCGATTTTACCGTATTAACACTACCCGACAACAATGTTTGTGTCAAACACAGACGACCATCTGCAGAGAACAGTTGGAAGTTCAACTGATCGCCCATTCCTGGCTCCAGCATGATGTTCCAATCGTTTGTGGTAGGATTCGGGAATATATCCAAACCTTCCTTCGATATTACGTTGCCTACGCTGGTGAGACCATAAGGGTAGAAAGCACCACCACCATACAAGTTGGTTGTTTTGTATTGTGCCAACAATGTTGCACTGCCCGATGTGAATGGTGCCCAGTTAGTAGTAGATGAACTGGACCCTTTTGTGTACACAGCAATATCGGCAGCAGTTGCACCGGTAAAGCCTGCACTTGGGTCGGGGTTGATGCCCGTCTTCTTGATGTTGTACATTCTGAAACTGGTAAATGGTGCAGTAATGCCTGGAGCACTACCATTAACATCGGTAGTGTCTGAACCCAACATAGGAACATAGACATCTACCGCAGAAGATAGTGTAGCTGCACCGGTATGACTTATTTTCCAGAAACGACGCGTAGCATAATTGCTACCAGCTGCTGCCACTCCAGAGGTGCCTGCCGGGAAGGTTACAACAGGTGCCGTACCGCCACCCCAACCAGTGAGTGTAGTTGTAGAAACAGAAAAAGCGGAGTTATTCATGTTACCAATGTTGTTACCGTTTTTCTTTACCATCAGCACCAAAGTATCATCTGTATTCACTAATGTACCACCATTTTTGTAGTAGTAGGTGATGCCTGTTACAAGATCGGTACACTCGCGGTCGGCAGTGATGGTTCTGTTTGCTTTTGCCAATGCTACATTAGGCTTGTAAATTTCGCCACAAGTATTGAATGCATTGTTGATAGTGTAGCGTACAGTGTCGCCTGGTTGCGTACCAAAACCATTGGCCAAATTGATACCTGAGGATGTAAGGTGACAATAACTCATTACAGTCCCCTTTACTGATGCAGAAGGAATACCAGGGTTGGCACAACTGGTTGCTGTAGGCTCTAATGTGGTACAACCATCTATAGCAGTGGTGCGGGTGGGGCCCCATGCACAACGGTGTGTATGAGGCGAACCCAAATTGTGTCCCATTTCATGAGAAGTTGCTTCAACATCCCAACTATAGGTTGGGAATGCTGTGGCTGTAAGCGTAGTAGTGTTCAAGATGTTGGTGAATGCGTATGGACCAGATTTTTGTGTAGAATTGTAACCAGCACACAATACACCTACCCAGGCAATGCCACCCATGCTACCATTACTTTTGGTGGTAAGTAACATTGCAAGATCGCAACCATGCATATCATCTTGCGTTACCTCACCAAACTTTTTCAACCATTGCGATGAAGCATCTCCAGCCGTTGTGGTCAAAGACTGATATTCATCGGTCGAAGTATTTATCTGCACATGCTTCAACTGAATAGGCACTCCTTCATTCATGTAAACAACACCATTGTTATTGAATAAAGATGTTATGTAGTTGGTGCAATTGGTGACACTGTTTCCTTTGCGCTGATACATGGCATAATCTGCCACATGATACCAACGTATTTGTTTACAACTGTTATATACTTTATTGTTAAGTGTAGTAGTTGTTTTTGCAGCAAGCCTGTTTTGGGCTAAAGGAAGATCATCTGCACCACATACATTGCCAGATGGCTTTATGAGTAAGTCTTGTTCGTTGTACAATACATAACTTGGGTTATAGTCGTATTCATTACCCACCATAGTGTTGGGAGCTACCACTATGTTGCCCACACCCGGTATAGAGAATATGCCCCATACTTCGTTGTTGAAAAATGAAAATGCCGCTATCGACCCATTTTCTCCCTTTACAACACCACGGTAATAAAGACCGGGTGTATAGTCTACTTTTTTATCACTATTGCCTGCAGCGCGTGCGTGTACCTCAAAGTCGTTAGACAGTACCTGATACTGTGCCATTTCTATGGTGTACATTTTACCATCGGGGCCGGGCAGCACAAGGCTTATGGCATATGGCTTTTTCTGCATCAGCGAGCCGAGACGAGCGTAGTTAATTGACAGCGGTTGTGCGTTGCTCACTATTTTGCGCATCTCTGTCATGTCAAAATTATTGTCCGGCGCCCATATGTCCCCCACCGTAACAAATTGATTGTTCTCCTTAACCTGACTAATAAAAGTCTCAACAAAGGTGCGCTCTTCAGCTACCACCGTTGTAGCTCCCAGCAGCATGGCTGCGGTAATACTTTTGAGTAGAGTTTTTCTCAACATTGTTTTTAAGTTATGCATTTTTAGCATTAGCAGATTTTCAAAAATATGAGTTTTGAGGTACAAAACCATATAAATTCTTAAAATTATCAGATTGAATTTGTGAATTCTGATAAGTCTTATTACTTGTGAGTCAACAATTAAACAATATTCTGACACCTGATTTTTAACGAAAAAGCAGATGCCGTTTCTGTATTTTAATTTTTGATTAATCTTTTTATCATATCAGACGATTGAACTTTAGCCAACCGAACATGTTGATTTGAAAAGAATGAGTTATGCATTATGAAATATTCAGCATCATCATCTATTGTTAATATACCTTACTCTTATGTGCTGCAGTTTGTCTTAAAAATTTCCCAATTAACGTTGTTATTTGCCTGCAGCTCCCAATTCTCCAATAGTTTTAACCCTGTTGAAAACGTTTCTATTTTTTTCATTTTTTGTTCTCGTATCTGTGTTCGCCAATTGCCAAACCATACAAGGTGTGGTGACAGATGCTGAAACGCATAAACCGATTTTTCCGGCTACGGTAGTTAATGCCCGCACACAGCAGGTTGCCTATACCAGTGCCAGTGGCAGTTATGTTATAACTGCCCTGCCCGGCGACATTATAGCCTTTACCTGCATTGGGTACAGGCCCGAAGAGCGTGTAAAACCACCATCAGTAATAGTGGCTACTATCAATGTGGAGATGGTACATATCGATTATCAACTGGATGAAGTGCGCCTTGGGCCCGCCTTGCTCACCAGATACCAGCGCGACTCGATGGAAAGAAAGGCCACGTACAAATCGGTATTGGAAAGACATCCTCCTTCGCCGGTAATGAGTCCGGTATCGGCCATTGCCGACAAGTTTTCGAAGAAATCGCAACGTGCTTATCAATTTCAGAGAGATTTTGCACAGGCCGAATTGCAAAAATATATAGACACTCGCTACACACCTTCTTTGGTAAGTGATGTAACAAAAACTAATGGCGATACCGTAGCATGGTTCATGTACTATCACCCGATGCCTTACGATTTTGCAAGAGCAGCAACCATTCTGGAGCTAAAAATGTGGGTGTTAGACAATTTTAAGCGATGGAAAATACATAACCCCATGCAAGATACGCTGACGGGTAAATGACCCATTTACAGTTTTGAAATACGCACGATGCACCATTAGAGGGTTGTACTATTGTCTGCAATGTTTCCTTGTTTCAGAAAACGTTGCAGTACTACAAAGCACACAGTACAAACCACCACCCCTATGAAGCTGCCTGCATAAGTATCTTCAAAAAAATGAGCGGTGAGGTATACCCGAGAGTAGCATACACAAAGGGCAAGTGCAAAAAAAAGTAGCCCTAAGGTGCGGTATTTTGCAGACAGCAATAACGACAAAAAGCAAAAAAATGCAAATGCGCCCTCGCTGTGGCCCGATGGAAAGCTACGGCCATACAACTCGGGCCAATGGTCTAACCGGTGAAGCCATGGGGCAGTAGAGAAATAATTGAGCGGTCTTGGCCGGTCGAAATATGATTTTAGTCCTTGTAGTATGAGCATGGGTACAACATTGCATACAACTGCCAAGGTCAGGTAGGTACCATTCCGAAAACGTTTTAAGAGCATCAGCCCCAACAGTACACCTACTATCACATAAGCCTCACCCATCATAGTGGCATAGTACATCAGGGTATCTAATGCGGGGGAGTGGGCGGTGTTTATTTTTTCGAAAAGATACTTACTGCCATAGTGCAGGTATAAAGCCATACCCAATACCAACCATCCTATAAATGGCACAATAAAAAACCAATTGATGGATGCCTTATATCTGCTTTGCAACATCTGTTGGCTTTTTTCTTTGCTTTAGCGGAAAAGTAATAGCACGCCAAATACGGAAATACCATTCTTTCGAAAAGATACGAGAGTCGTTTCTGGCAGCATTAATGAGTAGCAGTGCCAGCGGAGACATGATGAGTGCCGACATCCATATACCCAACCATGGTGGTACCGATTCGGCCTTTGCCAATTTTTCCCCGGAAATGTTCAGAATATGAAATATTACAAAGAAAACAACAGCAACAACCATTGGCATGCCCAAACCACCTTTTCTGATGATGGCACCAAGAGGGGCACCTATCAAAAAGAGCAGCAAGCAGGCAAATGACAAGGCATACTTTTTATGAAGTTCTATTTCGTATTTTACATAATTCTCAGACTGAATTTTATGATCCAATGCGGTTACATCCATTTGCGTTTTAATGAACCGCATGTTATTTACCACAGACTGCATAAGTGCTACCCGCATACTGTCTGGTACTGTTTCTAAGAACGAACTGCTGTAAGTAACACCGGCAGTGTGCGCAGGCTGTGCTATTTTTTTATCTACTATGTTGCGGGCGGCCCCTTTTGTTTCGGTAGTGTAGTATGGAGCAAGATAGGTGTTCATTACACCAAGGCTGCGTTTCTGTTGCTGCTTCAAACTGTCAATTTGTTCGGTAAGCTGAGACACGTCCATCATTTGGTTGGCGTTTTTGAACATATCCTCGTTGGTACGCGTAAACTTGAAGCCGGAAAGGTCAAATACTTTATCCCATTCGTCGAAATGCATTCTTATTTGCGTATTGTTGAAGTTGCCATTTTCAACACCCTCTATGTATTGCCAACCATCCTTTAGCCTGAAAATAATAGCCTGCTTATCATTGGTAGGCAACATTTCACCTTCCTTAGCCATTACCAGTTTGTTGTTGCCCAACATATCGGTATGGTCATATATCATTATATCTCTGATGGTCTTGCCATCGGGGTCTTTACTGCCAACCCGTATTGTATAACCTTGAATATCGTTATTGAATAAATGAGGTCTGATGAGTAGGGTAGGCTTAGAGTTACGCACATCGTACAATAGCGACAAAGACTTAAGGTTCGCAACCGGTATTACATAATTACTGAAAAGAAACGCTACAACAGATACTCCGATAATAAAAAGCGTTAGCGGCTGCATGAACCGAGTGAGCGATATGCCAGAAGCTTTTACGGCCACCAGCTCGAAATTTTCGCCCATATTACCAAACATCATGATGGATGATAGCAGAACAGCCAGTGGTAACGCAAGTGGCACCAACGCAGCAGATATATATAGCAATAGTTCTATAAGCACACCCACACCCACGCCTTTCCCTATCAGCTCATCCATATACAGCCAAAAGAACTGCATCATCAGCACGAATAGCGATACAAAAAACGTAACAATGAACGGACCTATGAAACTCTTGATGAGCAGTATGTCCAGCTTTTTTACCAAGGCAAGATGTTAAGTTTGCAAACCTACACAAAACAGTACCTATCCACCAAACTGTTCGTAGTCAGATTAACGTTTTGTTGCAAATAAAAGCCTGTTCCGTACACAGGAACAGGCTGCCATATTCAATATCTATTTTTCAAACTCAGGAGGCACCTATCCTGTGTTTCAAATCGTGTACCTGAGTGTTCCACAAACGCTCCTGATCTTTGATCTCAGATTTATCGGCAAAGTCAGTAATTCTCAAAATGGTTTCGTTGGTAACCGGGCTTTGTTCTATACTGAATTCAAAAAACTCGTCTTTACCGTAGTGGTCCCACCGGTATCTGATAAACTCATTCTCTACATGCTCCAGCATGATTGCTGTATCTGTGCTACCATTCCATGTAAAGTAATATGTATTATCTCTTTGGTCTACCTTGTCGGCAAACCACTCCTGCAACCCAACGGGCGAAGACAAGAATTCGTATAGTATGGCCGGCGAGCACCTGATAGGAAACTCTACCGAGTACATTATTTTCTTTTTACTCATTGTCGTTCTGTGCTTCTAAATAAATAGTTCAGGTGCAATAATAAAAAAATGCCAGTACAATCAAAATTTTATCAGTCAACCTTGTTGTTATTTTTTTTTGATTCGCCGTCATTTTCTAATCTGCTTTTTGATTTTTGCCAACTATTCGGCTGATAGTCAGTGTAATAACGAGTTATTCTACACACAATGGTTTTCGGGTACGTTTCAACAATGCGATAGTAAAAAATGCCGAATCGAAACCTTAATCCTACTTTATTTCAATGTTATCAAATTATTAAGTCTAACCTCGGTTCTCTTTCTTCATTTTTACGTTGGTTAGCTTTGCTGCACAAATTCATTATCAACAAAATCACAAGCTTTAATGTCAGCAATTGATTCTTTCCTGAAGATTTTCCTGCCGAAAGACAAGGTATTCTATTCCCTTTTCGAGGAGGTATCCAATACTCTGGTTCAAATGGGCGACACTTTTCGTAATGCGCTTCATGAAAAAGACCTTGCCAAACGAGATGCCATGCTGAAAACGCTTGAAGAGTTTGAGCATAGGAACGACGAAATTACTCATCGCATATTTATAGAACTGGGTAGCAATTTCATTACCCCGTTCGACCGTGAAGACATTCATTACCTTGCTACCTCGCTCGATGATATTGCCGACTATATATGGGGTGCAGCCAAGCGTGTTGTCAATTATCAGATTGATGACCGTTATAACACACTACAGGCCTTTGCCGATATTATCTCCAAATCTATAGCAGCTATCAATACAAGCATACACGGCTTGCGTGGTATGAAAAACCTTCGCGACATTACTGCATCTTGCGTTATTGTAAACAGTTTGGAAAACGATGCCGACGACCTGCTGGACGCAACAATGATGAAACTATTTAATTCAGGAATAGACCCAATAGAACTCATCAAACAAAAGGATATATTCCAGATGTTGGAGATTGTTACCGACAAATGCGAAGATGCCGCCAACGTGGTAGAATCTATTATTATTAAATACGCTTAATAACCACCATACGATACTATATGTCAGTAATGCTGATAGTTATCATCGTACTTGCGTTGTTATTTGACTATATCAATGGATTTCACGATGCCGCCAATTCTATAGCAACAGTTGTATCAACAAAGGTACTCACTCCGTTTCAGGCGGTAATGTGGGCTGCGTTGTTCAACTTTGTTGCGTTCTTTATCTTCAAAGATCATGGTGTGGCTAAAACAGTAGCCAAAACCGTTCATGAAGAATTTATTACATTGCCCGTTATCTTCTCCGGACTGCTTGCTGCCATATCATGGAACCTTCTTACATGGTGGTTTGGTATTCCTTCCAGTTCGTCGCATACGCTCATTGGTGGTTTTGCCGGTGCTGCTATAGCACATGGTGGCCTCAATGCCATTCAGTCAGAACCAATTATCAAAACAGTTAGTTTCATTGTTCTGGCACCAATGGTTGGTATGATTATGGCCTTTCTTATCTCGCTGTGGTTTATCTACTCGTTCCGAAAAGGTTGGAAGCCTAAAATAGTGTCCCTATTCATCATGGTGTCTGTTTGCTTTATGTTATTCCATTACGTAGAAACAGACCCCAGCAAGTTGAAAAACTACCACGACAGCTACATTGCGAATGTGGTTCTGGAAAGCAAAAACCTGAAATGGCTCTTGCTGACGCTGATAATTGTAGCAATGAGTGTTTTCACTATGATACTCGGGTCGCTGAATACGGCGCGCGCTACTCATTACCTTAAACGTTTTCAGTTAGTTTCATCAGCCATTTTCAGCATTGGCCATGGTGGTAACGATGCACAAAAAGTAATGGGTATCATAGGTGTAGCATTACTTTGCGACCACAGTATACAATCTATAGACCAGATACCTAATTGGGTTCCCTTAGCTTGTTACTCGGCAATAGGTCTTGGTACACTTAGTGGCGGTTGGAAAATTATTAAAACCATGGGTACACGCATTACAAAGGTTACTCCGTTCGAAGGTGTTGCTGCCGAAACCGCTGGTGCCATCACACTGTTTCTTACAGAGAACCTTAAAATACCGGTTAGTACCACACACACCATCACTGGTTCTATTATAGGTGTTGGTGCTACCAAGCGTGTTTCAGCTGTGCGTTGGGGGGTTACTATCAGCTTGTTGTGGGCATGGATACTTACTATTCCGGTAAGTGCAATACTGGCTGCTACATGCTACTTCATTACCTCATTATTCTAAAAATGGCTACTGGTCAGGGTGCTTTTACAACCCCTGTTATTTAAACAAAAGGCTTGGTCAGGAAAGACCAAGCCTTTTGTTTAATACGTGTACAATAAGCTTTATAGACTCTTTTGTCAGTGGTTTTATCAGATAGTACTCTACATGTTTGTTAGATTGTGCACGAGCCATATCGGCCTTGTCTATAGAAGATGAGAGTATGTATATCTTCACTCGGCCTTTCGTTGTTTCATCCAATTGTTCAAAACGCTCCAGGAAGGCCCATGCATCCATTACTGGCATCATTATGTCGAGCAACAATATGGCACGCTCATCGGTATCTGGCTGAGCGTATTTGTCGGCAATGTAGTTGAAACCGGCAACAGGGTCTGTAAAATCTACAACCAGTGCTTCGGGGTACGTTTTTTCTATTATAGTTCTGCACAGCTTATTATTCAGCTTGTCATCATCTACTATTATAAAATTCTTCAGGTAATTCATATTCTATGTCTTATGTAGTTATCAATTGATTGGCACAAACAAATATAGAGTCTTTCACCAAAAAATTCATACTAAAGGCAATACATATAATGTGTTTTACGCCCTGTTTTTTTGAGCACTAATATGTACCAAAACAAAAAATGCCCGCAGCAATGCAGGCATTCATCATAATAGAATATTACAGTTCGCAGATGGTCTTTTTCGCTATCTGCAATGATGTTGGTTTCAACTATTCTTCTTCTCTTTTCTCTTTTCCAGCAGCTTATTCACGCCTTTGTAAGACAACTCTATTGCTTTCCACTTCAGATAGCTGAATACGATATCCTTACCCGCCGTTACCAGTGCTGTCTTTACTTTGTTGCTTGTATTACTACCCGTATTGTCGGGCGACTGTTCTTTTCGTCTTGCCAACCAGTTTTCTGCCAAGTCGCTTATTTGGCCTGCAAAGGGTGCTGCAAAGGGTACATACTTCGTTACAAGCCCCGTTATGATGGGGGCAATGCCTGCACCGGCCATACTACCAGCTTCCGATAGGCCACCTATCAATTCATCGGCATCTATGAGCCCATCTGCCTCCATTTGCTCCTTTTCCTTTACAAGGCGGCGGCGTTCGCGCTCAATGTCTGCCAGACTCAATAATCTTTTTGAATAGAGTTTCATCGACAGCAATTATGATTTAGTATGGTTATTTTTCAAATCGTTGTCGTCATCGTCCCCTTCATATGTGGTAAGCACCTCTACCAGAGAGTCGGCAAAAAAGCGCGATATTGGTTTGCGAAGTAATATCACTATTATTAGCAAAACAAGATAAATGGCCATCGTTACAAAGTAGGCTGCAACTGTAGACATGCCAGTTTCCATAAGCGCACTGGTAAGCCCCAGCCCCATAAACAAGGCTATACAAAATACTATAAGCAACGCTATAAGCGAAAAAATAAGATAGCTCACCAGCACTGCTGTGCGGCCTATCAAGTTCACTTTTACCAAGTCTACATTTACATCAATGTAGCGGGATATGCGGTCTTTTATTTCGCCAAAAACGCTCATAGTACAGCCTTGAACCTATGTGTAAATATTTTCCTCCACATCGGCCGGCATCTTGCCAAACTTATCTTTGATATTGTCAAGGCCTTTTTTCAGTTTGGCCATATCTTCACGACGTTTGTCCTTGTCTGTTGCCAGCAGGTAGCCTACTGCTACACCCACTGCTACACCGGCCAATAATGTGGCTACGGTATTGCTCATTTTTGCCATAATTTCAGTTTGGTATTTTCTGGTTATTACTATAAAGTTCGGCAAAGTTACGTTACCATACAAGGTATATAGCAACATATATTGCTGCATGGCAGCTATTTATCGTTTCTTTCGCAAATAACCTCTGTTACAAAACACATCGGGTTATTTGGTGTAATAGCGGTTGGCCTCTATGTGTTTTTCTACAGCAGAGGGCACTATGTACTTTATTGATTTTTTTTCTTTTATCTGCCTTCTGATGTATGTGGACGATATTTGAAGTAGTGGTGCATCCAATATAGTTACATTGGCACCCCATGTGTCTTCAATCTCGAAACCCGGACGGTTGTACACAAGAAATGAATATTGCGATACCAGATATTCAAAGTTCTTCCAACGGTGAATGTTCTGGAAACTATCGGCACCCATTATTACCGAAAAACGCTCTAAAGGAAACTTTTCGGTAAGGTATGCAAGGGTATCAATGGTGTATGATGGCTTGGGTAGTTGAAACTCAACATTACTTGCCCTGAACTTCGGATTGTCTTCTATAGCAATATTTACCAGGTGTAGCCGGTCATATTCATTCAGCAATGTATGAGAATCCTTTAGTGGGTTGTGCGGCGATACCACAAACCATATCTTATCAACATCGGTATGATTGATTACATGATTGGCAACTATTAAATGCCCTGTATGTATGGGGTTGAAGCTACCGAAATATAAACCTATATGCATAAAAAAATGCCAAATATTTACGAACAACTACGTTGCAAAACTTTTGCAACCAAATAGATAAAATTTAAGCGTATTGATGATTTTCTTCTGCAATTGAAGGGCTCAATTCTTTTACGCATCCGATGCAAACTATAAAGACGATTGTTCTTTTTGTTCCATCCACTTGCGCCTGCCTTCTCCGGCATGCACATGGCGTTCGCTATGGTAAGACGAACGTACTAACGGACCACTTTCTACAAAGTCTATTCCCATTTTATAGCCCTCCTCGCGGTAAAATGCAAACTCATCGGGGTGTACAAAACGTGCTACCGGAAGGTGTTTTTGTGTAGGTTGCAGGTACTGGCCTATGGTTACCACATCGCAACCATTGTCGGCAAGGTCTTGCAGCGTTTGCAGCACTTCATCTTTCTCCTCACCAAGCCCCAGCATTATGCCACTCTTGGTACGCATGCCACCATCTTTCAGTCTGCGTATCACCTCCATGCTGCGGTGGTATTTGGCCTGTATGCGTACCTTTCTTGTAAGCCGCTCTACGGTTTCTATGTTATGAGACACCACCTCTGGTGCCACATCTATAATGCGCTGCAGGTTATCCCAATCGCCCTTAAAGTCTGGTATCAGTGTTTCCAGTGTAGTTTCTGGGTTCAGTGCCCTTACAGCCTTTATTGTATTGGCCCAAATAACAGAACCTCCGTCTTTCAGTTCATCACGGTCTACCGAGGTTATAACGGCGTGTTTCACCTTCATCAGATATATGGCTTCTGCCACACGTTGCGGCTCGTCCCAATCTACGGGGTCTGGCCGGCCGGTTGCCACAGCACAAAAGCCACAAGACCGTGTGCAAATGTTGCCCAATATCATGAAGGTAGCAGTACCCTCACCCCAACACTCTCCCATGTTGGGGCAGTTGCCACTTTCACAAATGGTGTGTAGTTTATGAGTATCTACAAGATTTCTTACATGACGGTAATTCTCCCCTATAGGCAACTTAACGCGAAGCCAATTGGGCTTCTTAACGCGTGTTTCTGCTGCTTGTGCGCTGCTTATTACTGGCAATTCCTGCATAATGGTTGCAAGTTACAATCATTACCAGCGTTTGCCAAACTGGAATGACAGGAAGAAATTCACAAAATATGGGTTGGCCGATTGATCGACCATCATCAGTATATTTTCGCCATAATATTCTACGGCTCCACCAGCCTCTACAGCAACAACACTACTCTTGTTAGACGATAAATCGAAGTGCAACATAGACTTGATGTGCCCACCAGGTATAAACTTCATTTCGCCAAGCCCCTTACTAAAACCCGCACTACCAATAATGCGGCTTTGTGACAAAAACCTGCTACGGGTATCTTCTCCATACTTTATGGCATCCGGGTCGCTGTTCAGGTTCAGATAATAAGGCTTCAGCATACCAAGCGACACACCAGCAATTGTTACCCAGTGTATAGAAACAGATCCGGGGTCGGGTTTGCCTGCAAGCATCTTACTTAGCCCCCAACCAGCCTTCAGAGAATAAAAATTGTTTATTTTTCCGTATACGTAATTGGTAGAATTGCCCGAAGCATCCTGACTGGACACTTTTTCTTCTCTTGGGTGCTTCTTTTCCGAAAATTCAACTTGTAGCACGTGTGCATTCCAAAACATGTCTTGCGTTTTGGCGTTTTTCGATCGTATTTTCCCATAATCGGTAAACAAGCTCCAGCCGTCGGTATGTAAACGGTAACCAAAGCTGATTTCACTTTTTATAGGACGTATACCCGGTGTTACAAATTTAGGGTTACTCATATTGAGCGAGGTAGTACTACCTGCCTGCCCCCTGGCAGGAAGCCAGATAGCAGTGAGCAACACAGCAGTGATAAATTTTGATATGTTGGGCATAGTCGTTTAAAATTAGTAATCAATACTCATTCAAAAAAATAAACTTTTTCAATCACTGCATACCTTATTAAATTTAACAAAAACTTCCGCATGACTGCTACAATTACCTACAACGGCGACCTTCGCACCACTGCAGTACACATACGCTCTGGCAGTGCTATAGAAACTGATGCTCCTGTTGATAATAAGGGTAGGGGAGAGCGTTTTTCCCCCACAGATCTCGTAACGGTTGCCTTGGCTACCTGCATTCTTACCACATTGGGTATTGCCGGACCTGTACACGATATAGTTATTGATGGAGCCGAGTGTAATGTGACGAAAATAATGGCATCAGACCCGCGCCGCATTGCCGAAATTGTAATAGAAATCAGCTTCCCTCAAAGCGCACCGTTTACCGATAAGCAAAAATCAAAAATAGAGCATATAGCCGCAACATGTCCTGTTTTCCTCAGTCTGCATCCCGATGTGAAGAAAACTATATCCTTTATTTGGCCGGTATAATAATCAGGGCTTGGCTGGTGCATTTGCCGCCTGTTGCCGTGTAGCTTGCTGCACACTATCGGTATGTGCCTGCAAGCGCGTAGCAAGCGGTATTATGCCCGAAAACAACGAATCCATTTCGTTTGGTCGGGTTTTGTACCATGCCATGCTTTTATCAAAGTCATCGCGACTAATTCCGTAATGTTTGAATATGGTTTGATAATAAGTGGCAAGAGAATCAGGATTTTTAGTGGCAGTACCCCGTAGTGTATCTTTCACCATGGTGCTGTAACTCTCGGCCATATTCAAGTCCAGCAACACGGCCCTCATGGTATCCTTCGGTATAGGTGGCAAACCATCCTTCATTTGGCAACTACTATGCAATAGAACAATTACAAGCACCACCGCCAACCCATTGCGCCTTGGCCCATACATGTTATTATTTGTTACGGTTGCTTTTTTTTCAAAGAAAGCACTTATCATTTCAATGCGTTGTATTTTGCCGAGTTAGGAATGTCTATTACACTCAGCATAGATATATATTGTTGTCTTTCAGCCCGAGGTGCTGCCTCCAATAACCTCAGAAACTCATCACTCTTCGAGCTCATTACAAATTGCAATAACACCGAGCTGGGGTTTTCCCTGTTTACCTGATACAATTTGCGCAGGTTGGTAAGTATACGTGTACGGCTATCTACAGGCTTCAGAGACATACTGTCTAAGCCTTCCCGGTGCATGATGTACCAATAATTGCGCACCTCCTGAAACCGCGGATTCATCAGTTGGTCTACCAACCAGTACCGATTACGGTTGTTCTCTACAGGCTTCCATCCGCTTATACCCTTACCATCGGGGGCGTTATTAACTATGTTTTGCGCGCGCTTCAGGTAATTGGTGCCGCCCAGTGGCGAAAAGCTATCATAGTCCATACCCAATACAAGGTATATGTAGTAGGCAATAATGGCGGTCAGGTTCGAGCTTTGGGCATCTACACCTACTATCCGGTTATCGTCAAAGTTGAGCGGATTGAATTGTGAGTACTTAAAATCAAGGTCTTTGTCTACATAATTGACTGTGGTAGTGCTGTAAGATGCATTGTATACGGGCCTGGATGCCTGTATGCTGAAGGTACCCGAAAAAGCCGACTGATCGCCACCTACATTAGCTGCTGTAAGGTTTATGAATATGTTACAATCTATTTTCTCGGCCGTGGCATAGTCATCTGTGGTCCACCGGCGCGTATTCACAAAGTCTGCAATAGATTTTTGCAAACTGGTAAATACCTGTGGGTCTATACCAGCCGCCTTAATACCGTCAGACACAACAGTAACCTTGCAGTTAAATTCCTGCGCATTTGCTGCAAAGCAGCATACAATTGTTAGTATACTAAACAGTCTCTTTAGCATCTCTCATAGTAATAATATGTTCTGTAATGGCTATGGCTACCTCTTTTTTGCTTTGCAAGGGTAGCGATACCGTTGGGTGCGTTTTAGAAAGTAGTGTTACCTTATTGGTATCATGCCCAAAGCCAGCACCAGCATCGCGTAGCGAATTCAGTACTATCATATCTGCATTCTTATCGCCCAGTTTTTTAATGGCATGTTCCACCTCATTTTCGGTCTCTAACGCAAACCCCACTAACGTTTGGTTGGGGGCTTTTATTTTGCCAAGACTGGCCAATATGTCAGTAGTCTTTGTTAAATGTAATACAAGCCCGCTATCGCCTTTTTTTATCTTATTCGCGGCTATTTCATCGGGCCGGTAGTCGGCTACGGCTGCTGCCAATACCAGAATGTCTGTATCATTGGCAATAACCATAGTAGCGTTATACATGTCTGCTGCGCTTTCTACGTCTACAATACTAATGTTGGTGTTATTAGTGTGCTGTACACCCGGTCCGGCAATAAGCGTTACCAATGCGCCCTTATTGGCTAAAGCAGTGGCAATGGCCACGCCCATTTTGCCAGTAGAAAAATTGCCAATAAACCGCACCGGATCTATACGCTCGTAGGTGGGGCCCGCAGTAACCAGTGCTTTCAGGCCTCGTAGTGGCAGTTGTGTATCGAATTGATTTTCCAGAATGCGTACCATTGTCTCCGGCTCTGCCATACGTCCTTCGCCGGTAAGGCCGCTGGCAAGTGCCCCATATTCAGTTGGTATTATATGATTGCCATAGCTCTGCAGCCGTGCAATATTGGCCTTTGTAGATGGGTGTTTCCACATATCCTCATCCATAGCAGGTGCAATGTATACCGGACAGCGGGCCGATAGGTATACAGCACATACAATATTGTCGCACAAGCCATTTGCCAGTTTTGCCAGCGAGTTAGCACTACAGGGTGCTATTATCATCACATCGGCCCACAACCCCAGCATTACATGGTTGTTCCATGTAGCACCATCGGCAACGTCCATCAAAGCGTCTTTTCCACTTACAGTTGCCAGTGTAAGCGCACTTACAAACTGAGATGCACTTGTAGTAAGCAATACCTGTACCTCGGCACCAGCCTTCACCAGCAACCGAACAAAGTGTGGAATCTTATAAGCAGCAATACTACCTGTTACCGCCACTACAATTTTTTTGCCTTTCAACAACATAATATATACCGCTGCAAGTTACACACAAATATTTTTCATAGCCCGTGTGTTTGTGAGTGAGGATGGTGAAATAAATTATATAATATCTAATAATTATATTCCTTTTACGGAAAGCACAAAATCTACAAGTAATACATCATTGTAGGATGCTACAGTTGTTACACAACGGAATAGAATTGGTGGACTTATTTTTGCAATCCTCACTAACCGCCATCAGCACCTACATGACCCTTCAAAAACAAAATAGCCACCCAAAGGCGGCTATTTTGAATAATATTTGGAATAAGAAAATTTATAGCTGATCGTATACAGGCGCGTCTACATTACGCATTACACCAAAATACTGGAATGTTTTTCTTCTGTAGCCTTTTTTCAAGAATATGTCAGAATCGAAACTATAATCTTCAGGTATTGTTCTCCATGCACCACGCTTCACTCTTCTCCACCTGTAGATAGTCATAGTGTTTGGGCCACGGCGAGTCAACGCATAGAACTGAAGATGTTTTTGTGTGTAACCAGCTTTCAACATTTGGTCATCCGAAAACTCATCTTCAGCAACAGAGATGTGCACACGAGCTACCGGATTGTACCAGCCGTATACTGCAACCCTGTTGGGACCGGGGTTACGATAAGCCCAAAACGACAACGTTTTGTCCTGCCAGCCCCAGTTGATAAGCTGACCATCCTGATATTCTCCATCTACAACAAGAGAATAATCATCATTTTGTGGAATGTACCAGGAAAATACGCGAACGAGATCTTCCTGTGCAAATGTTTTGAAGCTGAGAAAAGTAGCTGCGAATAGTGTGGTTACTAAGACTATGGTTCTTTTCATTTTTGTCTCTGTTTTCAAATCGAAGCCAAAATACATAAAAATTTTGTTGCCCTGCAAATAATTAACCCATTTTTTTAAAAAGGCTGTCGCAATATTACTGCATTTGCAACACACATGTCGGCATTTATGTACTGTAGGCTTCTGCAACAATTGTATCGCTATCTGTTAATGTCATACAGTATAACCAATACCTGATACCGAACCTTGATGCTATTTCCCTAACCACTCTGAACCCCAACCCATCATATATATGCCTCGCGGCAAGCATCACTTCCGAAGTGTGTAGGGCAATAGTACGCTCCCCACATTGTTTCGCCGTATCTATACATTGCGTTACAAGGCTTCGCCCTATGCCACTCCCACCAAATTCCGGGTGTACACCTACCATTCTTATGTAACTCCAATCTTCCGGATATATGTCGCCCCATGGGTTGCCATGAGGTATCAGAAATGCCATCCCTACAATGGCATTGTTACTGGTGCAACAAACAAATCCTTTTGCTTTACTCAGCAGATCCTGCCACATTTCCGTATTACCAATACCAGTTTTCATTTGCTCCCATCCATCCGCGCTCAGTTGCGGCACTAGTTGCCCATAAGCCACCAAACCAAGTGCCATCAATTGCTCTATGTCAGCTTTATTGGCTGCACGGTATGTAAGTTCATTTCTCATTCCCAAATCAACTATTTGTGTTTGTAAATAACGCACTAAACAAAAAAATAATTGTTAACTATCTGCCAAAACAAAATCTGTACAGTAACAGGTAGTTGTTATACACGTCTTGATGGGGCAGAGGTAATGGATGCCAGCCTATTGCCAATGGTTGATATTACAATACAGAAATCCCTATATATTGACAACATACTGGCTTATGGCAAAATGTAGGCCAATACACTTGTTACGTAATCCTTTCGGATGCCATTGAGGGTCGCATAAAACGATGTTGTAAACCTTTATCGGTTTCGGAACAACGGCAGAATATCACGGTGCAATATATTATGCAGCATTTCCGATTTGAGTACATTTTTCAGGCAGCGAAATAAGTATGGCTAAATATAGAGACTATATATTTATATCGAACCGAATATGGCGACCGTAAAATGGAACGATTCAATGATAATCAGTTTCCTATCTTTACACAAAAATCACAGATATGAGGATATACTCATTGATGGCCCTACTTCTTGCATCGTCAAGTTCGGCATTGGCCCGCCAAAACAGTAATGCAAATGTTACACCAGCTGCTACCATTGCTGTTGCAAAGACTACAGCTCCCAAACAACGTATAGTTGGTTACAGCTATCGCTTACTCACCACTGCGGTGCCAAATGATACCATTAAGTATATTTACAATACTGTGGCCCGTGGTTCCGGAGAAATAGGGTGGGGCGTTGCCCTGTATCCCGACCCCATGCAAGCAAGCATGCTCATCAAATGCGACTCATTTTCTTATAAACTTACTGGCATAAACGATAGGGGCAAGTTTAATTATAATGCCGATAATTTGCCCGTATACATGAGATTAGACTCTTTTGGTTCGGCCGGATATCAACCGCGCGAGTATCATTATTACGAATATGATGCATCTATGCGTCGCAAGGCCGATAGTCAATATTTTGTGCCTTCGTTATCTTCTATAAAACGATACCGTACGTACGATGGTTCAGGGTTTGCAATTGCCGATAGTGTATACAGTTTCTCCTCGGCTTCGCCAGCCAGTAAAATAGTTTATACCAACAACACAGCTGGCAACCCTATTGAAACAAACAATTACTATTGGAATGCTGGCACATCAAGTTGGGAATTATATTTCCGCACTACTACTACTTACGATGCTTCTAACCGCAAAACCGTGGCACTTATGGAGCAGTTTGATGGTAGTATGTGGACAAACTATATGAAAGATACATTTGCGTACACAGGAGCTTTTACAGTCCACACGCACGAGTCGCACTATAGCTGGCTGGCTGGTGCATGGGTAGGTACCAGTGCCAACGACTATATTCTGAATACAGCAGGCAAGTGGGATACTGCCTTTTATTACAGTTGGAATTCCTCTGCCAGTTCTTTCTATATTACCGAGAAAGATTTCTTTTTATATAACACAGCCGGTAATATCGTTTTGGGTCAGGGTATATTTTACAATTCTACCACAGGTACATATGATGCCGCACCGTACGACATCAACCGATTCTATTACGAAGATTATGATGATGTGGTTGCTGTAACAAATAGGGCACCACTCACAGGTATCAATATTTTCCCCAACCCGGCGCAAGACCAACTTTTTATAGCACTCAACGAACTTTCGGCTGCAAGTAATATGCAGATAACCGTCACCGATGCGCAGGGTAGGGTAATGGCCAAAATGCAACCTGAAAATGTTACAGGTGTGCAAATAAACATAGCATCGTACCTGCCAGGTACTTATTTTGTAACGATTGGCAATGAACAACAATCTGCTACTCGTGCATTCATAAAGAAATGAGGCATCAACAATCAGGCATATAAAATCAGAGGCTGCACATTGGGTGCAGCCTCTTTGTATTCTGTCTGTGTGGGTTAAATCAAAGGTAAAATCGAATGGTTATTCGTCTTTCTTGTTTTTCTTTTGTTTCAGGCCATATTTTACGTCGTTTCCGTATAGTATGAAGTTGAAGCTAAGCCGGAAATAATTGGCAAATGAGCTGATGCCCTCAGGCCCAAACAATGACAAATCGGGGTAGTTGTTATTGTCAAATTTCATGTGGGGCATTTTACCAAATTCTACACAGGTCGATGTTGGCCCACGCTCTGCACGCCACAAAATGCGGTAACCCAACGGAGCCTGTTTGGTACCGGTAAGCGCATAGGTAGTGCCCCCTACTGTTATGTCTTGTGTAGTACTGGTGCCAGTCATTGCCTGAAAACTCCAGCTGGTAGCCCTCAGTTTTCTATATCTGTAGCCACCGCTACTTACAGCCGCCTTTTTTATCTTTCTGAAAGATACACCTGCAAATACACCTGTGGTAGAGATGGCAGTATGCATCATTTTATCTTTTGCGGGCCTCAGTTTATTGGCACCGCTGGAAAAATAGTGCGCCGTATCATCATCCAGATAGTAGGCGTGTGTAAGACCATATAAGCCACCACCCACCGTGATGAGGGTGCGTTTATCGCTTTTTGCATAAAAAAAACGCTCTGTGCCATAGCCAGAACCTGTTACCACCTTAAAGCTGCCCTCTTTTTCTTTTACTACATCCGAAATGGCCCATTCGGCACCAGCTTCCCAGTAGCCCCCTTTCAGTATTTTTTGTGTGGTTACCAAATTGTCGGTACCTGCATACCCCGAGCTTGAAAAGCCTGCCATCAGCCCCTTCCTATACTCGCCGTGGTAAAATAGCTTTCTGGCAAGATTGCCCTGCACCAGCCCTCCGGCCATTATTTGATTGCCAGTGGCAAAAGCCAGTGTAAGTCCTATTTTTACAGGGGCCAATTTTTTCGTTTGGTCATCTACCGTATAACTAACCATTTGCGCATGTGCTACAGATGTGGCCAGTATTGTACTGCTTATGACCAATGTGGTTATGTAAGCTCTCATTTTATCAGAAATTATCCAATAAAAGTACTGTCCATATTTACAGGTGTCAATGGCACTTTAGTGGTATGCATCTGTGTAATGAGCTGATGACCAGTAGAGAAATGGTATGGGGCTCTTACATTTAGCATAATGTATGTGGATTGTTGCCTCACATCTATACATTGGCAACAAGTAGTAAAGAAAATACGAAATATTACACCAACATGGGCCGGTAAACCAATAATGTTGCAACCTGTATGATAGCTTATTGATACATAACAGATTGTGCATTATTCCAAACAAAGCTGCAAAAACTGTAATAAATTGCCATTTTACCATCGTTTTGTCATTTTTCACCCCTGTCAACTATCAAATTTCATTTTTCTAATCGGTTTCACCCTTAACTTCACGTCCTTGCTAAATAATTGTTACGCAAATTCAACCTATTCGTAATGTTCAAAAAGTTATCCCTTTTTGTACTGGCAGCGGCTTGCAGTGTCGGTACAACATTTGCTCAAACACAACCCTGTGGTACCGATGAGCACTATCAGCAATTACTGAAAGAGTATCCTCAGCTTGCAGAACTGGAAGAGCAATTCAACAGTCAGTTAACTGCTGGTTTTGCAGCAAAAGGCACAGCAGCAGCCGAAGACACTACTTGGTACGATGTACCTCTGGTGGTACATATTGTACACGACTATGGTTTCAACTTCGAGTTTATACCCGATAATACCATTTACGAAGCTGTGAAATTGTGGGCATTGGCATATGTAAAAAACAATCCTGAATTATCTTCGGTTATTCCCACATTTGTGCCTTGGGTGGGCAACGCCCGCACTCGTTTGCATCTGGCAACTAAAGACCCCTATGGCAACCCTACCAAGGGTGTTGTGCGCCATTATTCATACCTTACTTACAAAGGTAGCGACCAGTCTAAATTTGCCCCATGGCCCAATAATAAGTACATGAACATTTGGTTTACCCGTACCATAGGCAACTCTGGTGCGGCAGCCTATGCATATTACCCATCTTCGGCAGCAGCTATGCCTCATTACGATGGCGTTATCAGCTTGTACGACTATATAGACCGTTCCAATACCATTCCACACGAAATAGGGCACTGCCTCAATCTACAGCACGTATGGGGCAATACCAACAATCCTGCTGTTGCCTGTGGCAACGACCAGGTAGATGACACACCACCCACCAAGGGACATACACCCGGTTGCATCGCTTCTGCCATATACGACACAGCCTGTGCCACCGGCTATGCCAAAACATATACATCATCTTCGGGCATGATGGACTCTGTAGTAAACTACCCCGATACCGTAAACGCACAAAACATTATGGACTATACCTATTGTGCGGCCATGTTCACCAAGGGACAGTGTTTCAGGATGCGTACGGCCCTCACATCACCCACTGCCGGTCGTAGTAATCTCTGGTCTGCTGGCAATCTTGCAGTCACAGGTGCTCTCAATCCAATGCCAGATCTGCCACCGGTAGCCGAGTTTTGTGTGAATAAAGGAGTAGGCGGATCAACATCTGATGCCAGAACCCGCTTCCTTGCCTTTAACAGTCCCATAAACTTCTCTTTCCGCAATATGTCTTGGAACGATACACTGTCTGGTGTCACCTGGAACTTCTCGAACGGAGCATCTACACCTACATCTACGTCACTCACTACCGTCAACAGTACATTCTCTGTACCAGGTTGGGTAACAGTTTCACTTACAGCAACATCTAACGCTGGCTCCAACACAATTGTAAACAAACAGGCAGTTTATGCCGCCGATACGACACCGGTTGGCACAGCAGGTTATACGCAGAACTTTGTTTCTGCAACCGATATTGCAAACTGGCCCATGTTCAACCATTACGAAAACCAATTCCGCTGGCAGTTTTACAACGGTGCAGGCAAAGACGATAACTCTTGTGTGCGTTTCCGTTCATTCGATACATCTAACCGCCGCACTGGCACCGCAACAGGCGATCTGGATGACTTTATTACACCCGCTTTCGATCTTGCAGGCATTACCGGTAACCTTTATTTCAACTTCTACTCTGCCGGCGCATCTACCAATCCCGGAGGTTTCGGAACCAGTAAAGTATTCGATTCTATGCAGGTTGACGTAAGCTCATCGGGTGGTGCTGTATGGACGCGTCTTGCTTCTTTCCGCACTACCGATTTGGCTAATAATGGCGTTTCATCAACAGAATTTGTACCGGGTTCTTCATCTACATGGGTAGGTCGTACAGTAAGTATTCCTACTTCTCATCGCAACCGTCAAACATACTTCCGTTTCCGCATGTTGGCAGGCAATGGTGGTAATAACGTCTACATAGACAATGTAGGTATCAGTCCTTTTGGTACCGATGTGCAAGATGTAGTGGCAAATGGTAATGGTAAATCAATCATCGTTTACCCCAATCCATCGGCTAATGGTGCAACAATTATGTATCATGCTGGTAATGACGGTAGCATGAAATTTACTATTCGTGATATGGCAGGTAGGGTAGTGTATGAAGGCACACGCAATGCTACACCCAATGCTACCAATACCGAGTTTATACCCCGCAGTGCTGTAGGCACACCCGGTATGTACATAGTGTCATTATCAACTGGCGATAACTTCTCAACTGCACGCATGGTTGTGTATTAACAGACATCATTAAAGTATCATTTTACAGCGAGGCTTCTTTCCGGAAGTCTCGCTTTTTTTTGCGCGTATAAAAGCATGTATTCAGCGGGGAATATAAGGCTGCAAAAAAATATTCTCACATACCCAAGATTTCGTAAAGAGTTTACGTCTTTCTATTCATACAGGCTACAAGACTACAGGATGAAAAACCGGGCGGAACCGCTCCTGGAAGTCGCATGCCTGTGCGAAAAAAACGATTCAAAAACCCATAAAAAAGAACTCTGATGAAGAAGAGACATATGTACACGGCCCTTGCGCTATCGCTCATTGCCGGCAGGTCTGGTGCTCAGGAGCTCCACAAATGTGCCAGCGACGAAATGCATGCACATTACACCAAAGCAAATCCTAAAGTAACAGAAGCAGAAAATGAACTCAATAAGAGTATAGAAGCCTTTCTGGCGGCTAAAATGCCTATGGCTGGTATAGCCGCACGCACCACAGCCGATGGTGGCCACCACGATACCGATTACTACGACATACCGGTAGTAGTACACGTAATACATGCCTATGGTGCCGAAAATGTAAAAGATAGCAACATATATGCTATGATTGCCAGCATGAACAAGTTTTACAACAAACAAAACGATCTGTCCGGCATCATTGCTCCTTTTCGCCCTTATATCGGCAATGCCAAAATTCGGTTTCACCTTGCAACCATAGACCCCGATGGCCGACCCACAACCGGCATTACACGCAGGCTATCGTACCTCACAAATGGGGGCGACGACCAGGCTAAAATGGATTTGTGGTCTCCCCGAAACTACTACAACATCTGGATAGAAAATAAAATAGGTATGACACCCGCAGCAGGTACCACGCTGGCATACTCTACATTCCCATCATCGGCCGAGGCTTTTCCGTATACCGATGGCGTTATAACCGGGTATAGCTACATTAATGATGGTAACACTATGGAACATGAGACGGGGCACTTTTTCAATCTCATGCACACATGGGCTACCAGCGGTGCTGGTGTGGGCGCATCTTGTGGCGACGACCTAGTAGATGACACGCCACCCACCAAAGGCCATTTCAGTACCTGCAACCTGTGGGATACAGCCTGCGCCACAAATTACTACAAGCTATATCCATCTATCTCTGGTACGCTCGACTCTCTGGTGAATTATCCCGATACTACCAATACACAAAATGTAATGGACTATTCGTCTTGCCCGCACAATATGCTGAGTATAGGGCAGGTATGGCGCATGCGTGCCACTCTGAACAGTACTATTGGTGGCCGCAATAACTTATGGGACACTGCAAATCTCCGCATGACCGGCGCATTGGCTCCCCGTCCCGATTTGCCTCCTATAACCGATTACATATCGCGCGTGGCAGCATCTACAGCTATTGCAAAATTCACATTCCCCGGCGTACCATTGTTTTTTGCCAACAAAAGCTGGAGAGATACAATTGTGTCAAGTACATGGTCTTACACAAATAGTGCCAATACACCAATGGTGAGCCAAACCAGCATTGCCGCTTACAATACGGCTTTCCCGGTTTCATTTGCCGATCCTGGTTGGGTTACACTTACAATGGCTGTTACAGGCAACAATTCCGGCACTACAACTACAGCATACAACAAGGCGGTTTTTGTAGCAGATCAGGAAGGCATCAATCCACTGGCAACACCCTATGTAGAGGAATTTGATGCAACCGGGAAAAGGGACAAATGGCCATTTTTCAACTATTACAACAATGAATTTCGTTGGGAGCAAGCCAATGTAGGTATGTATGACAATAGCTGCATGATGTATCGTGGTTACGATAGCCGCACCGCACCAGCCAACTTTACCGGCACTCCGCAGGGCGATTATGATGATTTGTTCAGTACCGTTTACGACCTCAGTGCCTACACTCCCGGTAAGTGTAACTTGTTCTTTAACTATGCAGGCGCATCAAGGTCGGCACTTACTACCGAGATCAATGATTCGCTCTACATAGACTATTCGGTCAACAAGACACATTCGTGGGTACCACTGGCCGCTATGGGCAAGGCCGAACTGTGTAACCGCGGTGCCATAGCTACAGAGTTTGTGCCCACTTCCGCATCAGATTGGGCTACAAAATCTATTGCCATACCCGAGGCTGCGCGCAAATCATATGTCGTATTCAGGTTCAGGTACAAGCCCGGTGTAAATACAACCACACTGCGTAGCACCGGCAACAACTTTTATCTCGACAGAGTTTCTGTAAGCCCCTGGGCCGTTGAGGTGAATGATGTTGCAATGGGTAATGTTGCTGTACGTATACAACCCAATCCTGCACATGGCGATGCGTGGGTTGTTGTGAAAGATGCATTTGCCACAACAGCATCGGTAACAGTTACAGACATTGCAGGCAGGGTAGTATACCGCACTACTGAAGCACTCTCTGGCAATGGTGCCCGCATCAAAATACCAACCGAAACCATAGCCACACCCGGTGTATATCTGGTACAGACAATCTCTGGCAGCCAGGTAAACACACAAAAACTGGTTGTGCAGTAAAACAGACAAATAGTAATTCTTTTCCGTTTACAATTACCGGCAATGGCTTCTTTCTTTCAAGATAGAGGCCGTTGCCTTTTTATTTATGGTACTTCAAATTACCAATCATAAAGAGTACAAGATTCGGTAACATGGATGAGTGTGTAGTGCCCTTTGCTATACTTAACATAATGTAAATTATGAACAAAAAGGTAATCGCATCAATATACGCACTATCAATATCTTTGCCGGGTTAATATACCGTTCATTAATTACACCAGTACCCAATGAAAAAGATATATGCGCTTTTGCCTGCAATGTTGTTACTGAGCTGCACCGATGTGCAACATGAAAACAACGAAGAAATGTTGCAACGTTTTTATAGCTGGTATGTGCACCAGTCTGCATCAGCATCTGTAAGGTTTTCTGTTAATGAAGACTCATTGAATCTATACTGCACCAAATCTTTTCTGAAAAATTCTTTCCAAGACTCAGCACTGGATTATGACCCGTTATTGTCGGCAGAAAAATATTCGGATTATTGGGCTACCAATATTATGACTGGCCGTCTCGAAGATAGTCGCATAAAGATGTACAGAGTCAGCTTTCAGACAGACAAACATTTTCATACACACAACATAGCCGTAACACTGGCCAAAGAAAAAGGCCGATGGAAAATAGACTACGTAAAAGAAATTAAATAAGCCGTCACAAAGCCATCATACTGCAACCTCTCAATGCGCTGTTATCCATACGCCCCAGTACTGTAAACATTCCATCACCCAGTACAGTTCCTACATCTTCGGTAGCAACAAAGGCACACGAATGTACATTGGCAAGGTCTATTATATTCAGCACTCCGCTACCGGTATGGCTTACATCCAAAGGGTCATTTATGTCGCGCACAAGCACCTGCATGGTGTTGGTGGGTGCAAACAAACCATTTTCGCGGGCATAAGCCTGCGACAATAGTTCTGTCATACCATATTCCGAGTGTATATGGTTTTTACCAAAGGCAGCATTCAGTTGTTCATGCACTTCTGCACGCGTTAGCTCTCTGCGTCGTCCTTTCATGCCTCCTGTTTCCATTATTGTGGTGCTGTGTAGTGGTAGCGGGTACTTTGCCGCAAAATCGAGCAGGGCAAACGTTACACCCAGTAGCAGAGTGGGTCTCCCCTGCCCTTCCAGTTTTTTCAATAGTTCATATAGTGCATCCCACTCATCTATAAAAAAGCCACTTTCTGCCACATTGCCTGCTTCTATCAGGGTCTTGGTCATATACACCAGAGAGGCATTGGGGCGTTCCAGATAAGATGGCAACAGTCCGAGAATCACATAATTTCCCGGTGCCCCATAGTATTGCCCAAAACCAGCCAATAGCGCATCTTCGTATACTTGTTTGTCCCACACATAATGCCGCGAGTTCACCATGCCCGTCGTTCCGCTACTTTCAAAAAACACATCGGCAGTAGCTGCCGTAGCAGGTGCTGTCAGCACTGTATGCGTTTTGAAAAAAGAAATTGGCAAAAACGGTATCTCCGCTATAGTGCGCACATTTTCCGGACTTCGGCCCAGTGCATTACAGTACCTGCGGTAAAGCTCATTGCCATTATATTGGTATTCAAATAACTCAAGAGCGTGTATACCAAAAGTATCGCTGGTTGCGTTTAGTAAGTTTCCGGTGTTTATTAACGCAGCTTTATGAGGCTGTTTCATTATTTTTGAAATATGAAAGTACGTACGTTGGTAATGGCAGGTGTGTTGTTGGGTTTGGCTTCTTGCCAACGTCCTGATATGACAAATGTACCACAAATTGGGTTCTATGGAATGGAGCCCGATATTGTGAAGATTAATCAGGATACCTGTGTACTCGTATTTTCTTTCAACGATGGCGATGCCGATGTGACGAATGGAGCCATATACCTACGCGATTTGCGTTTCGATTCGGCACAGCCAGTAGCATATAAGTTCCCTTCCGATATAGACCAAACACTGCTCGATCCAAAGAAAGGTATTACCGGAAAAGTGACCATACTCATCACCCCCGATTTAGTTTCTCCCCGGCTCGATTCCGTACATCTTAAATATGGAGACACAACATCTTTCGAAGTATACGTAATAGACAAAAAAAACAACAAAAGTAATAGCTTCATCACCCCACAGCTAAAAATGGTTTGGTAACCAGCCAATAATAATTTGAATGAAAAATGGGTGCAAATATCAATCTGCACCCATTTTCAGTTATTATATGTAGCAAAGCTTACATCCCGGCCACACGCCTGCCTCTCGGATACTTTATAGTATACCCATACTTCATATTGGTATTTTCGTTAGGCTTCATAGTCAGCATCCATTTCATCATTCCGGTCGTTTCTTCATATTCCGAATTGCCGGTTTCTCTGTCTTCCACCACAATATCCTTATCATTGCTCACAGGCAGTTGGTCCTGTATCACTATGTTAATAGCATCTTTCCTTGTATTGCGTACCGAAATGGTATAGGCAAAGGCCTCGCGTACGTTAGATCCAACAGTGCGCACACTACGTAGCTTTTTATCCTGCTCGCGGCGTACCACAATTTTTTTGTCGCGGCCAAGTGAGAAAGTAAGTGTGTCCGATGTGTTGCGCACATCTACATATCCCTGCCCTACAAACGTGCCCTCATAATATATGTTGGTGGGGCCCGGTATCAGGTTCATATCTTCCCAGTTGGTTATTTGCGCCTGCAAGAAGGCGTCTTTATCCATACGCGGCACTGCATAGTAGCGGTAGCTGGCATTCAAGTCATACTTCTTTACAGCCACCAGATTTTCCTTTCCATCATTGGCTATGGTATACGGCAGTTCTATATCGAAGGTGGTATTGATGCCGGAATTATCTACCACCACTACATCATTGAGGCTGGTGGGTGCCGCGGCCGCTACATTCAGCGAAGCATCCTCTGCCTTTGCCAATGAGCGTTTGGAATAACTGTTACTGCGGTCGGCATAGGTTACCGGTTCGTAAAACGACAAGTACCATGGTGCAATAACCGGGGCATTTGCACCTTCGTTGGGGTTGCCGGTAGACAATGTCAATCGTACATTTTCCCATTTCACACCACAGTTCTGGTGCAGGTTGGCTTTGTAGTAAAATGATGCTGGTTTGGCTATGTCGTCTACACGCACATCGTATGTGGGGCTCCAGCCAGCATTGGGTACAGTGTAGGTAACAGTTACCTCGCTTGTTACTGGTTCTTTCGCATAGAATTTTACCAGTAACTGCCCTCCCGGCTGGTATCCTTTTTTTGTTTCTTCTTCCAGTTGCTTCCTCAGTCTGGTCAGGTACTCGTCAGTTTTCTTTATGGCTACTTCCTGCTTGTGTTTTTGGTTTAGCAGTCCTTCCATTTTGGTGTTTACCAAGTCCAGCAATTTGGTTAGTTCGGCTACAGACAGTCCTGTATGCTCGCCTGCGGCTTTGCGGTTGGTTTGCAAAATGGCTATCTGTTCGCTGATGGTAGTTAGCTTGTCTGCAACAGTGCTGCGTTGTTCGCTTACCGTTTCTATGCTATCCTTCAGTTCTTTACCTCTGGGCGATAGCACCTCAGACACCATATAGTCGTTCTGAAAAACAGCCGATTCTACTATTACATTGTTGCCACCATTTACCGACAAGCTGGCAGTGTTTATATCGCCAGCAACGTTTGTAAATAGTATTTCCGATTCGCCCCTGGGCAGTTTTACTTTGGCATTGCTGGAAAGCTGCGCTCCCTGCAAAAACACAGTTGCATGGTCGATAGTTAGTTTCTGTTGGCTTTGTGCCCAAACTTGCGGGGCCGATGCAAAAGCAGCTACCGCAGACAGAATGAGGAATTTGTGCATGTGAATTATTTGCACAAAAGACGGCAATACCTGTGCCAATCCACACTGACGGCTTATAAAGTTCTGTTAAGGCTTGCCATCAAACGGGTAGTAGCGCAGTTTTGTTTGTAAAAAGGGAATTTTATTGTCATCACTTATCAGCAATACGCCATTGCGCCATGGCACCATACCCTCCCAATTAATACAGTCATTAGCAGGAATCAGCTTTTTAGTGGCCCATTGTGCTACGTTGCCTTTCATCGTTATTTCTATTATACGTGCAAAACATTCGTTGGGTTTCCAATGGTGCAAATCTACATCGGCAGTAGGGTCAATGTCCTTATAATATGCTTCACGGTGCTTCATATTGCCGTTAAAGTTCCAGTATACGTTAATAGCCCAAAATTTATCTTCGGCCACAGCCGTCATATCCGTCAGCCTGAAAGGTATTGGAGGTAGCGTCATCGGTTGCATAGTTCCCTTTAGGTTGGTATCTACCAAATATAGCCACGTACTATCACCCTTGTAGTTATATTCAAATGCCGTTATCAGCTTACTGCCATTCGTTGTCAAACATTCATAACCTGCATTAGGCAGTAATTGTCCGTTTTTGCGAATCTTGGGCAGCTTCTTGCTTTTTTCTTTGCTCAGTACCACATCATTGTTCTGCCATTCGCCACATATTATGGCATCTGTATCACCGTCAGTTTCTACAGTCAGGTACACAGTATTGCCTATCATTGCTATTGCCTCAAACCCACCATACTTCGTAAATCTACCGGCTACATCGCCAAAGTGTTGCAATGCATGCTGTTTCACAGCATCCGGGGGCATGGTTACACTACCGTCGGCAGCAAGCAACAGCTGTGCAGTATCTACACTATACAACCGGGCATTTGTTGCCTGCGCATTTTTCAACTGGGGTAAAAGGTACAACCTGCCATTATGCAGGCACATTCCCGAAAACTCGTTGGCACTCGATGCCAGTTCTGTTGGCAATTTGCCGTTTTGTGCTATCGCATTTCCTTGCAACAACATACACAGGCTCCATGCTACTACTCCCAATCGTTTCATGTTGCTAAGATAATACCGGGCTCTATAGATAAAAGTGTTTTTTTCTTATGTTAAACTGAGTAAAATCATTTAATCAAATGATTAAACCACTTGATTAAATCAACTGAATAGCTATACCTTTGTAGTGCTATGATAGAAAGCACACCCAATAGCAGCGAGCAGCAACCCAGTACCGAGCAGAAAATTAAAGAAGCTGCCCAACGGGTGTTTACCAGAAAAGGGTATGCAGCTACCCGCACCCGCGACATTGCCGAAGAGTCGGGCTACAATCTGGCTCTCATAAACTACTATTTCCGCAGCAAAGAAAAACTGTTCGATATTATTATGATGGAACAGATAGAGCGTTTTGTACACAGTGTAGCACAAATGCTTGATGACAAAAACACATCGCTGCAACAAAAAGTAGAACAATTGGTAGCACATTATATAGGTATGCTGGTAGAAACACCGGGGCTTGCTTTTTTTATAATGAATGAGATTAACTCAGACCCGGCTAAACTTTTCTCTCGGATACAAACCATGGCACCACCGTTACATTTTGTAGAACAATGGTTCGCTCATCATGCAGGCAAAGGAAACTCTCTTTCCTATCCATTGCATGCATTTATCAACATGGTGTCTATGACAGTGTTTCCCTTCGTGGCAGCACCAGTCATCAAAATGAAGCTGGGCTGCAGCGAAGAACAATTTACAGCCATGATGCAAGAGCGGAAAAAACTAATACCTATATGGGTAATGAACATAATGAATCAAGGATAAACTGTACAACTAACCAGAAAACACAAAAACATATTATGCTGAATAAATTAGTTACTGGTATTTTGCTACTGTCTTCTTCTGTTGCGGGCTATAGTCAGGTGGTTTTTACCAATATCAACGATGTATGGCACTATGCCGATGCACACAATGTTTCCATTCGCAATGCTGCCACAGAAGTAAAGAAAGGAGAAAAAACAGTTACACAATCTTACCTCGATCTATTGCCCGATGTGAATGCTACAGGCACCTATACCGATAACCTCAATATTCAAACTACATTCATTCCCGCAGTTATTTTTGGTGGCCCCGAGGGTGTGTATCGCCCTGTGCAGTTTGGGCAGAAGTATGCCTATAATGCAGGTTTTACTGCACAGCTCGATGTATTGAACCTACAATCATGGTACAATGTAAAGATAGCCCGCGAAACAGAGGCACTCAACAGGGCCTCTTTGGCCAATACCCGCCGCAATACATGGCAGCAATTGGCCAGCCAGTATTACGGCTACATCCTCAACCGCCATGCAGTAGCAGAGGCCCTGCTAAGTACAAGCGTTGCAGACTCATTACTCATCTCGGTGACGCATAAATTTGAAGAAGGTGTGGCCAGCCAGCCCAATGTAGATGCAGCCAACTTGAACTGTGAACGTGCCCGTCATACACTTATCACCGCTTCCTATCAAATGCGCACCACACTCAATGCGCTCAAGTCGTTATTAGGTCTCTCTGCTACCGACTCTCTGGTCATCAAAGAAGAGTTTATTTGGCGTGTCCCTACCATAATGTTGTCTTCACCATTCACAGAAGACCCCTCCGTTGGTTTATCGGCACATCAGGTATCACTCAATCATGCCCGGCTGCGTGCATCCAATGTAGCAGCCTACCCTACCATAAGTATATTATATAGCAACAGTACCCAACAATTCGACAATACCTTCCGCCCGTTCAATAATGAAGGGCCCCAATGGTTCCCGGCTACATACTGGTCGCTACGGGCCAGTTGGTCGGTATTCAATGGGGGCAACCGATGGTTGCAGTCGCAAAAGAACAAACTCGCATTATTGCAAAGCCACGAAGATGCCGCTCAAGCAAAACGTCAGGCCGACATAAATGACGAAAACCTGCGCCTGAATTTTGAAAAGGCTGCCGATTTGTACAAAAATGCTACCAAAATCAAAGATCTTTCTTACCAAAATTACCAACATACCAGCCTTCGGCACGAGGCAGGTCTGGCATCGTTAGACGACCGCTTACGGGCTTACTCCGACTTTATCAACTACCAAAACCAATATCTCAATAGTCTATCCGACTTGCTTATTCAAACATATACCGTAAAGCTACGCACTCAAAACTTTTGAACATGAACAAATACATTCTTTTTATATCATTTGCAGTGGTATCTGTATCGTCCTGCAAGCCTAAATATACAGAGGTTGCCCCCAAAACCGGTCCGGTTACAGAAGCTGTCTTTGCCTCGGGCAACATAGAACCCGGCGATGCATACACGCTCACGTCTTTGTCCGATGGTTTTGTGGTGAAGAGCTACGTTACCGAAAACGATGGGGTAAGGGAAGGGCAAATCCTCTTCCGCCTCGATAACCGTCAACAAAACACACAGGTGGCCATTGCCGAAAACAATCTGATATACGCCCGTATCAATGCCTCGGGTGCGGCACCTGCATTGCGGCAAATAGAGGCACAGATAGCCGCAGCCCGGCTGAAGCTGGCAACAGATTCCGCCACAAAAGTACGGTACGACAAATTGTTGTTTACGGGCTCGGTATCGAGGCAAGAAGCCGAAAATGCTGCCGTTGCCTATCAGTCATCACTCAGTTCGCTGCGCTCTTTGCAGGAAAACTATCGGGCCGCTGCCGACAAAGCAAGTCAGGAATTGAAGAACACCCAGTCTCAACTACAGAACGTACGGGCCGGTAACCAATATTACGATTTGGTGGCTGCCGCTTCAGGCAAGGTATATCAGGTATTCAAAAAAACAGGCGATCTCGTTCGCCGTGGCGACAAGGTAGCACAGGTGGGCAACCCCGACTCTATTGTTATCTACCTCGATATTGACGAAGGCAGCATTGGCAAAATAAAAGAAGGCCAGCAGGTGCTGGTAGAGCTGAATACAGAGAAAGGTAAAACCTACGAAGCTGCAATCAGCAAGATATACCCCCACTTCAATGAACAAACACAATCTTACCGCGTTGAGGCTCGCTTCAAAACCCATGCATCTTCTATGATTGCGGGCACACAGTTGCAGGCCAACATCATCACGAACCGAAAAGAAAACGCAATACTGGTACCATTAATTTACCTCGTATCGGGCAATAAAGTAGTAGTAAAAAAAGGCGAAAATCTGGACACAGTTACCGTTGAAACCGGCATCAGGTCTGATGAATGGGTAGAAGTATTATCTGGCATTTCTGCCACCGATAAAATTGTGAAACTGAAGTAATAGTTGTTTATAACCTACCCCAAATGATGCTTTCACAACCGGTCTCAAAAACACATCAATGAAAATCAGCGTCAATACCGAAATAGCCATTACCTACCTTTCTTCTCGAAAGAAACAAACCGTGGTAGCCGCCCTTGGTGTCATGTTTGGCATATCTATGTTCATATTTATGCAGTCGCTCATGAAGGGCACCAACGACTATTTCGAGAAAATGTCATTTACCAGCACACCGCATATTCGTCTATACAACGAAACCAAAGTAGCTGACAATCATATGCTTGTATCATTCCTGAAAGACCAATCCGAAAAGATACTGGTCAACCCCAAACAGCTCAACCAATCGCAGGGTATCACCAACCCATATGGCATCATAGACATCATAAGGCGCAACAAACAGGTAGCCGCCGTAACCCCACAGGTTACCGGTAACGTAATATATACAAGCGGCAGTGTAGAGCTGCCCGGCAATGTGGCTGGCGTGCAGATAGATGAAGAAGATAAGATGTTCGATATACAAAGCAACATGGTAAGTGGCAACCTCCACGACCTGAACCGGGTACACAACTCTATACTCATAGGCAAGGGTATTGCCGACAAACTGAGCCTGCATACCGGCGACAACATCACCGTTCGTTCTGGCAATGGCAGTATGCTTATTATGAGGGTAGTAGGCATCTTCTCAACAACCATCAAAGCCGTAGACGAAACCAAATCGTATGCCAACATCACTACTGTACAAAGCCTTATGGGCAAAGACCGCAGTTATGTAACCGACATAAAAGTAAATGTTACCGACTACAACAATGCACCATCTGTAGCCCGGCAAATAGAGGCCATAACAGGTTACAAAGCCGAAGACTGGGTGAAGGCCAATGAGCAACTGAAGGCAGGCTTCAAGGTGCGTGCTGTAATACTCAACTCTGTAATAGGCGTTATTCTACTTGTTGCGGGCTTTGGCATATACAATATACTCAATATGACCATTTACGAGAAGATAAAAGAGATTGCCATACTCAAGGCGCAGGGTTTCTCTGGCAAGGCCGTAACCAGCATCTTTTTGCAACAAGCCGTTATGATAGGGCTTATTGGTGGCGTCGTAGGGGTTACTTTTGGTTTTCTGCTTACCCTTATGGTGTCTAAAATATACATTGGTGCAGGCACCCTCAAGTATTTACCCATGTCTTTTTATGGGCCCCACTATTTTCAGGCTTTGTCTTTTGGCATTCTTACTACCATAGCGGCCGGCTTTTTTCCGGCACGCAAGGCAGCAAAAGTAGATCCAGTCACCATAATTCGCGGATAATGAGCAACAATTTAGCCCTTAGGGCCACCGGCATTACCAAATACTTTCACGACCCCGTTACCATGCAGGTGCTCAAGAGCATCAATATGCAGGTAGATAAGGGAGAGTTTGTTTCCATTGTAGGCAAGTCGGGTTGTGGTAAGTCTACCCTACTCTATGTCCTGTCTACCATGGATACCGACTATGAAGGTACTTTAGAGATAAATGGTCAGAAAACTACCGGACTATCTCAAAACCAGTTGGCACGTATCCGCAACGAATCCATTGGTTTCGTGTTTCAATTCCACTACCTTCTGCCCGATTTCTCCTGTCTTAAGAATGTAATGATACCAGCCCTGCGCCTTGGCAAACTCTCGTACAAAGAAGCTGAAGAAGCTGCCTACGAAAAGCTGAAAATGTTTGGTGTAGAAGAGCAGGCACTCAAAAAAGCAGGCAAACTCTCTGGTGGCCAGCAGCAGCGTGTGGCCATAGCCCGGGCTATTGTCAACAATCCTGCCATCATTATGGGCGATGAACCCACCGGCAATCTCGACTCCAAAAACACAGGTATCGTATTCGATCTGTTTCGTCAGTTGTCTCAGGAATACAAACAAACCATCATTACCGTTACCCACGATAACGACTTTGCCAAACGCTCTGATCGTATTATAGAAATGGCCGATGGCGAAATTATTAGCCAGCATGCATCAGGCAAGTAGCTCGGGATGCTCGCGGTATACCTTCCATACAAACTCGCCAAAAAGTGTGTTGGCCCATGCAAACCAGGCTCGGGTGTATTTTGTAGCATCGTCTTTATGAAAAGACTCGTGCATAAAGCCCGTACCACCGTGTGTTGTTTGTAAAGTTTTCAGGCATTGTTGTATCTCAGCCTTGTTAGTAGCGGTAATACCCCTCATAGCTATGCTCAGCGGCCATATGTTGTCTATACCTGCATGGGGGCCACCTATGCCCTCGCCTGCCTTACCCTTAAAGAAAAATGGATTGTGTTGCGATAGCACAAACTTGCGGGTATTCACATACACCGGGTCTTTGGCCATATCGGGCACCAAATATGCCAGCGATAGCAACGAAGGAACATTGGCGTCATCCATCAGGTTACAGCTACCAAGTCCATTCACCTCGTAGGCATAAATGTCGCCATACACTTTGTGTTTTACAATGGCACACTCTTTAAGGCCATTCAATACCTCATCCCTCAGTGTGTTAGCTTCTTTAGCCAGCTTTGTCTCATTTACTTCATGCAGCATTTCGGCCATTTGTTTCAAGCTCTCGGCGGCAAAAAAGTTTGCAGGTACAAACAAAGGGAATATCGTTGCATCATCGCTGGGCCTGAACATGGAGAATATCATTCCGTTAGGCTTTGCCGGGTAGCCATACCCTGCCAGTGGCACACCATCGGTAGCCCACTCAGTGCGCCTCATAAAGCTGTAAGGGCCTTTATCATCTTTCCTTTGCTGCTCGCGAAAGGTCTTGATAATCAAATTCATGGCACCTACCCATTGTGCATCCAGCACCGTTTTGTCGCCCGTTTGCCGGTTATAACCATAGGCCAGTCGCACCGGGTAGCAAAGGCTGTCTATTTCCCATTTGCGCTCGTGTATGCCCGGCTTCATAGCCGTTACATCATGCTTCCACTCACTTTCTTTACTGCTGTCCTTGTAAAAGGCATTTGCATATGGGTCCAGCAATATGCATCTGGTTTGCCGGTTTATGACCCCGGCTACAAGGTTACGCAATTCACCATCTTTTTTGCACAATGGCAAATACGGCCATACCTGTGCCGATGAGTCGCGCAGCCACATCGCATCTATATCGCCCGTTATCACATAGGTGTCTGGCTTACCATCTACAACGCTATATTCAACGGTGGTATCCAGTGTATTGGGGAAACAATTACCAAAAAGCCACGCCAGTTCTTTATTTCCGGTTTTAGCCTGCACATCAGCAATCAATTCCTCTACTGCCTTGCTGGCAAAACGCCTCTTGGTTTCTGGCAGCCGTACTTGCGGCCACGCAGCACTTGCCTGCTGCGCCCATGCTCCCACACCGTATGTAGCCAATGTAAGTGCAGCAGTAGCCTTTATCGAATTGGTCAGAAATTTCCTTCGCTCCATATATGCATCTTGTGCCATAAAGATATGCCAGAGATGTATTGAAGCTCATCTTTTGTTACACTTTGTCACATCTGCGTTTTTCTACTGCAAAGATTATTCAGCCACTATTTTTCATAGAATAGAAAAAGGCATGCTTCTGCCATTTTTTACCAATCGTAAAAGGGAAAACGAATAAACTCAATAAAATAATGTTATTTTTATACCCTAAACCCCAAGTGGGTAAATGCATATAAAACATCAATAACTACTTATCCATTAATTAATAAGTAAATACTGTAAGAATGAAAAAACTCTACCTTACACTTCTTGGTTGCTGTGTTGCTCTATTATCACAGGCACAGGTGGTGGTTATGACCCCCAACAACAGTGGAGGCTTCGAAAATGGGCCTTCATTCGCTGCCAACAACTGGACAGAAGTAAATGGCGCATTCAATCAATGGGTGGTGGGTAACGGCTCGGTTAATTTTGGTACGCGTGGTGCCTACATTGGTACCACCACCACGTATGCCGGTACCAATAATGCGGCAACTAACCACTTTTACAGAACTACCTTCAACTTGCCTGCCGGTGCTTCAAATGCACTCCTTACATTCAGATACCGCCAGCCGGTTATAGACCCCGGCAACGATTCGCTGATAGTAGCAATCGGCCTTGCAACAAACCCCACACCACTCGCGGGCACAACTGTCAGCCCGGCATACACACGCATTTATGCCAACACAGCAACGGCATATCCCGGTTATGTGCAAGTAGGGCCAATCGATCTTACTTCGTTTGCCAACAACAATCTCCGTCTCATCTTTACACACGTCAACAATGGTACCGGTGCAAATGGTATACCCGCAATAGACAGTGTTTCCCTCAACTATTGCCCTGCAATTACGGGTACCCTTGCATTATGTGAGAGTAACAACGTAATACTCAGTACTACCAACAATGTTCCTGGTGGTTCATGGAGCAGCAGCAATACCTCAGTTGCAGCATTTGGTGGTACTTCCAATAATACTGCTGTCATAAATGGCGCATCTGCCGGCACATCTATTATTACACACACTGGCGGTACATGTACTGTTACTGCCACAGTTACTGTAAACCCGGTACCTACAGCTATTACAGGGCCTACACAAATATGTCTCGGAGGGTCTGCAGTACTGGCCAGTACACCCGCAGGTGGCACATGGTCTTCTTCCAATGCAGCAGTGGCAACCGTCACTTCGGGCACAGTTAATGCACTTACTGTGGGTACATCCAATATCACCTATATGTTTATGCCATCTTGTCGCGCCATCACCACAATTACAGTCAATAGTCTTCCTGCTTTGCAAACCGTTACAGGCGGTGGTAGCTTCTGTGCCAGCGGCAGCGGTTTGCCCGTAAGCATTACAGGTAGCGAAACCGGCGTAAACTATTCTTTGTACAATGGGGCTTCATTGGTTACTACTGTGGCCGGAACGGGTAGTGCTATCAACTTTGGCACATTTACAGCCCCTGGTACATATACAGTACTGGCCACCAATACTACTACCACTTGCACGCGCACTATGACGGGTAGTGCTACTATTATAGTTACTGCACCTGTGGTGCCATCAGTTAGCATGTCATCAACAGCACCGGCCACACTTTGTTCTGGTACATTGGTCACCTATACAGCAACACCGGTTAATGGCGGTGTTACCCCCACTTACAATTGGTATATAAATGGGGTACTTGCAGGGGGAACCAATACCTATACATATGCACCGGCCAATGGCGATGTTGTTAGCGTTACACTTCGTCCGGGTGGCATATGCGTGGCACCAGACACAGCAGTAGCCAGCCAAACTATAATTGTAAATCCATTGGCTACTCCCGATGTAACTATTTCTGTTGCCCCCGGCAACCCGTCTTGTTTGGGTAGTCCTGTTACATTCTCGGCAACACCAATATCTGGTGGCACAGCTCCCTCCTACCGTTGGACAAAGAACGGAATCAACGTTGCAACCGGTCCTACCTACACATACACACCGGCAATGGGCGATGTAGTATATTGTATGATTACCAGCAACTACTTGTGCCGCAGTGTCGATACTGCACTCAGCACCAGCATTACCATGATGACCCAGGCATCGGCAAGTTTGCCGGTTGTGTCTATCGCTGTTGCTCCCGGCACCACAATAGCCCCCGGCAGCATGGTTGTCTTTAATGCTACCAAGACCGGTGGCACCGCATTGGTAACCTATCAGTGGCATGTAAATGGCTCACAGATTCCTGGTGCTACCAATGCTACATGGTCTACCAATACGCTTGTGAATGGCGATATTGTTACCTGCAAGGTTACCAATACCGATCCTTGTGCCAACTTCACACTCAAATCGGTGGTAATAACTACCACCACTACTGGCATTGCAGGTGTAAATACTACTACTGGTATGGCCATAGTGCCCAACCCCAATACAGGTTCATTCAGCCTTGTAGGCAATGTAGACGGAAATGTTGCTACTATCAGGGTTACCAACCTTGTTGGTCAGGTTGTTTACAGTCAGGTTGTGAAGACAGACGGTGGCGAGTTGAACGCAGCAATTTTTATACCTGAGCTGGCTAACGGAATGTATCTGCTCAACGTTATGACGGAGAGTGGAATGAAAACGATGCATTTCACTGTAGGAAAGTAAGTTGAAAATATTTGCATAAAAAATCCCGGTTGCAGTAGCACCGGGATTTTTTTAATCCACAAATCAGAGTAATAGGAAGAACATCAAAATATATTACACTGTGCCTTTATTTTCCATATTTCAAGTAACTAAATCAGCGAATAGCATGCCTTTAAAAGGACTTTGATGAAGCAGATTCAGTTGGAAAAGAACATGCAGAATGGTTTACTTGATTAATCCTTCTTAACCCCAAAAATCAGTAACCTTAAACCGACTTAGAAATTAAAAAAATCGGCTCTAAACATTCTTTGCAAGCTCCAAAATACGATTAACAGCCTTGTCGCGTGGTTTCAGATAGTCTGCGCGCATTGCGTCTGCCAATTTTCGCTCCCAACGCTGCGGAAAAACATTGTTATCCGCCGTGTTATTTTCACGAGATTGGGCAATGGTAAAAAGTGTTTCTTTTGAAGTAGTTTTTTGTATAGTTCTGTTCATCTACAAATAGTTTACAGTAAAAACGTACCCGTCAAACTAATATTGTCTGAAAAATAGAAATTTATGTTAAACCCCAATACATTCCTGTATAAGCAATGAATAAATCTTAAACCGGCACTTAGTAAATTTGTTACACAAACAAACGCTTTGAAACAGATAATAGGAATTACGGGAGGCACAGGAACTGTAGGGAAACACATTATTCCATTACTCATAAATGCGGGTTACAATGTTGTTGTTCTCACAAGAAATATTGCTAACCGCTCGTCATCTCCCGGCATATCCTATGCCCTCTGGGATCCCGAAAAGAAACAATGCGACGAGCAGGCACTTGGTTCAATTTCTGGTATCATACACCTTGCAGGAGAGCCTGTAGCGGGTAAAAGATGGACAACAGAGCAAAAAAAACGTATTGCCGACAGTCGCATTGCCGGCACTCAATTCCTTGTGTCTACACTTGCCCGTTTGGGCAATTGCAAGGTGTTTATAGGCGCATCTGCCATCGGTTTTTATGGGGCAGATAAATCCGATGGAAAGCCTTTTACCGAATACGCAACACCATCATCCGGTTTTCTGGAAGAAACTTGTGCCGGTTGGGAGGCCGAAGAACTAAAAGCAGCCACATATGCCCGTACTGCTATACTTCGCATTGGCATTGTATTGGCTCGCGAGGGTGGTGCCCTACCCGAGTTTATCCGAACTTCAGGCCTCAGGGTGTTGGGTATTCCCGGCTCTGGCAAGCAAATAATAAGCTGGATACATGTAGATGACCTTGCCGCAATGTTTGTGTATGCTTTGCAAACTGAAAATATAAGTGGTATATACAATGCGGTAGCACCCACTCCAGTCTCTTGCCGGCAGATGATGGACTCAATAGCGGATGAAAAAGGTGGCCTTTTCTTAAAAATGCCGGTACCCGCTTTTGCGCTCAAAATTGCATTGGGCGAAATGAGTATAGAGGTCCTGAAAAGTACGCGTGTAAGTGCACATAAAATAGTAGAAGCAGGGTTCAAATTTCAATATCCGCAACTGAATACGGCATTACATCATTTACTATAGCCATAATAAAGCTACCCAAACCCACAATGCAACAGGGCTATCTCATATACTGAAATAGCCCTGTTGCATTGTAGAAATTACCTCTATTTCAAATCGCACTTAGCGGCAGTCCCCAACGTATCTGAGTATCCCAGTTTGGTTGTTTCGCAGAATGCCTTAGCCGATTCTTTATCCATATCATTGGCCAACAACACAGCCGTATCTTTTTCAAATATTATCACTGTATCTTGCTTTATTGCCTTTGTAACAAAGCAGGTACATTTCCAGTCTCCATAAGGGTTGTCATCACCCTTATTGCAAGAGGCAGTCATCAGCAGACCTCCCGTAACGGCGAATATGACAGGTAAGATTTTTTTCATGTCCTTTTTTTTAGTAACGTAAATGTAAGAAATATCAGACATTTTAGAGCCTGTCAAAGATTTGTTGCTCGTTTTTATTATCAGAATCGTTTTTCAACGAAACGATACACAGGTTGCAGCCATTGTCCCTTTGGTGAAACAATAACGAAATAGCAGCCATAAACAACCAATAAGAAACAGAACGAAAAAATCTTAAACGAACTCGTATAATGTACCTTCTCTCAAAGAAGTATACACTTGCCCGAAAAATCAATTTATGCAGGCTGCCAGTTACCGGGGTCTTGTCTCCATTGTGCCAGTATTTCGCTATCTTCTTTTTTTACGAGGCCCAGCTCTGTAGCTACTTCCATAAGTGCCATATAGTTACTTATGGTGTACAACGGTATGCCTGCCTTTGCAAATGCTTCATCAGCCACCGGAAAACCATAAGTGAACAAACCACACATACCCAGCACTTCGGCTCCCTGTGCACGTAGTGCATCTACCACTTGAAGGCTGCTCTTACCTGTAGATATCAGGTCTTCTACCACTACTACTTTTTTGCCCGGCTCCAAATGACCCTCTATCTGGTTGCCCATACCATGCTCCTTCGGTTTAGACCGCACATATATGAACGGTAAACGCAGCAAATCGGCCGCCATAACACCATGTGCTATACCCGCAGTAGCTACGCCCGCTATTACTTCTGCATCCGGAAATTTCTCCAGCACCATGTTGGCCAGTTCACTCTTCACAAAGTCGCGCACATAGGGGAAAGACAATACCTTGCGGTTGTCGCAATACACAGGCGAACGCCAACCAGATGCCCATGTATATGGTTTTTGCAGGTTGACCTGTAATGCCTTAATTTGCAATAATTTTTCAGCGAATTGTTTTGGTGTACTCATAACCACCAAACCTACGCCAATTCGCCAATCCTTCAAAAACAGAGCAATGATTTTTTCCAGGAAAATATATTACAACGACAAGCCACTGGTACTTACTACCAACCACGAAGCTTACCTGGAAACCTACCCGGTAGCCGAAATGTACCAATTCTTCAGTGGGGCCACACCACGCAATTTTCAGCAGGCACTCAATATGCTCGACAATCCGGGTAGCCGTGGTGCCATTATCGAAGATATATCTGAAGCCAACATGCTCGCGCAGCTGGAATCTATGTACCAGCCAATAATGGCAGGTGGTGGTTTGGTGTTTAATGAGTTTGGTGCCTTGCTCATGATATTCAGACGCGGTAAATGGGACCTGCCTAAAGGCAAGTTGGACGAAGGAGAAGATATTGCCCACTGCGCCCTGCGCGAAGTAACCGAAGAAACCGGGCTCGACAATATTCAACTCAATGGACACCTCTGCGACAGCTATCACATATATACACAAGACGATGGTCAGTACCTGAAGCAGACTGTTTGGTACAAAATGATTGGCTCTTCTGAAGAAAAACTGAAACCACAAAAAGAAGAAAACATTTTGGAAGCAAGGTGGGTGTCAGAAAAAGAAATCAGCCAATTTGTGGGCCGCACCTACGAAGCTATAAGAGAAGTGTTAAAAACAGCAGGGTGCCGATGGTAGCCTGCATCTAATTGCTTACTTTTCAGGCATAGAATGTAGCCAATGCGTGTGCCGTTCATTTTTATGTTGTTTAGCCTGTTGCTGTGCCATACGGCGCATGCCCAGCTTATACGTGGCGAGGTGGTGGGGATGAACGATAAAAAACCATTACCCGGTGTCCATATTGTCAATATCCACAACGACATCAATATTACTACCAATAACGATGGCACCTTCGTTATTGCAGGTACATCAGACGAGTTGCTCGAGTTCAGAATGCCCGGATACAAAACTACTCGTGTGCGCATACCTCGTGGCTTCATTCCCCCTTATTTCAAAATAATAATGGAACACCCGCCCGTACCTATACGTGGCGATGCCCTTGCCGGTACCCACAACTATGCATACGATAGTGCAAAGGCAAGAGAACGTTATTCGCAGATATTAAATGTACCACAGTTATCTGCCATAGAGAAGATAAAGCACCCCTTTAGTGCCATGAGTGCCCGAAATAGGGAAATATGGGCATTTCAGGATAATTATGAAGAAGCAGAAAAAGAAAGATATATCGACTATACTTTTAATAGAAACATGGTAAGTAGTATCACTGGTCTCACAAACGATAGCCTGTCCCGTTTCATGGTACGTTTTCGCCCCGGTTATGACCAGTTACGAAGCATGAATGAATATACGTTGTATAACTACGTAAAAATGAACGCCAGACGTTTCCGTAATGTCAATAGGCCCATCAATGCCCAGTAATGCCATGACCAGCAATTGGTTCTACCACACATTTACATTGTATGCTGTTTGTTAATTATGTAAAAACATACTTTTATTAGTATATTTTTGTTGTGTAAATAAAATAGCTTTTCCATGAATAACGCTTTTCCTACATCGTTAGAAGAAAAGCGGGTGAGTACGCTTCGTCTTTACGACATTTTAGATACCCTACCCGAGGAAGATTTTGATAACATTACACG
>JAGKWS010000156.1 GCA_021151685.1 Chitinophagaceae bacterium
TGCGTTTCTTATGGTTGTTTTTGGCTGCAACTTCGTTACATTTTTCGCCATAGGAAGGACTATGGCTGCAAAATGTGCCTCGTTTCGCTCAAAAACAACGCTCATAATAAACACAAGCAATAATTCTTAAACAGGCTCCAAATTTTACAAAAACAACAATATGTAATCCACATTTGGCGTTTAGCACTACAAAAGCCAAAAAGTCGTCATGCAGCCAAATACACCTACCCCAACCAATGCCCTGTATAAGTGGGGTGTTGTTCTTACACTGTTATCATTTGGACTATTGCTACTGTCTATTGGTAGTGGCGTGGACGAAGACAGTGCCATTGTTGCCTTTATGCCCAACTATGCCATAGCGGCGGGGTATGCCGGTGTAATGCTGTACCGGAGGGCATGGCGGGTGATACCCGTGTGGCTGATGATGGCACTAATAAGTGCATGGGCACTGAACAAGGGTATACCTGTATTTGACAACCCGGTGAGTTGGCTTGGTTATGTGCAGGTAGCTTGTGGCATTGGCTACCTGCTGCTACCGGTGTATGAGTTACTGAACAAGGCATTGCAAGTGGTGGTGCAGGTGCTGCTGGGGTTGTCGCTGTTGGTATTTGGTTATTTGGCAGTGTATCTTATTCCGTTGTACCCCATTGGCATTATAGGGTGTGTGGTACTGGGATTGTCGTTGCACAGCTATGTACCCCTGCTGATAATGGCCCATACGGTGTACCGTGTGGGTAAGCTGATGCGGGCCGACAGTGGGGCTCGCATTATCATTCCCCTTGTATTGGCGGTGGGGCTTGTAGTGCCTGTGTCGTTTGTGGTTCGGTGGTCGGCCCTAAATAACGAGGTGAAGGAATTGTGCCTGCGCTACCCACTGGAAGACTCGCCCGAAGTGCCGCAATGGGTGCGCATAGCACAGGCTATAGCCCCAACCCCAATTGCCGGAAAATATATGAAGACCGGGCTGGTGTATGCTACGGCAATGGAGGAGAACGATAATTGGGGTTTCCCGACACGGTCTTATACCGAGGCCCGCAAACACGACCCGCTGGTAGTGCTGGCTACGCTGTTTGTAAAGAGCCCCGAGCTGGCACAAGACGACAGGATACACATACTGGAGTCTATGCAACAATCGGGGCATAAAACCACAGAACGTTTCTGGAGCGACCGCAACCTTGCCACCGCCAATGTGGTGACCAACGCACGTATATGGCCTGCGGAACGGCTGGCCTATACCGAAAAAACCATTACCGTAGCCAACAAGATGCGGGGCGGCCGCTGGGCACAGGGCGAGGCTATATACACCTTTCATTTGCCGGAGGGCGGCATTGTAACCTCGCTATCGTTGTGGATAAACGGCATAGAACAGAAAGGCATACTGACCAGCCGTGGCCGTGCCGATAGTGCCTACACACAAATTGTGGGTATAGAGAACAGAGACCCATCGGTGGTACACTGGCAGGAGGGCAATACGGTGACGGTACGGGTATTTCCGGTGCCGGGCGGCGATAGCCGTATGTTCAGGGTAGGTTTTACGGCACCACTAAGCTATAAAGATGGCAACCTGCAATACAACAATGTTTGGTTTGAAGGGCCCGACTATACCGATGCCCGCGAAATAAGACAAATAGAATGGGCGGGCATAACTACCGACCCGACAATGGAGGGGTATAAACAAAATGCGGCACACAGGTACGAGCAAACACTACCCTATGACGAGCAATGGCAGCTAACCATAAAAGACCCGGGGATGAAGCTTGCCAACTTCAACTTTGACCATTATAACTATGCGCTGGAGGCATACCAAAAGACGCAGGAGCAGGTAGCTTTCAATACGGTGTATCTGGACATTAACAGTGCGTGGACAGCGGCCGAAGCTGAATTGATACAAGATATGCTGAAGGGTAAAACTGTAATGGTGTATGATGGCCTGAATATGGTACCCGCCAAAAGTACAGGTGTCATCAATATACTATTGCGTCAGCAGTTTAGCCTGTTTCCCTTCCATAAGACAGATACTGTGGGCAAAAGCCTTGTCATTACCAAGAGCACCCGCTATAGTCCATCGGTAAAGCTGTTGAAGGATAGTCCGTTTATGACGGAACTGGCAGCGGCTGCGCCGAATATGGGTGCTGTGCGGGTTTTCAATCTATCGGATGAGCTATCGATATACCACCGTACACTGCGGGAGCGCAGGATGATACTGTACGAGCAGGGCGACATAGCCCAACTGGAGCAACTGGTGAGCAAGGGTACATTTACTGCGAATGCCGAAAACGACAGCACTATAGTGCTACAGGATGCAGGATTGAAGATAACCCGCCAACAACGCTTTGCTGCCAATGGTGGCAAGAACGACCACATTATGCGGATGTACATGTACAACAACATCATGTACAGGCTGCACAACCAGTTGCAAATACCAGATGGCGAGGACACAACCCTTGTGGCCGATGCCGAAAAAGCCTATGTGGTAACACCGGCAAGCAGCCTTGTGGTGCTGGAGACGCAGGCCGACTACGACCGCTTTGGCATCAAAAAAAGCAATAAAACACTGGGCGATGCCACCCTATCATCGAAGGGGGCTGTACCGGAGCCACACGAATGGGCTATGATAATACTGGTATGCATGATGCTGCTGTGGGCATTGCGTAGCCGCAAACTGGCCAAAAGCTAAAAACCTATATGCGGGCATCTGCGGCCATCAATTATAGCCAACTGCGCAACCTGCTACCCATTGCGGGTATGGCATTGTTTGCTATAATGGCTGTTCTGCTGTTGCCAAATTATATTCCGTGGTCGTCAGTCAATTTTTTGTTGGGGTTGGCAGGGGTGCCGTTGGCCATTGCGGGGGCACCAACCGGCGGGCCGTCTTACAGGCTCTTCTGGTGGGCATTGGCCGGGGCTGTTGTTGCCTGCTTTTTCCCTGCCAATTTTCTGCTGCTGGGCGTACTGATAACCGCTATGGCGTGGCAATGGGAACAATGGCGGGGACGGCTGCCCCTGCAGGCGTGGTGCATGCTGGCACTTATGACCCCGGCATTGCAATATGTAGCGGTAATGGCCAGCTTTCCGTTGCGGCTGTGGCTTACCGGTGTGGCGGCAGGCAGTATGAAACTGGCAGGTATAAACGCTACCGCTATGGGTAACATCATTGCTACCGGGGGACGAGAATACTCGGTAGACCCTGCCTGTATGGGGTTGAAGATGCTGGTGACATCGCTACTGGGTGGGCTGATGGTGGTAGCCGTACTGCAAAAAAGGCACCAACGCTACCTGCCGTGGTGGTGGGTGTTACTGCTGCTGGTGATGGTTTTTGTGCTGAATATTGTTGCCAATCTGCTACGGATAGTAACGTTGGTGTACTTTGATATAGGCCCCGGCAAAATGATGCACGAGCTAACGGGGCTGGCCTATTTAGCCTTGTATGTGTTGCTACCTACTGCATTGGTGGCACATCTGCTCATCTGCCGCAAGGGGCACTGTAGCACCCAGCAACTTGTGCCCACTGTGGCAAGGAGGGGCCACTATCTATACTTAATCCTTCTGGCCGTTGTTATACTGGTTGCCGTTATACGGCACTTGCGCACCGAAAACCACCAACCGACACCATTGCCCACAATAGATGGCTATGCGGTCTCTCTGTTTGATAAAGACGTAATAAGGTATACAGGCAATGGGTTGTTGGTGTACATAAAGGCTACAGCGGGCATACTGGGAGCCGAGCATAACCCGGCTATGTGCTGGTTGGGGTCGGGTTACGCATTGTCTTTGGTGCAGGAAACAACGACCCAGCACGGCACCATGTATACCGCTACACTTGTAAAAGGCCATGAACGACTGTACACTGCGTGGTGGTACGACAATGGGGCCCATCATACCACCAGTCAGTTGGCATGGCGGTGGCAGGTGCTTACCGGTGCGCACCCCTTCTCCATCATCAACGTAACTGCGGCAAGCCATGCCGAATTGGAGGCCGCAACGCAAACAATACTGCGGGAGGGGACTTTCAGGCCTGCCCTTTAGTGTGTTTGTGACATCAGGAGAGGTTAGTCGAAAGGAAATGCACCATTTGGGCAACCCCATTCGGGGTTGTGCGCCAGTCGCATTCGTCCCCCCCGGTTTCACCGGGGGCTATCAATGTTGTTAGCCCTTCGGGCTATATCGGCAATTTGGGATTGGAGTCGAGCAGCCAATTCTTGCATTCGCAAAGGGAAAGAGATGACAAATGAACTACGCCGCACACATCGCAGGCAGGCAAAGGGCATTCCCGCATTGCAGACATTTTGGGCATCCCCATTCGAGGTTGTGTGCCAGTCGCATTCACCCCCGGTTTCACCCGGGACTATCAATGGTGTTAGTCCTTCGGGCTATATCGGCAATTTGGGATTGTGGTTGGGCAACCAATTCTCGCAGTCGCAAAGGGAAAGATATAAAAATGCAATTGGGAGTACCCCGCTCAACAGGTGGTACTCCCAATTGTATATACACCCTATGCGGGCTGTTTACTTTTTTAGCAACCAGCTACTTCGGCAATTTCCAGGGTACGGGCCCAAGCCATGAGGGATGGGTATTGCTCGTCTACAAAGTCGTGCGGCAATGGCACGGGCTCGTGTTTGGTAGTAAGGAAAACGGTATGCATGTGCAGGCGTTTACCAAATTCCATGTCGCTCATAGAGTTGCCCACCATTACACTTTTACCGAAATCTATCTCGGGAAAGTCTTCCTGTGCCTGCATACCCATGCCCGTATTGGGCTTGCGGTTGTGGTCGCTGTCTTCTACGGCTATACAGTTGTACACCTTGTCTATGCGGCCACCGTGTTCATCTACGCTATTGCGCATATTGGTATTTATTTCGCGCAGCGCATCCATGGTCATGATGCCCCGGCCTACGCCACGCTGGTTGGTAACTACCACTATGCGGCCAAACATGCCGGAAAGGTTTCTGATGGCATCCTGTACCCCATCCAGAAAGTTGAATTCGCTCCACGAGGTAATGTAAGAACCTACTGACTCCACATTAATCACTCCGTCTCTATCCAGAAATAATGTCCAACTCTTGTCTATTTCAGGCTTCCGTTCTGTAAGGCTCATCATATTTTTATTTTTTAAACAACTCCGATTCCACCAGCTCGCAAATGATGTGCCCCACCGTGATATGCGATTCCTGTATTCTTGGCGTATCGTTGCTGGGTACGTTTATCAGGTAGTCGCACACATCCTTCAGCTTGCCTCCTCCTTCTCCTGTAAATACTACATTAATCATACCAATCTTTGTAGCTTCTTCCATTGCTTTGATAATATTAACAGAATTGCCAGAAGTGCTGAGACCGATGAGCACATCGCCCTTGCGACCCATACCCTTTATCATTCTGCTATATACTACATCGTAGCCATAGTCGTTGGCCACGGCTGTGAGGTACGAAGTATTGCAATGCAACGCCTCTGAAGGCAGTGGGTCACGGTCGGTATAGAACCTGCCGCTAAACTCGGCAGCCAGATGCTGAGCATCGGCTGCACTGCCTCCATTGCCGCAAAACAGCACCTTGTTGCCATTCCGGAATGCCTCGGTTACCACATTGGTTACCTTTTCTATGGTGGCCATCAGCACATCGTCTGACAGTATTTTAGTCTTCGTATCTATTGAAGTCTGGATTATTTTACTGATGCGGTCTTTCATCTCTATGGTTTCAAATATAGTAGGTTGTTGCAAAAATCCGAAAAAAAGTGTTTCAGGTTTGTAAAAGCCAGTAATATGGGCCAGTATTCTTTTTTACAACACAGGCCGCCACTTTCGTGGCAGCCTGTGTATTTCATTTCCCTTTCGGGTGTGTTATCTCCATTAATGTTTCAGTACAAAGTGGAACGAACGCTGATCGCCACCGGCAGTCACGTTCAGCATGTACATGCCGTTGGCCAAATCGTTACCAAGGTCTATACGGGCATCTACTACACCACCCTGTGCCTTGCTGCTGCCACGGTATATTACCTGACCCAGCATGTTGGTTACTTCAAACATCACTACCTCGTCGGTCTTTATACCCAATGTACCACTTACCACA
>JAGKWS010000157.1 GCA_021151685.1 Chitinophagaceae bacterium
AAAAAAATAACTGATAATAAATTTTTCATCTGCCAAAATGTAATAAAATTCAGATTTTCTTAAATCAACAACCATGTATTACATTTTTGGAGTGATTTTTGCTGTAATTTCACAAATCTCATTTATTTAAACATACTACATAATGAAGAAACCCTTTATCCGTATCGCCACCCTTGTGCTGATGCTGCAATCGCTGGGCGCAGGTGCCAAAACCGTAACAGAAGCTACGGCCCGCCTTGCAGGCACCAACCACCTTATAAAAAAAGGTGTAAATATTGCCAGCCCCAACGACCTGCTACTAACCTATACTGCCACCTCGCAGGCCGATGGCAAAACATTTGCCGACTATTACGTATTCAACATCCGCAACACCAACGGCTTTGTACTGGTTTCGGCCGACGATATTGTAACACCAGTGCTTGCATGGTCCAACGAAGCATCTTTCGATTACGACAAGATAGCACCATCGGCTAAGGCATGGCTGGGCTGGTATCAACACCAGATTGAGTACATGATAACCCACAACGCAGCCCCCACGAATACTACAGAAGCTGCATGGAAAGCACTTGAGAAAGCAGATGGTGGCACGCTGGCTGCCAAAACCACATCGGTAGCACCAATGATTACCACCCTCTGGGATCAAGCCCCATTCTTCAATGCACAGTGCCCCGGCAGTGGCAGCTCTAAAGCCGTTACCGGCTGCGTAGCCACAGCCATGGCGCAGGTTATGAAGTTCTGGAACTGGCCAAAAATGGGCGAAGGCAGGCATTCTTATGTAGAAGACAACTACGGCATTGTCTCTGCAAATTTTGGAACGACCACTTACCAATGGACATCCATGCCCAATATGCTGTCTACGGGTAATGCAGCCATTGCCACACTCATGTTCCATTGCGGTGTTAGTGTCAATATGAACTACAGCCCTTCAGTATCTGGTGCATGGCCTGTAAATGTGTATTCCAAGTATGTCAATTGTACCGAGTATGCGCTACGCACCTACTTCCATTACAAACCCACAGTAAAAGGAATTGTACGTTTTGGCGAATCATTCCTTATGTACCCCCTTGCACCTTATACCGCGGCCACATGGATATCGGCCCTGAAAGCAGAGCTTGATGCAGGTAGGCCGTTCATCTACACTGGCGACGATGGATCGAGCGGGCACGCATGGGTAGCCGATGGTTATCAGTCTTCCGACAACTTTTTCCACTTCAACTGGGGTTGGGGTGGCGCAGGCCCCAACGGCTACTACTCTGTAGACGACATAGCCCCACCAGTACTTGGTACCGGCGGTGGTGGCGGTGCCTATAACTTTAACCAAACGGCTACTATAGGCATAGAACCAGATACCTACCCCACCTATACCGACAATATAAAAATAAAGCAGCCCATGAATTTTAGTACCAGCATACCGGTAGCATTCAACAAACCGATAAGCTTTACTACTAAAATCGTAAACGGCCGCACCACCACTTTCTCTGGCGACATTGCGGCACATGTCTACGACAACAATACCCACGTAGCCACCATCAAAACCATTACGGGCGTATCTATTGCCGCTGGCGATAGTTCTGCAACACTCACCTTCAACACAACCAACCTGCCACGTCTTGTATCTAACAGGTACACAGTGCGCCTTGCCTACAAAAACACGGGTAGCAGCACATGGACAACCATTGGCAATAACGCCCCGGTAAACAACTTTGCCATACTGGATATTCGCAACGACACCATCGTACGCATGTACGACAGCATCAAAGTAACCACTGGCTTACCAATGACACCGGGAGGCGGCGTATCGCTCAGCACTACCATTCGAAACTTCTCTACTACCGATTTCAGTGGTGCGTTGAAAGCACAACTTACAAACGTGAGCACAGGTGTTGTTTACCCTATTTCTACAGTTGCAAGCAGCTACATCAATGCATGGGATATCAGCTACGAAATATTCTCTACGCCATCGCTTACAGCCCCCGCCGGTCTCTATGCTTTAGAAATTCTGCATCAGTACAATGGTTCGGGCCCCTTCTACACAGTTAGTAGCAAAGACTTCCAAAACCCCAAGCTGGTACAGGTAGGTACATGGTCTGATGTGAAACCACTGAACAGCATACCCGATGAGATATTTGCCTACCCCAACCCTACCCGCGATTATGTTAATGTCATTTTCAATAACCATAAGGTTTCAGAAGTAATTGTGACCGATATTGCCGGCCGTATACTGAACCGCATGAATGCACCGGAAGGCGAGGCCACAATGCAGGTGCCCATGACACAATATGCACCGGGTATATACCTTGTTCAGTTTGTTACTGAGAATGGCATCATTTCAAAGAAAATCAACATAGCAGAATGACAATAAAATACCTGCTGCCCCTTTTGGCAGTAACAGCAATAACCGCCCCGGCTACAGCACAGCCGGGGCGTGCTTTACCGCACCTACTCGTTTACAAAACCAGTGGAAACTACAGCAAGCTGGTACCGGTAGAATTATCGGCCGACAAAACATCTATAAGTTCTTACCCATCTCCAAAAGACATGGCCAACAACCCGGCCCCTGTAAAACTGAAACATGGCTATTGGCTCAGCAAATCGGGCATTTCTACCCGCACGGCATTTCTGTCTATCTCCATAAAAGAATACAGCAATTTATCTGCCCCACCATCCCGAACCGAGCTTTTGCAAAAAGTAAAAGACAAATCGCCTCTTACAGAACTATGGGACTGCGGCGTAAGGGGCAGTATGACAGAAAAAGAATTGAATGCACTCATCAAAGCAGGCAACCTTATAGACCGATGCAGCAAAGTGCAGTAAAATATAGTAGGTACTAATAGTATTGGTGCAGGTAGTAAGGCCAGTGGTTCTGTTCCGTTGGCCTTATTGCTTGTATACAGCCACGCTATCGCGTACGCATGGGTGGCATACAGGAAACACAGCATAAATAAACAACCCGGTACAATTATAAATTTGTGACAATGACACATATTTTTCAGTACGTTTGCCTAATCAACATTGTTGACATAACATGAAACTAGCCCGGAGACTTAATTCATTTTCCGAACCGCAGACAATAAAGATGGCCAAATTGGGCCGCGAACTAAAAGCAAAAGGTGTCAACCTCATAGACTTGAGTCTGGGCGAACCAGATTTCCCACACCACCACACATTTGCGAAGCTGCAACCGCTGCTATGAATGCAGGGCAAACCAAGTACTCGCCGGTGGCTGGCCTGCCCGAGTTGCTGGAGGCTATCAGCATCAAGCTAAAAAGAGATAACAACCTCGACTACGCTCCCAACGAAATTCTGGTATCTACCGGTGCCAAACAATCGTTGGCCAATGCTATTCTGTGTCTTACAGACCCCGATGACGAGGTGCTGATACCTACACCATTCTGGGTAACGTACGGCGCATTGGTGCAACTGGCGGGTGGACGCAACAAGTTTATACACTGCGGTATTGAAACCGACTTTAAGGTAACCCCACAGCAGTTGGAAGAGGCTATCAGCCCCAATTCGCGGTTGTTCATCTTCTCATCGCCTTGCAACCCTACGGGCTCGGTATACACCCGCGAGGAGTTGGAAGGATTGGTAGAAGTGTTCCGCCGCCATCCGCAAATCACCATCATCAGCGACGAGATATATGAATACATCAACTACTCGGGCCGCCACGAAAGTATAGCACAGTTTAGCGACATGAAAGAGCGTGTAGTGGTGGTAAATGGCATGTCGAAAGGGTTTGCCATGACTGGCTGGCGCATAGGCTATATGGCTGGCCCACGCGAGCTGGTGCAGGCTTGCGATAAATTTCAGGCACAGTTCACATCTGGCACCAACGTTATAGCACAGCGTGCATCTATTACCGCATTACTCAGCGACCTTGGCCCTACCCGCAAAATGGTAGAAGCCTACCGCGAACGCCGCGACTATGTCATTGGCGCATTACAAGCCATGCCCGGCGTAAAGGCCAGTATGCCCGGTGGAGCCTTCTATGCCTTCCCCGACATCAGCTCGTTCTTTGGAAAGTCGTACGGACAATACACCATACAAAACGACGAAGATATGGCCATGTACCTGCTGAATGAAGGTCATGTATCGGGGGTAATGGGCAGTGCATTTGGTAGCCCTAACTGCATTCGTTTCTCTTTTGCCACCTCTATGAACAACCTGCACGAAGGTATGAGCCGCATAGCCAACGCATTGGCAAAACTCTCTTAGCAGCAGAAAACACATCATATAAGAACGCCCGCAAGCCTTCATCAGGTTTGCGGGCGTTCTTATATACCAACTGTGGAAAACCTTGTTTATTGGCGACTTCGACTTAAAAATTAACATGCATATTTACGTAGAGAAGTATTACTTTTGTCGCCTGAAATTATTCTTAATAAAAAATTAATCTATGCAGGAATTTGGCATCAAAAATCCGTCGTTTGATCTCGCATCACTCGGACTGAATGTCGGCACAGCGCACTGGAACCTCTCACCCGAAGAGCTTGTAAACAAAACATTGGAATTGGGTCAGGGTGTACTGAATGATACAGGCGCTCTTTGTGTAAGCACCGGCAAATTCACCGGCCGCTCTCCGAAAGATAAATTTACCGTAAAAGACGCAATAACAGAGGACAGTGTAGATTGGGGTGATGTAAACATACCCATGGAGCCTGCCACATTCGATGCACTCTACGAAAAGGTGTGTGCCTATATGAGCGGTAAAGAAGTATGGGTACGCGATGCCTATGCCTGCGCCGATCCTGCTTATCGCCTTAACATCCGCGTGGTAAACGAAACACCATGGGCCAACCTCTTCTGTAACGACCTGTTTCTTCGCCCTACAGCCGAAGAAATTGCTGGTCAGAACCACGACTGGTTGATTCTGCAAGCACCGAGCTTCCAGGCCGACCCTGCTGTTGATGGTACACGTCAGGCAAACTTCACCATCGTAAACTTTACACGTCGCATCATTCTCATAGGCGGTTCGGGCTATACCGGCGAAATGAAGAAAGGCATCTTCGGTGTTCTCAACTTCATTCTGCCACACAACCACAAAGTACTGAGCATGCACTGCAGTGCCAACGAAGGTGCTGATGGTGATGTAGCACTGTTCTTCGGCCTGAGTGGTACAGGTAAAACAACCCTGAGTGCCGACCCTAACCGCGCCCTGATAGGCGATGACGAGCATGGCTGGGCCGAAACTTCGGTGTTCAACTTTGAAGGTGGCTGCTACGCAAAATGTATAGACCTGAGCGAAGAAAAAGAACCACAGATATACCGCGCTATCAAGCCGGGTGCTCTTCTCGAGAACATTGAGTTCTTTGAAGGCACCAATACCGTAAACTATGCCAGCGCAAAAATCACAGAAAATACACGTGCTGCATACCCCATCGACTTCATCAGCAATGCAAAGGAACCATCATACGGTGGTCAGCCAAAGAATATATTCTTCCTTACTTGCGATGCGTTCGGTATCCTGCCTCCTATTTCTAAACTTACTACAGAGCAGGCTATGTACCACTTCATCAGTGGTTATACTGCCAAAGTAGCTGGTACCGAAGTAGGCGTTACCGAGCCGCAGACTACATTCTCCGCATGTTTCGGCCGCGTATTCCTGCCACTGCACCCTGCTAAATATGCAGAACTGCTGGGCAAGAAATTGGAAGAGCACAAAGATGTAAACGTATGGCTCATCAACACTGGTTGGAGCGGTGGCTCTTATGGCGTAGGTAGCCGTATGAAGCTGAGCTACACCCGTGCTATGATAACAGCGGCTATGAAGGGCGAACTGAACGAAGTTGCGTACGAAGCGCATCCAACATTTAGCGTGCTGATGCCAGCCACTGTACCGGGCGTACCTGCCGAAATACTGAACCCACGCAACACATGGGCCGACAAAGAAGCTTACGACAAAAAGGCCAACGAATTGGCTAAACTGTTTGTAAACAACTTTGCCAAGTATGCCGATAAAGCAAGCGCCGAAATTCGCTCTGCTGCACCAAAAGTGTTGGAGAACGCTTAGTTTTCATAATTAAAATAATAAGT
>JAGKWS010000158.1 GCA_021151685.1 Chitinophagaceae bacterium
ACCCGGTGGGCATTTACAGTTACATCATATACACCAAAGCGGCCATCATACCACCTGCGGGCCATAGTATATAGGTAGCAGTTGGCAGGTTGCCGCATGGGCTGCATCTTTATCATAAAACTATGTTGCTATGTCGCTACTCTTCCTGCCGCCCATCGCTCCCGCTCACTTTCCCGCTCCCAATTTCCCCTGTTGGCCGTAGTATTTCCCAATACAAAAAAAAAATAGCTTACCGCAGCTCCGTTTATCTTAATCTATGTTCGCAGCGAAATATTATAAATATCTTTCAATTTCTTTGTATATTGCATGTCTACAAAAGTTAAATATAAAAAACAGGGTAGCTGAAAACTGAATAGAGTAGGCGGATAAATTAATTACACTCAAAATGAAGAATATTCTTTTCTTAGTCCTAGGACTTTCGCTTGTTTGTGAAGCCTCTGCACAAACAAATTACAATTCGAGATATCAGTCAGGCTATGTAAGACAAAGTACTGGTAGTTATGTTCAAGGCCATTATAAGACAACGAGTAATGGTACAAATACTGACAACTACTCTACAACTGGAAATACAAATACCTATACTGGGCAATCTGGATACAGAGCAAGAGATTATTCTAGCGATGCGAGTAATTACGGTAGTGGGCAAACCATACAGACCGGCACAAGAGGTGGGCAGTATTATATTAATAGTAGTGGCAATAGAACATACGTCCCAAAACAAAGATAGTATCACTGCACCATGTTGGTCGTAGTATCTAAGTTTGCCGTAGGCTCTTGCCTACGGCAGGCAATGTAGCCGGATTCCGTCCGGCTACATTTCACGCAGACTTTTCCTGCTATAACCCGCACCCGGTGGGCAATTGCAGTTACATTATAAACACCACAGCGGCTATCATACCACCTGCGGGCCATAGTATGTAGGTAGCAGTTGGTAAGTAGGCACATACACTGCACCTTTATTAGAAAACCATGCCGCCATGTCCCACTCACGCACTAACTCCCACACTCAAACTGTCTATCGCTCTCCGTTCGCATTTCCCATTATGCCCCATTTACCGCCACTTGGGGCATACCTCCACCCACACAATCAATTGACAATCAATTACATCACAAACGCCACACCCCAAAAACCAAAAAAATGTATGCATCACCAATGGGGCATTACCCATCTTCTCGCACTCACTCCCACACTCAAACTGTCTATCGCTCTCCGCTCTCATTTCCCATTATACCCCATTTACAGCCGTATGGGGCACACCTCCACCCACATAACAAATTGATAATCAAATACATTACAAACACCACACCCCAAAAAACACAAAAATGCATACATCACCAATGGGGCATACCCATCTTCTCGCACTCACTCCCACACTCAAACTGTCTATCGCTCTCCGCTCTCTTTTCCCATTATGCCCCATTTACAGCCGTATGAGGCACACCTCCACCCACACAACCAACTGATAATCAAACACATCACAAATACCACACCTCCAAAAACACAAAAAAATGCATACATCACCTATGGGGCATACCCATCTTCTCGCACTCACTCCCACACTCAAACTGCCTTTTTACGCAACTCGTGGCCATTTCCATGCATAGCGTATTATCAGGCACAGAAAAAGTACCTCTACTGCCGCACCCAGCACCATATGCCGCCATGCCTCCCCCGCCAAATTGAACAAACAATAGGGAATGTGCAATGCAGCCACAACAAGGTTGGTATATCGGTTGGCCTTTGCCGGCAATGCTACCGATAAGAATACCATGGACGATGGCACTACCACAGCGGCCAGCACCACCAGCAGAAACGTGGGGGTAACAGCAAACACAAACACCTTGCCGGCTATCATGTTTTGCAGCGTACCCGGCATGTACAGGTGAAAGTAATCGATATAGGTGTACAGAAACATAAAAGCCGCCCACAGTGCCGCCAGCTTTATGGGCACAGGTACATCTATGGTTTGCAGTTCGTATCGGGTTGTATTGTGTGTGCTCATATGTTATATGTATTAAAAATTATACCCAAAATGAAACCCCGGCTCCCCTATCACAAACTTCGACCATTTATTATCCAACTGCCTGAATCCATCGGGCAATTCGGTATGATAGGCACGGTGGGTAATGGCTATAGAAGGCTGTATAAAAAAACGATCCTTAAACAGCTTGATGTGGTACCCTACCCTATAGGTATTGAACACCTGAAATCCCTTATCAATTCTTTGGCCATTGTTGTTCACAAAGCCCTGCCAAGTGGGCATCACATTCAGCTCGGCATAGACACCGCGCCACAAAAAACGCTGATACGATACCGACACCCCGTACTCGCGCACATAACCGGGAAACTGCTCTTCGGGCTTGCCATAGGCCTTATTGGCAAACGGATGTATGCCATTGGGCCATGCATACTTCCATGTCTTGGGTTCCAGTGTTATCACATCTTTTCCCGTAATACGGTAACCCAGATTCAGTTGCAAAAAGTCGGGCGGGTTGGTAGTGGCCAGATTGCCCAACAGAAAAAGGGTGCTACCCACAAAACAACCCTTGTAGTTGCTGTCTGTGGCTGCATATTGTGCCCATAGTTGCTGTGTAGTGGCCGTCATAAGGGCAATGCCCATCAGTAGAGTTTTCCTTTGCATATTGTTTAATATGTGTGTTTGTATGTTGCAAAGGTGGGTTGACAACGTCGCTGGAATCGTTCACTTAAGTTAATTAATGGCTCCATTGGCATAGTATTAACAGGGCACAAAAAAAGCCCCCGCTATCATTAGCAGGGGCTCGGCTTGCGTGTTGTTATCAAGATTAGGGGCACTCGCGCGTGGCAGTCAGTTTTATGTCGCTGGTATCGCGAAGTATTATTTGCGGTGTGTTGTAGATAGACATGATGCAGGTTACACTACCCTTGCCTGCCGGAATGGGTGCCGACTGAAAATTGGAGTAGGCACTATTGTACATACTGAGCCTGCCACTGTATGGGCAATCGCTCAGGTATCTTGTTGTACTCTTCACAGCGTCGGAATACGGCAACCCTACCGATGATTGATCGAACTGTACGTTTTCCAGTTTCACCAATGTGTTCACGTACATGTAAGGGTTAGAGAACAGATCGGGCATGGTAACTACTCTCGGTTCTATTTTGTTTGGGTAAGAGCCTTTTACCATATAGTTGGTGAGTACAGAAGACGGTATACCATTGCTTTGTTTTTGTGCAGTATCGTAGCTATAAATGAGTTCGGGCAATCCTTTATAGTTCATCACCTTCAGTCCCTTCAGCCTTATGTATACCTGACGGCCGGCAGGATAGTCGCCATACAGTGTGGTTTTATCAATCACTACTGCTATACCCGCACCTGATGTATCTTGTATAATAAGCTGCTTGTATATATTGCCCGATTTGTCGTCACCTATCACCACCCCACATATGGTAGAGTCGCCCAGTTCACGGTACTTGCCATCGCCCAGATCCAGCGCCAGATTGCTCAGTTGGCGTATGCTCATGGTTACCGGCAACTTGGGGTCGTTCTGTGTAGAGTCTGGTGGTGCCGCAAATTCTTTCTTCAGGCAAGATGCCAACGCTACAGTCAGCAATAGTACAGCGGTCGATTTTATGTATTTCATGTTATTGTATTATTTTTTGTATATATATTAGAATCGGAAACTGATATTGGCAGAGAAGTTGGCACCAAATGCATAGTCATAAAAACTCTGGAATTTGCCTGGTGTACGGTTCGTAAAGTCGTATCGCAACTGCTCGTAGCCCGCAATCTTTATATCGCGTTTGTCCAGCAGATTGGTTATACCCAGGCTGGCAAACAGACTGGTACTCTTACGGTGTAGCTTCTTTGTTATCCAGCGGGTACCTATAGACCGGCTCACATACAGGTCTGTGGTAAATGCACCCGGCATACGCTCCTGGTCTACAATGGCCTTCCATGTGTCGCTACCCTTCACCACCATATCTACTGCGCTGGCAGTACGGCGTTCGGGGTAAATGTCTATATAGTTGCGATCCATGTAGTTGAAGTTGATGGTCGCATTCCACTTACCTGGCCGGTAGTTTACCGCCATTGTATACACAGATTGTGGCCCGGTATTGCCTACATAGTAGTTCTGTATATACACCTGATGGGCAGTTGTTTTTACCGTAGGGTCGTTATCGGCATAGATGTTCACCATGGGGTTGTTGGTATAGTAGTACTGGCCCATGGCTGCTACTGCTGTTACGGTCCATTCGTTGGTAAGCTTGCAGGTAGCAGCAAACTCTACCCCTGTAGAGCGAGTGTTTACCTTGTTCATAATATAGCTTACAAAGGCCTGCGTACCCACCTCGTCATAAAAGAAGCGGCGAATGGTAGTAAGGTCCTTAACCTCGGCGGCATAGCCACTGATGCGACCCATGAGTTTGCGGCCCTTTAGCACATAGCCCATTTCGGCCATGGTGGTTTTTACATTGGTAGGGTCGTTTATTACAAAGTCGCGCGTCTGTGCCGATATGTAGGTATTGGCCATCAGTGGCGCGTCCGATGTGATGCTGGCATTGGCATATACCGCATGGTGGCGGTCTATTTTATAGGTAACGCCGCCCTTGGCACGCCCCGTTACAAAGCCGTGTGTATCGCTGGTGCCAAAAGAGTTATTGGCAAACAAACCATTACGCATCAAACCCTCGCGGTTGAAGGCCGTGTACCCACCACCCACTGATGCAAAGGCATCTATATGTTTCAGTACCACCACTGTTTGTGCCCATGCTTCACTTTGGGTATTGCGCAGTATGTAGTCGTAGCCATATTTGTCGCCCTCTTTTACAAGGCGGTTGGGGTTGTTCAGGTCGTTCTGGGCGTAATTCTGGTTGCCTGCATTCAGCGGGTTCAGGAACTGATAGGTATTCAAAAAGAAATCGGCACCCATCAGGTCTACCAGTTGGCGGTAGTTTTCGTTCTGTTGGTGGGTTACTTTTACACCACCTGCAATGTTCACCTTGCTGCTCAGCGCATGTTCTATATTGCTGTTCAACGTCAGTTTGCGCATGTCGTTTACATAGTTACTCAGCACATACATGGCGCGTTTGCCGGTAACGTTATTGCCCGCTATGCCGTTTACATCAACAACTGTTTCGGTATTCATGTAGTTGGCGGCATATAGGTTGTCCCAGTTTATTTGCAACTGGTCGGGGTTGGCCAGCAGTTGTTCTTTTACCGCATTGCCCAGCGCATTTTGTGGCGGGGTCATGGTGTAATAGTAGCTGGGCAAATTGCGATAGTAGTCCGGGCGCGGGCTATAGGCATTGTAGAAGTCTATAGTAGAGCTTTTGTATTTGCCACCTTCTGCACCCAGTGCGGTGTTCCATCTTGTTTTGTGGTTGGGGCGGTACACGTAGTTGGCTATCATTATGGGCTGAAAGCTCTGTGCTATTCGCGAGTTTCTTTTCTCACCATTTTGGTAGCCCCATGCTGCGTTGTACTGGTTGCTGCCTGCCAGTTGGTAGGTCTCTTCGGTAGCATTCAGTGCGCGGCCACGTTTGGTAGGTGCGCCCATCACTGTAACATTGAGCATACCTTTCCCCATTACCTTGCTGGCACCCGCATAAAACGAGTAGGCATCAAAGAATGTACCCGGTGTATAGCCTTCTTCGGCCCACCTGCGCGAACCGGACACCGACCATGCCCAGTTATTGTTCTTCAGACCGCTGTTGTGGGTAAACATCAACCTGTTGTTGTAGTTGCGGTTATAGCGGGTGTAGGTTACGGTATTGCCGGCACGCTGGTCGGCGGCGGTAGCATCTATAAATGTGCTACCCGTATTGCCACCAAAAGTGTAGGCCGATGGTTGCAACCCCCATGTGAGGTTGCGGCCGTGCAGTACATCATTCAGACCGCCCAGATGCGACCATGTAGAAAAGCCGCGCTCCAGATCGTCTATTACGATTCCATTCACCTGCAATTCGTTGTCGGATATACCGCGTGGCCTGAAGTAATACTGACCAAAGGTATACGTC
>JAGKWS010000013.1 GCA_021151685.1 Chitinophagaceae bacterium
ATAGAGTGGTGTATGAGTATGACAATGATGGTAAGCAGCATGGGAATGAGCAGGGCAAAGAACCCACGCACAAAGTCTTTCTTCTCCTGAAATATCCAGATGGGGAAGACAAAGAATGCTACCAACAACCATGTTTTTACCAGCAAAAACTTGATGGAATAGAACAGCATTTTAGAGTAGATGACGGCAACAATGGTCCACAGAAACTGAACAATAACTATGAAAACCAACGGATTTCGCCACCACCATTGCGGTATCACCCGTGGGTTACGGGCCAGCATTACCATTAGCAACGCCAAAAATAGCCACATCATTGGCTGGTCTGGCAGGGTGAGTGAGAGGGTGTCGCCCGCAAAATAAAGCTGTATGGATGGTGGTATGGTGCAGAGAAATATCCAGTAGGCTGTCTTCCAGTTGATGCCCATGAGCACCACATACAGGTAGCCGATGGGTACTGCCAAGAAATAGTACTGCCCTGTAATAGCCACTATAGCAATGCAAAGGAACAGCACCGAAAATGATGCTATTGCAAACCACCGCTCGCCCAAACTGATACCTGTACCTGCTGCCGGCATTCCTTAGCGTTCTACTGCGTTTAGCTTACGGTAATAGGCCATAATGAGTACCCACAATGTGCTGAAGAAGAACGACAGCAGGGCAGCACCCACCAGTGTAAGCGTCATACCCAAGCCCGATGGGCGGGTAGGTGGCACGGCACGGGTTATCACCTTCAGGTAGTCCATGGCGTTGTTGCGGGTAGCATCAAACTCGTGCAGTAGCGATATATACTGTGCACGGTCGGTAACCAGTTGGTCTTTTACAGATTCTATATTCTGTATCTCTTCCATGGCACGGCCAAAGCCCTTGCCACCACCTTTTACATCGCCGGCTATTACGCCCTTGCGTGTGGGGCTGAGTATGGCATAGATGCCATGCTGGTCGCGTAGGGTGGCCAAAGTGTCGGTGAGTGCGTTTATAGAGCTGTCCAGTTTCACCTTCTGGTCGTTGATAGAGGTGTAGATGCCATTTTTCACCGTAGTGTAGTAGCTACGGTAGGTTTGCTCCAGCACCTTTACGGCCATGTTGGCTACGCCTGCCGCATCTTCGGGGCGGTAGGCAGTATAAGACACCTGCACATCTTTGTACTCGGTACGCTTGATGTTGAAGTTCTTTTCGAAAATCGTCATCAGCTCGTCGTGCCCCTTGGCGGTGTTGATGTCGCGGTTATAAATCTTATCAAAGTCGCAATTGCGAATGATACGATCCTTTACAGTGTCTGATGCCGCCAGTGCCAGTATTTTATCTACGTCATCATCGCCGCCAAAGTAATCGACATAGCGGGTCTCGTACGCACGGAAGAGCGTATTGCGGTCGCCATACAGGGGGTTGTTGACAAAGAACCGGGCCTCGGACTTGAATTTTTTCTTTTTCATCGCCATAGCAGCACCCGCAAGGGCCATACCAGCAACGGTGATGATGATAATAAACCTTTTTTGCTTTTGAATGGTCCTTATGACATCAATAAGGTCGAAAGAGATGTTGGTCATTACTGATTGGTGTGGAATGAAATTTGCAGGGCTTAAAGGTAAGCCTATTTTCAAAAACGCATTGTCTTTGTTTTTTATTGCATTTGTTTAGGCTGTATTTCCAAAGTGTTCTGTGTGTTTTGCAACCCTGTCAGAATGTGCGGAACCACGGCCTGCTGGTAAGAGGCGAGAAAGCCCATGGCACCGACGATAATATGAGCAGCAATGCGATACCATACCACACCCATATAGCCCTGTGCTTGCCGGCATCGGTGGTTTGCCGTTTGGCCCTTGCCGACCCTATGGTTACCACTATTACCGAAACCGTCATTACCAGGCTGTGCTCCATACCAAAGAAACGCACCGGCCTGTTGTGTACGGCCTCGCCAAATGCACTGTAGAAATAGCGGATGATGGGGCTGATGCCGTATAATACCATACCCAGTACGGCTTGCAAATGCACCACCGCCAAAGTGCCTACCCGCAGTCTGTTATCGGTAGGGGTGTAGGGCAATGCCTTGCGGCTACGGTACCGTGCACGCACAATGGTAATCAACATAGCCACCAGCACCAGCCAGCGCACAGCAGAATGTATGACCAGGAGCGGGTAATAAGCCGTCATGTATAGTAGTAGTTTGTCTTTGACGGTGTAATGATACTGCATAATGGCCGTTGCTTTCATCTCCACATTGCCATATTATTGATACAGTTCTTATACAAAACAACCTGCCCTGTGGTCTGTTTGATTAATTTTGCAGCATGTCTCGTAAAGTAATGCTTGTAATTATGGACGGCTGGGGTCATGGCCGGGTTCCATCGGCCGATGCCATAGCCAACGCCAACGTACCTTTTGTGAAATCGCTGTACAGCAAATATCCCCATACCGAACTGATAACGTGTGGCGAAGCCGTGGGGCTGCCAGACGGACAAATGGGCAATTCGGAAGTAGGCCACCTGAACATTGGAGCGGGGCGTATTGTGTATCAGGAGTTGCAACGGATCAATGTAGCGTTTCGGGATGGTGAGGCACAGCAGAGCCCGGTATTGCACAACGCATTTGACGAGGCTAAAATAAACGGTGGCACCCTGCACTTTATAGGCCTGGTGAGCGATGGTGGTGTGCATAGCCACATAAGCCACCTGGAGGCACTGTGTACCTTGGCCAAAGAAAACAATGTGCCCCGTGTAGCGGTACATGCATTTACAGATGGCCGCGACTGCGACCCGCGCAGCGGATTGGGCTTTATGGCCCGCCTGCAAAAACACCTTACCGAAACCGGCTGTGTGCTGGGTACGGTAACCGGCCGTTTCTACGCTATGGACCGCGACAAACGTTGGGAGCGGGTGAAGATAGCCTATGATGCTATGGTGCATGGCACCGGCAAGCATACGCAGGATGCACTGGCGGCCATGCAGCAATCTTACAATGAGAACGTGACCGACGAGTTTATACGACCTATAATAGTGTGCGACGACCATGGCCAGCCCAATGCCCTGATAAAAGACGGTGATGTGGTGGTGTGTTTCAACTTCCGTACCGACAGGTGCCGCGAGATAACGCAGGTGCTGACGCAAGACTCTTTCCACGAGCAGAATATGCACCCGCTGAACATACACTATGTAACCATGACTGAATATGATAAGAATTTCAGGAATGTGCAGGTAATATTTGAGAACAAAGACCTGAATAATACACTGGGCGAGGTACTGGCTGCAAACGGTAAAACACAGATACGCATTGCCGAAACCGAAAAGTACCCACACGTTACCTTCTTCTTTTCGGGCGGGCGCGAGCAACCGTTTGAGGGTGAAAGGCGCATCATGATGCCATCGCCCCGTACGGTGCCTACCTACGACATGATACCCGAAATGAGTGCCCGCGACCTGACAGAGGCCATACTACCCGAGATAGCTGCGCAAAGTGCCGACTTTGTGTGCCTGAACTTTGCCAACCCCGACATGGTGGGCCATACCGGTGTGTGGGAGGCCGTGAAGAAGGCGGTAGAAACCGTGGACGAATGTGTGAGCCGTATAGTGCCACTGGCATTGGCCAATGGCTACTCGGTTTTCCTGACGGCCGACCATGGCAATGCCGACTATATGATGAACGAAGATGGCAGCCCCAACACAGCCCATACACTGAACCCGGTACCGCTTTTCCTTATCTCGGAAGATTATAAGGGCAGGCTTCACCCCGGCAAGCTGGGCGATATAGCCCCTACCATACTGCACTATATGGGCATAGCTATACCCGCCGATATGACGGGCAATGTACTGACCACCGAAGCATAGACGATTTATATATCATCAGAATATGCCGATAAGGCCATCCAACCCACTTACCTCGTAAGTGGGTTGGTAGTTATGGGGGGTACCCAATGGGTTGTAGTAGGCACAATGCCAGCCGGCATTCAGCGCACCGGCTATGTCTATATCTACGGCATCGCCTATCATAATGCTGTCTTCTTTCCGGGCACCAGCCGCCTGCAACGCAAAATCAAATATCTCGCGGTGAGGTTTCATGCTATAGCTTTTCTCGGAGGTGATGAGCTGCTGAAAATAGTGGGCTATGCCCGAGTATTGCAGCTTCAGCCGTTGTGTAGTTTCAAACCCGTTGGTGATGAGGTGCATCTGGTAACGCCCCTCGCAGTGGTCCAGCAGCTCTTTGGCATAGGGAATAAGGCGTGTTTGTGTAGGTAGTATTTCCAGATAGGCGGTACTGAGCTCGTGTGCCAATGTGGTATCGGCCAGTTTAAAGTCGAGCAGCATCAGCCACATTCGTTTCCAGCGAAGCTCCTCGCGCTTTATGAAACCATTGCGATAGCGGGCCCATAATTTGTCGTTGTGTATATTATAGGAAGCAAACAGGGCATCGAAACTGGCTATGCCGCGCGATGGCAGGTCGTACACATCGAACAGTTCGCGGAGGGTGGCTTCAGAATTTTTATCAAAATCCCACAGGGTGTGGTCCAGATCGAAGAACAAATGTGTGTAGGTACGGCTCATGCCGGCAAAAATAGTTGAAAATGGCCCCGTGGCCGTCTTCAAAGTACAGGATAGTGCATCAGGCACGGTTTGCGGACAATATATATAGATGTTGCAGGGATATTCTGTGGATAACTCTTTAAAATCTCAATTTTTCCCATAAATTTGCCGTCCTTAGTAAAATTGTGCAGTAACAATACCCTGATATAAATTAAATAGCAATCGATGGCTGTAATAACAACGATCAGAAACAAATATGGGAAAGTAGCTGGTGGCGTTATCGCTCTGGCACTGGTAGGGTTCATAGTATCTGATGCGACAAATGGTTCACTTGCCAGTTTGTTTGGTGGCAAAGACACCGACGTAATGGAGATAGACGGCAAAAAGATAGACCCACGGTACTATTCCGAAAGGGTGAAAGAGTATGAAACTCTCTATCTGCTGTATAACCAAAACGGTCGTACATCGCTGGACGATGCAGCCCGTGCCCAGATGAATGAGCAACTGGTGCAACTGATGGTGTATGAAGCAGCCGTAGACGAACAGTGCGACAAAGTAGGGCTTAACGTATCGGACGAGGAGAAAAAAGAGCTGGTATATGGTATGAACTGCGACCCGATGATTCGTCAGTTCAACATAGAAGGACAGCAAATATTCAACGATCCTCAGAGTGGTCAGTTCGACCCCGGACGCATCAAGGCATTTGAAAAAGAAATAGGAGAGCGTGGCGACAAATTAGACCCATCGGGCAAGTTGCGCGATAGCTGGAAGTATGTGAAAGCATATGTAGAGCGTGCAGCCCGCATTCGCAAGTTCAACGCATTGTTTGGAAATGCAGCCTATGTGCCGAAATTCCAGATGAAGCGTATGATGCAGGATCAGCAATCTATGGCATCGGTTCGTTTTGTAAAGGTGCCCTACACATCGGTGTCTGATGCCGAAGTGAAAGTGAGCGATGACGATGTAAAAGCATACATGCAAAAGCATGCAGCCCTCTTCAATAACGATGAGGCTACACGCAATATGGAGTATGTTACATTTGAAATAGTGCCTTCATCGGCCGACAGTGCCCGTGTACTGGCCAAGCTGGAAGAACTAAAAGGAGAACTGGGCAGCACTAAAGACGATGAGACGTTTGTGAACGCCAACAGCGACTTTACCAACTCTTACACCAAGTCTTACTTTAACAAACGTACGTTGCAGAGCCGTGTGGCCGATACGGTAATGAGTTTGCCTGTGGGCTCGGTATATGGCCCCTATTACGAAAATGGTGGCTACAACATTATTAAAGTAACAGACCGCAAAACATTCCCCGATTCTGCTAAGATTCGCCATATATTGGTACGTACCAAGGCTGGTGGACAAGATATACGTACAGACTCTGCTGCCAGCATGAAGATAGACAGTGCTATAGCTGCGCTGAAAGCAGGTGGCAAATTTGATTCTGTAGTTCGTGTGTTTTCTGAAGATGACGGTAGCAAGGACAAGGGTGGCGAATATACCTTTGAGCTGGTAGCCCGTCCGGGTTTGTCTAAAGAGTTTGGCGACTTTGCATTCGAGGGCAAACCGGGTGAGACTAAAAAAGTGAAAGTATCTAATGATAACTACTCTGGCTATCACTACATAGAGGTACTGGAACAGAAGGGTGTAGGCCCTGCTGTGCAAGTAGCTCTGGTAAACAAAGCACTGACACCAAGCGACAGCACTACCGATGCCCTGTATAGCAAGGCTGTAGAATTTGCTGCCAAGAACAGCACTGCAGAGGCGTTTACCAATACGGCCAAGAAAGAAAATCTGGACAAGCGCATAGGCGAGAATGTGCGCGTGAACAGCTTCAACATCAATGGTTTGGGCCCTGCCCGCGAGGTAGTGCGCTGGATGTATAAAGAAGATACCAAGCCCGGTAGTGTGTCTCAGGTATTTACACTGAACAATGAGCGTTATGTAGTAGCCAAGCTGGTATCTATAGCTCAGAAAGGTGCTAAAGACATAAACCCTATAGACCGCCCTATGATAGAGCAGAAAGTAAGGGAAGAGAAAAAAGCCGAACTGATAGCTAAGAAATATGCAGGAAAGGGTTTGGATGCTATAGCCGGCGAAAGCATGCAGCAGGTGCAGCAGAGCGACAGTGTGATACTGGGTGGTTCTTATGTACCTAACCTTGGTTACGAGCCTAAAGTAGTGGGTTATGCCTTCAACAAAGGATTCCAGCCCAATACAGTATCTCCGGCTATCAAGGGTCAGGCGGGTGTGTACTTTATAACTGTACTGAACCGCAACGAAAGCCCTCTGCCCCCCGATGGTGGTATGATGGACCAGATACTGGCACAGCAGCGCATGCAGCAGGAAAGGCAAATGCGGAGTGTAATAGACCAGACACTGCAGCAGGCCATGATAAAGCGTACGAACGTAGAATACCATCCGGATAATTTCTAAGACCGGTACAATGCATAACAGATGGTTGCCAGTTGCAAAACGGCAACCATCTTTGCTTTACAGAGCACCTGATGCAGGGTGCCCTACGCCCAAAAGTGATAGCAATGGGGTGAAAACACGGTAAATTGCATGTAGAAGTTGTACTATGTTTGTGACTGGTGCAGGAATAGTAAGTATCTTTGAAACCGAAAATAATATAATGTTATGCCTCAACAGGTAACCGAAGGGGTAAGTATACTGGTGGAAACGTTTTACCAGCCGGCACAATCGAACCCGGTGAAGTACGAACATTTGTTTGCTTACCGCATTACGATAGAAAACCTTACCATATACCCGGTGAAGCTGATAAGCCGCCACTGGCACATAAAAGACAGCAATGGCACCCACCGCGAGGTAGAGGGAGAAGGTGTTGTGGGCCAGCAACCCATCATACAGCCCGGCAATAGCTACCAATACACCTCGGCCGTGAACCTGTATAGTGAGATAGGTAAGATGTATGGCACCTACCTGATGGAAAACCTGTTTAACAAGAAGAAACTAACGGTAGCCATTCCCGAGTTCAAGCTGATAGTACCCTCTAAACTGAACTGATATACATTCTGTTTTCTTTAACGGAATGTGTGCCAATATCTAAAAAGATGGCACGTTATATGATAGACCCTTAATAAAATGTCGTTTGGCATGCGTTTTGTTTAACTTTATTTCGATTTTGTTGAACTAAATAGTTGCAACGGTTTTTATTTTACTAATTTTGATACTTCAATAGTGTTTTACAAATGGGAGAGATAGCTGCAGGACCGTTGTTAAGCGGTATCGATACGCCAGATGACCTGCGCAAGCTGGATAAGAGTCTGCTGCCACAGGTTTGTACCGAGCTAAGGCAGTTTATAATAGACTGTGTGAGTGTGCATGGCGGGCACTTTGGTGCCAGCCTGGGTGTAGTAGAACTTACGGTAGCACTGCACTATGTGTTTAATACCCCCGACGACCAACTGGTATGGGACGTAGGCCATCAGGCTTATGGCCACAAGATACTCACCGGCCGCCGCAAGGTGTTTCATACCAACAGAAAATATGGTGGGCTTAGTGGCTTCCCCAAGCGTAGCGAAAGCGAGTACGATGCATTTGGTGTAGGGCACTCTTCTACCTCTATATCGGCCGCACTGGGTATGGCTATAGCATCGAAGTACCGTGGCGAAGACCACCGCAGGCACATAGCCGTAATAGGCGATGGTGCTATGACGGCAGGCTTGCCCTTTGAGGCACTGAACCATGCCGGTGTGAGCAATGCCAATGTGCTGATAGTACTGAACGACAACAACATGAGTATAGACCCCAATGTGGGCGCACTCAAAGAATACCTGACAGACATTACCACCTCGCACACATGGAACCGCTTTAGAGACGATGTATGGAACCTGCTGGGCAAACTGCCTACAAAGGATTTCCAAAAGATGGCATCGAAGGTAGAGGCCGGATTGAAAGGAGTGGTATCGAAAACCAGTAACCTGTTCGAGGCATTGGGTTTGCGGTATTTTGGCCCTATAGATGGCCATAACGTAACCAAGCTGGCCGAAACACTGAAGAGCCTGAACGACATACCGGGCCCCAAGTTGCTGCACATAAAAACAGTAAAGGGCAAGGGCTACGAACTGGCCGAACAAGACCAGACCTTGTGGCATGCGCCGGGTACCTTCGACAAGGTAACGGGTAAGATAAACAAGAAAATACCTACCGCTCCAGAGGCTCCTAAATATCAGGATGTGTTTGGACATACCATACTGGAACTGGCAGAGAAAAACCCGCTGATAATGGGTATAACACCCGCTATGCCCAGTGGCTGCTCGCTGAAGATAATGATGGATGCCATGCCCGACCGCGCACTGGATGTGGGCATAGCCGAGCAACATGCCGTAACGGTAAGCGCTGGTATGGCTACGCAGGGCTTGCGGGTGTTCTGCAACATATACAGCTCGTTTATGCAGCGCGCCTACGACATGGTGATACATGATGTAGCCTTGCAGAAACTGCCGGTTGTCTTCTGTCTGGATCGTGCCGGATTGGTGGGCGATGATGGGCCTACGCACCATGGTGCCTACGACATAGCCTATATGCGCTGCATACCCAACCTGATAGTGAGTGCCCCTATGAACGAGGCAGAGCTACGCAACCTGATGTACACCGCCCAGCTGGAGGAAACAAAGTATCCGTACGTGATACGCTACCCGCGCGGGCAGGGTGTGATGCCGCAATGGCGCACCCCTATGGAAAAGATAGAAACAGGTACCGGCCGCGTGATATGTGAGGGCAGCGAAGTAGCTATCCTGACCATTGGCCATCCGGGCAACTTTGCTGTGGCTGCGTGCCGCACACTGGCTACCGAAGATATTTACCCCGGCCACTACGATATGCGCTTTGTGAAACCGCTGGACGAAAACCTGCTGCACCACATAGCCGGCAAATACAGTAAGATAGTGACCGTAGAAGACGGCACTGTAGTAGGTGGCTTTGGTAGTGCAATACTGGAGTTTCTGGCGGCCCACGGCTACCATACCGAGGTACGGATACTGGGTATACCAGACCGTCTGGTAGAGCATGGCAAACCCGAAGAACTGCACCACGAGTGCGGCTACGATGCACCGGCCATAGCCGATGCCGTACGCGAACTGGTGAACCATAAAGAGCTGGTAGGATAATTGATAATGGACAACACACAATAGATACGATGCAGGTAGGGATAACTTACCTGCATCGTTGTTTTTTGGGGGATGGTAGCAGGGAATGATACTTGACTTGAGGTTAAGTCTAAATTTGAGTTGCTATGCCTACATCACTCCGGATAGGAGTGAAAGCTCTGTAGCTGCGACACGTAACAGCACAAACATGCGCCGTCTGGAGCATAACGATAACGAGGGGAATTATTCAGCACTTGGGCACGGACATAGTTTTGCTCCTGACGGAGCAACGATAAATATGAATTGTTCCACTACAGAGCTTGCGCCCCGCTGGGGCGGCAAAGCATCTCAAATTTAGACTTAGCCATACCTAAGGTTATATCTCAAAAAAGCGGTAACTTTAGCATAAAGCATATTCATTTTACATCGTTTGCCCGCTAAAGCTACACCTATGAAACATCTTATTTTTTTGCTGACAATGTTGCCGTTGTATAGTATTGCTCAAACAGAACCGGACGATATTCAGCCAAGACAATGGAAGATGTATGTGTGCCAGAGCTACACAAGAATAGTAGACGGTAGAACATATTCCGGCGATGCTATGGTGCTGGAAACTGTAGTGGAGGATAGTGCGTCTGTAGCACTGCGTCGTGCTGAGGCAATAAAGCCACTTTTACCCCGTGTGCCGGGAATGGTTTGTTTCAAGCAGTCTGACCTGAATGCAATGCCTGTGACCAGTGTACGAGATGTAGTGGCTCTGGCACCTGCAATGTACCAGAGACAGCGTGGTGCCAACACATACATGGCCGGTGGCCAAAATGATGCTCTATTGTATGTGATAGATGGTATGCAAATAGCCCGTAACCAATAGTGGGTATTCGCGCTACTTGTAATAGGTGTAGGTAGCGTATACCATTGGGTTCAGCACATTGCGCTTCAGCGAACCTGCCAAAACCTGATAGCCCCAGTTGGCACCGGGTTTTGCCCTGTTGTACATCAAAGAATATTGTTTGAAAAGAAATGAACACCCCACGCCCTACGGGTACATGCCATCTGCTTACATCTACCCTTACCCACTCATCGCCCGTGGTTGCACTGGCTATCACGGTAGTATCCAGCAGGTCTTGACCCGGCAGGTAGCTGGTATCAATGTCGTAGACATGAACTCTGAATTTAGCGTTTGGCAGCCCATCCTTCAGAATATAGAAGAAGATCTCGTTCAGTGTACCATGTTTGGAAGAGTCTGCCTTCAGGAAGATGGCTGTTTCGTTGCCGGTAAAGCCCGAAAACATGCCGTAGGGCTTCAGGTTCTTTTTGCCCATAATGGCTGTTTTGGTTTTCCGACGTTGGTGGTCGGCCGAAACATTTACCTCGTCTATGGTAGCAATTTGCTGCGGCAGTACTATGTTCATTGTATCGCCGGTAATGGCTATCTTCTTTTTTGCATAGCCCAAGCTATAAAACTCTACAGAATCGGGGAGGGTGGTTACCAGCAGAAAAGAACCGTGCCTGTCTGTTACCGCAACACCGCCACCCTTTGTGGCATGCACCGTGCAGGCAGGTATAGCATTCCCTTTATCGTCTTTTACAATACCCCATACCCTTTGGTGCTGACAATGGCCGTGCAGCCCTGCCAGCATCAACAGTATTGTGAAAGAGAATAATCTGAACCACATGGTAAATAGTACACCATTAAAGATACGGGAAACCCGTCTTAAAAAATGTAGTTATACCTTACTTGCGGGTAAAATGCCCGTACTGCATCGGGGCCTTTCAGTGGGTCCATAACGGTGTAGCTAACGACCAATGCCGCACTTACACGGCCATTGAACATGGTACGGCCTGTACGGCGGTCTACCACATGTAGTGGCTGGTTGAAGCCAATACCGGCACAGGGGTCTACAACTATCGTGTTCAGCACCTTGCTGAAGTCTTCTTTGTCTTTGCCAAAATAGGTGAGGTAATTGACATTGGTGCCCACCAGCCAAAAAATAGCCGCTGAGTTCTTCCATGCAAAATACCGGTTGTACAATATGGGCGCAGTGACCAACGACATTGTTCTTTTCTTCACCGTATAGGCACTTAAAGCTGCGGAAACCGACAAAATAGACGGATACTCGGTAGTGCGCGATGCCAGCGGTATTTTGAGGCCCAGCTCCAGACCACCGGTGAAACCACCCCCTTTGTTGGTCTCATTGGCTATTATGGTTTTGCCAAATGAATAACCCAAAGAAAAGCCAAGAAAAAAGTGGGTGCCACCTATATCATCACTATTGTCGTTGTATGGTTTAGACAGCGCGACACTGTTGGACAGAGAAGGCTTTTCGCCTGCGGTGCTTACCAAAGATGGCAAAAGCATAGTGCAGCTAAGGGCTGCTTTAACAAGTACATTTTTCATATGCTCGACAAGATATGAAATATTATGTACTATGCAAGTGGGGGGCTACAAACATGTAGTGTAGCGTTTCTGCCCGTTTCATATTGCTAATACCCTACTTGTATCGAAAGGCAAGTCCCTGAAAGAGTTCGGGGCCAAATGCGGTGCGCATATTTTTGCCATCTGTATTTACCTGAAAGAGCAAGTTCTTTTCCCAAAAATCGCCGGAAAAGGTTGACAGAATATATACGTTGCGATTATTGTCCATCGCTGCAGAGTTACATTCGCGGTGCACAGAAAATGGCAAAGCCGCAATATCAGTTACCTTTCCTTCACGCGACATTCTTACAAAGCGATATACATTGGCATTGATGATTTTATCGCAGGCTATGCCGTAAAAACAATCATCACGTTTGCTGAATGCCAGCGCAAAGACATCGGAAGAAGTTTGTATGATAGTTGTACTGTCTTGAGACGGAGAATATTTCATGGTCACCCCATTGGTAGGGTTGCTTTTATGCCGACAAGTCCAGAATATGTCACCGGTTAGCTCATCTATTGCTGCAGCAGGAGGATAATATTTACCAGTTGAGGAATCTGTAGTTACGGTTGCGCGCACTGTTTCGCTGAATGTTGATTCGGTCAATTGCACTTCCGATAATACTATGTTTGGGGTCAGCTTAAGACTGTAAAATGTATTGTTTGTCTTGTTAAACAATATTCCGGTGTATACAACACTATCGGGCACTGGCTCCGGTGAGGTGAGCCCCGTTAGCGATGGCAACGTTTTGATGCATACAAGACGGGTACTGCGTGGGTAGAGGATTTGAGAAAACAGATAATAGTTGCCATCTCGACTGTCAATACACGCTATGTTGGTAGTCTCAGAGGTACGTGCCCCTGCATACGGCATAGAATACCTTGCAGACTCAGGATCGATAACGCCATGGTTTTGCCTTATTACAGTCATATTTCTGAAAATACTGGTGCCGACAAGGCCTGTGTAGTCTGGCGTTACAGGCGGTGCCTCTTCCTTGTTTTTTCTGCATCCAATGGCTGCAAGCATCAAGGTGCATACAGCTGCACATACAATCTTTCTGAGCATATTAAGGTGTTTTTACAATTTATGGTACTCATCTCATAACGAGGGTCAGCACTCATTTATTGTAGAAATATACTCGTTATGCACGGCACGCATTACCCATCAGGAAAACGTATTGCTCATTGCGAATTGCTATATCCCCCCAACTAACTGAGACATTAGCCTCATCACATTCTCCCCACTTGCGAAGCCCTTACCCCCCACATCAGTTCTTTTACAAAGCCGGCGGCGCGTTTGTTGGTGGCGGTGGGGTCTGTAGGGTTGCCGTCTTCGTCGAAGGCTTCGCGCACTTTGGGTACGGGGAACATGGCGGGTATGGTAAGGGCGCGCATCTTCCAGAGGGTGAATTGCAGCACACCCAGTACCTGCGAGCCGCCAAATGCGCCGTCGGACACGGTGGCTATGCCTATGGGCTTGTGGTACCACTCTTCGTACAGCAGGTCGGTTACGTTCTTCAGGCTGGCGGGTATGCTGCCGTTGTACTCGGGCGTTACTATAATGATGCCATCGGCTGCCTTGATGCGTTCGGCAAATTGCAGGGCACCTTCGTGTTGTGGTACCTGCAGGCGTAGCCGCTCGGTAAATATGGGGAAGTTGTAGGCGGCAAGATCCAGTATCTCGGCAGTGCCGTGGCCCTCTGCCGCTATATAGTTGCTGAAAAAGCGTGCTACCCGGTGGCTGTTGCGGCCCACGCGTACGCTGGCCGATATGATGGCAATGTGTGGCATGTTGGTTGATTATGTCATTCAAATGTACTGAATACCCTTACAAAGTACCTATACTACCCGTCCTTAGCCCTACAAAGCGTAACTTTATAGCCAATGAAGCGCATAGCCCTGTTGGCCATACTGGTTGCAGTATGGCACACCACATTTGCCGGCAAGCTGTTTATACCTATGGATACGACCCAGACCAACCATCTGCGGGCGTATGGTATAGTGTATCATGCTATAGCGGAGGGCAAAAAGGCCGAGTGGCTACTGAACTACCGTGGCGGTAGCTTCATGTTGGATTATAGCTATGCTATCTATGCTGCCTGCCGCCGTGCCGGGGTGGCCGCTGCCGAAATGGGCGACAATACCTATACCGAAATAGTGGCCCGTGTAATGGCCCGTGGCAATAATGGCGATGTAATACCCCTGACCCGCGCCCCAAAAATGGCCGTGTATACACCGGGAGGTAAAAAGCCGTGGGACGATGCTGTGACATTGGCACTTACCTATGCCGGCATACCCTTCGACAAGATATATGTAGATGAAGTACTGGCGGGCTCGCTAAGCAAGTACGACTGGTTGCACCTGCACCACGAGGACTTTACGGGGCAATATGGGAAATTTTGGGGGCAGTACCGCGATGCGGCATGGTACCAGGCCGAGCAAAATGCTGCCACCAAACTGGCCACCAAACATGGCTTTGCCAAGGTATGGCAGATGCAACAGGCCGTGGTGCGCCGCATACAAGCGTTTATAGGACAGGGGGGCAACCTGTTTGCCATGTGCTCTGCTACCGATACCTATGACATAGCCATTGCCGCCGATGGTATAGATATATGCGATGCCCCGTTTGATGGTGATGCCATGGACCCCGATGCACAAAACAAGCTGAAATTTGAGCAGTGTTTGGCATTTACCGGGTTCAAGCTGTCTGTTACGGCCATGGAGTACGAGTATTCGTCGATAGATAATACAGTGGCCCGGCTGAGCCTGCCCGAAGAACAAGATGTGTTTACCCTCTACACGTTTCAGGCACGTAAAGAGGCTGTACCCTCTATGCTGTGCCAGAACCATGTGGCTGTTATAAAGGGCTTTCAGGGGCAAACTACCGCCTACCGCCGCCAGTACCTGAAACCCGGCGTGGTGATAATGGGTGCTGCTGTGGGGCAAGACGAGGCACGTTATATACATGGCCGCTACCGCAAGGGTACATGGACATTCTATGGTGGGCACGACCCCGAAGACTATCAGCACAAGGTGCAAGACCCACCAACAGACCTGAGCGACCACCCCAACTCGCCGGGCTATAGGCTGATACTGAACAATGTGCTCTGTATAGCATCGGGACGGCAAAAACAGCCGGAAGGGTTTACAGCGGGTATGGCTACCGGGGCTCCGGTATCTTTTCAGATAGCAGCTGGCGGTAGCGAAAATACATTAGTTATATCGGGCGGTAGTACCCGCATTACCGAGGTAGCCTTTGTGAATGATGCCGGTAAAGAGGTGCTGGTAAAACAGTTTGATACCACCAATGCCACTATTGATGTGCAGCAACTACCAGCGGGCCGCTACAACATACGGGTAAATGGGCAACTTGCGGGTAAAATAGCCCGCGATTGATGGGTTTACAAATTTGGAAACCAAAACAGAAAAACTAAAAATCAATGTATTGGCGGATTAAAAAATCTTCCCACTCTTAATCCAGAAAAAAATATTCAAACAAATTTGTTTTAACTTACGCCTTATCCTATAACTATAAAAAATGTACCCAATGAGATGTCTTTTTTTTCTTCTACTTGCATTAACAACAAGTTTGTCAGCATTTGCAGCATTGCCACCGATAACCGGCACATTAGCCATATGTGACAGTGCGACAACTACCCTTAGTAATGCCACATCTGGCGGCACATGGAGCAGTAGCGATATATCGGTACTTACTGTTGGTGCTGTCTCGGGTACTGTTACTGGTGTATCGGCCGGTATAGCAGTAGTTACCTATACACATGGAGCCGATATGGCCTTTGCGACCATGACTATAAATGCAAGACCAGCCGCCATTACTGGACCTGCGGGTGTTTGTACCGGCGAGACCATTACATTGTCCAGCGCAACATCGGGCGGCACATGGCTGTCTGAGGCTGGTACCATTGCGACAGCCGGTTCTTCTTCTGGCATAGTTTCCGGCTGGTCGGTTGGTACACCTGCAATTACCTATACCACACCCAATACATGTTACAGGACAAAGCGAATATTGGTGCGCTCTATGCCATTCTTGTCTTCCGATTCTGTAACCTGCGTAGGTGGTTTTGTTGCTCAGTTCGGTACCAGCGACGGCACAGCGGTTTATTCAAGCAGCAACCCGGCAGTGCTCCCTATACCATCATTCACCGCTATTGCAGTGGGTACGGCCACTATCAGTTTTGGCTCTACCATATCGCTTGTAGGTTGTTATGCAACAAGGGTAGTAACAGTCAATCCTGCTTTGCCACCAAATAGTGGTACCTCATTAATTTGCGCAGGGTCTGCTGCTACCTTCACAAATTCAACTCCTGGCGGTAATTGGGGGTCCGGCAATGTTGCCATTGCTACAGCAGGCACAGGCACAGGCCTTGTCACCGGCATAGCAGGCGGTACGGCCGCTATTACCTATGCGGTAAATGCCGGATGCCGATCTGTATCTGTAGTAACGGTTAATGCCGCAGGTGCTCTCTCTGGTGCCGGCAGCTTTTGTGTTAGTACTACGTCTACATTGGCCACATCCGGCGGCCCTGGTGGCACGTGGAGCTCCTCTGCACCAGGCATAGCCACCGTAGGTACCGGTGGCATTGTAGCCGGAGTGGCTGCGGGCACTTCCACTATATCATATAGTACCACATGTGGTGTCAGCACTACGGTGGTAACGGTAAATGCCTCCTGTACCACCGCTCCCGTTCCTGGCATAACGGCGGCAAGCTCTTCTATAGTGTGCAGTGGCACACCATTTACGCTCAGCCTGCCATCCTATACCTACATGTGTGGCCATGCGCTACAATGGCAGTACTCGTCAGATGGCACGTCGTGGAGCAACTTTACAGGTGCAACTTCAACTACTTATACATACAGCCCCACGGCTTCTTATTATTACCGTTGCCGCATTACATGCCCTGCCGGCAGCCTGGTAGCTTTTTCAACGCCAGTTTATGTGTCGGTACGTTTTACAATAGGTTCTTACAGTACTATATCTGCACCCGATACGGCTTGTGCAGCTACTCATTTTTACATTACTGCATGTGGCGTCTCTTCGTCGTTAAGTGTGGTTACTTACTTTGGCGATGGCACCACAACCACTACTGCTATGAGCGGTACACCCACAAGTAGCGCACACATATATCACTCGTATACATTGCCTGGCAATTACAGTATTAAGCAGGTATTATATAATGGTACAACTGCTGTTGATACTGTTACCTATTCGTACAACTACTTATTTTGTCGCACACTGCCAATAAAATTCTACAGAGACAACAACGGCAATTGCATATTTGATGGCGGTGATACCGAAAACTTTACAGCCGTACAAACACGTATCGATTCGAACGGTGTGCCAGTAGATACTATTACCGCTACAAGTGGTTTTTACTATAAAGCATATGGCCCTCCGGGTACCGTTTATGCCTTCAGGCCGGCTATTTCGCCAGCCATGGCTGTTAGTTGCCCGGTATCAGGCATTGTGTACGATACCATTAGCGCGTATACCAATACCTATGTGGCAAAGAGTGTAGCACTCACCTGCGGCACAGCCCCTGCTTTCGACCTCAATGTGGATGCTACAACACTGGCAGGCAGGCACACCCAAAGACTGAAGATTGCGGTAAGTAACGTCAATTGTACCCCAGAGAACGCTATACTTACGGTAGCTATCAACCCCAAGTATGGATTTTATCCCGGCATGTACCCCTGTTCCGCAACATTTCCGCCACCAACATCTGTTAGCCCCACTGCCATTACATGGAATCTTGGTGCCGTAGCCAATAATGACGTACGCACCGTTACGCTTTACCTTGAAAGGCCAGGTGGCCCACCTACATGGCTTATACCTGGAGATACTGTAAAAACTATCATTTCGGTAAGCCCTACCACAGGCGATGCAAACCCGGTAAATAATGTTGTTATAAGAAATGATACAGTTAAGTCTTCTTACGACCCAAATGATATTACAGTAGTGCCAGAGGGTCTGATTTTGCCCTGTACCCGCCTGAAATATCAGGTACGTTTCGAAAACACCGGCAATGACACCGCGCATAATATATACGTGCTGGATACTCTGCCAGCCAATTTGGACCCTGCCAGCATTGAGGTAGCAATGGCCACATCGCCCATGTACGTATCAATGATGCCGAGTGGCGGTTACAACATTGCTAAATTCGACTTCCCCAACATCATGCTCCCCGATACGTCCCACCATGGCCTTAGCGACGGCATGTTTACTTTTTACATTAAGGCAAAAAATATTTTGCCAGATGGTACCCTCATACAGAACCGTGTAGGCATCTATTTCGACGACAACCCACCGATAATGACCAATACCGCCACGAATATTATAGGTATGGCTCCTATTACCGGCCCTGCATCTGTATGCGTAGGCAGTACGGAGAACTTGCAGAATGCCACTGTCGGTGGATCATGGAATAGCAGTATGCCATCAGTAGCTTCTGTATCATCTATTGGTGATATTGTTGGCCTGGCTACAGGTACCTCTACAATCAGTTATACGGTTTCTAACAGTTGCACTAGCAGAACGGCCACGCATAGCTTAAATGTGCAAGCTGTGGCAACCCCGGCACTTACAATAGCTGCCACTCCCGGCGACACGGTTTGCATCCATAACACGGTTACATTAACCGCTACGCCCACTTATGGAGGTGCGTCCCCGATGTATAAATGGTTTGTAAATGGTGCTCTGGCGGCATATAGTGGTACATATAGTTACATGCCTGCTATGGGCGATATTTTGTATTGTCGCCTCATAAGTGACTATGCCTGCCGACTTGCCGATTCCGCCAACAGCAGCTCCATCGTTATGATAACAGATAGTGCCTACACCCCCGTTGTTGACATTACTTCCTCTCCAGGGTTAAGTATTGCACCCGGCGAGGTACTTACGCTCCATGCCGTAGTTGACGGAGCCGGGCCTTTGCCGCTTTATCAGTGGTATGTAAATGCGACTGCTGTTGCCGGGGCTACAACCGCAACATACACAAGCAGCACCTTTGCCCATGCAGACTCTGTAACCTGCATGGTTACAGGAACGGGTGCATGCGAAATTGAATCTTACAAATCTGTAATCGTTTCAGTTTCCCCTGTTCACATAACTTCCTTGGCAATTCCCCGTTTCAGTATATTCCCCAATCCCAATAAGGGTAGCTTTACGGTAGTCGCAGAGTTGGCAAATGAGCAGAGTGGCAACCTTGTAATAGAGATTACCAACGTGGTAGGCCAAACTATATTAACGCAATATGTAAGCAGCAATAGTATGAATTTCTCACAGCATGTTACACTCCCAGACAATGCTGCAAATGGCGTCTACTTCATGAACTTGAAATGGGGTGCAGCCACCGAAAAAGTACGATTGATACTTGACAGATAATCTATTGTGAGATAGAAAGTTAAACATGGCTTTCAACACGTTCCTTTTCCCGGGGATAAATTATTATGGGCAAGGTTCCGTTTACTCGAAACCTTGCCCATACGCTTGTGGGCTCACAAAAACTCCTGTCGTATCTACAACAATTTCTCATCTGAAAGGCACTACATGCCAAAATACATAACCGCACACTCGCGCAGCATGCGCTCTTGTGCGGCCATGTCTTGTGCGGGTGGTGGGGCTATGGCGTTGAAGTGTGGCCAGCCATCGTCGTCGCGGCCAGCAAACTCGTAGCAACCCAACTGCGACAGCAGGGTGCATACGGCTATGTGCATCAGGTCTTGTTTCTGCTCTTTAGAGAATTTGCGGCGTGGCATCTTGCCCAGTTCGTTTACCCCTATCAGAAACAGAATGCCCTCCATATCGGGCACTTTGCCAAAACGTTCCCGTAGCATATTCTCGGTATCCAGCCAGCGTTGTTCAAAATTCTCCATGAGGGCGCAAAGGTAGCGAACAAAAGTAACCCTGCCTGTATGGTACCATAGCGTACCGGCAGGCAGGGCCAAAATGCTATAAACTTCAAGTTGTTTTTACTCCATTTCCAGATACATGGGGCAATGGTCCGAGTGTACCACATCGGGCATGATGCGGGCGTGGCGCAGACGGTCTTTAAGAGGCTCTGTAGCAGAGATGTAGTCAATTCTCCAGCCCTTGTTATTGGCACGGGCACTACCCCATGCGCTCCACCATGTATATTGGTGTGGCTCCTGATTGAACTCGCGGAAGGTATCAATATACCCACTCGTAAACAGTTTGTCCATCCATTTACGTTCATCGGGCAGGAAGCCGGTATAGTTTTTATTGCGCACGGGGTCGTGTATGTCTATGGCCTTGTGGCATATATTGTAGTCGCCACATATTATCAACCGTGGGCGGGTGGTACGCACTATGTTGATGTATTCAAAAAACTCGTCCAACCATTGGTACTTGTATGTTTGGCGGTCGTCGCCACTGGTACCGCTGGGAAAGTAGGCGTTTATCACGGTCACATCGCCAAAGTCGGCCCGTATTACACGGCCTTCGGCATCGCTTTGGGGTATGCCGTTGCCGTATTGCACATTATCGGGGGTGATGCGGGTAAGGATGGCCACACCGCTGTAACCCTTCTTTTGTGCCGAGAACGAGTAGACCTCATAACCGGCAGCGCGTATGTCGGCTTCGGGCACATCTTCTTTGTTGGCCTTTATTTCCTGCAGGCATATGATGTCTGCCGGGTCGGTGTTCAGCCAGTCTATGAAGCCTTTTTTGGCGGCACTGCGTATGCCGTTTACGTTGTAGGTGATTACTCTCATTGTATTATGATATGTGTTTGTGTACAGGTAGTACCAAAAGTATAAAACGCCAGGGAATACCCGTCAGTCATTTTATCTCCTTGCCATCAGAAAAGGCCCTCATCGGCCAGACTCACATATTCGTGCCCGGCTATAATGATATGGTCCAGCAGTTTGATGTCCATGATGGCGGCTGCCTCTGCCAGTTGTTTGGTCAGGTGTATGTCGGCATTGCTGGGCTGTTTGCTGCCCGATGGGTGGTTGTGGGCCACAATCAGTTTGTTGGCATTGTTCAGCAGGGCACTTTTCAGTATCAGGCGCACATCGGCCACGGTGGCGGTAAGGCCGCCGGTACTTATCATTTCGGTGCGTATCAGTTTGCCGGCAGTATTGATGTAGAGTGCGCAAAATGCCTCGTGGGGCAGATCTTGCAGCAATGGCTGCACAATGGGTAGCGCATCCTTGCTACGGCTGATGACCAGCCTTTCGGGCCCTTCGGCGGCTTGCCGGCGGCGGCCCAGTTCCAGTGCGGCGGCAATGGTTATGGCGCGGGCCTCGCCTATCCCTTTTATTTTGCAAAACTCCTTTACCGATAGGCGGCCCAGCTCGCGCAGGTTGTTGCCGGCAAGGCCCAGCACATCGCGCGCCAAGCCTATGGCAGAGCGTTCTTTGGTGCCGCTGGATATAAGTATGCCCAGCAGCTCGGCATCAGAGAGCGCAGCAGGCCCCTTCTGCATCAGCTTTTCGCGCGGGCGTTCGTCTTCTGCCCAATTTTTGATACTGGTATTTTCGGTCATAGATGTGGGGGTGAAAGTAGCTCAATTTTAGTTGACTCATTGGCAGATATCAACAGAAAATAGCCAGCGATACGTTTGTGAAATTTTAGATTAGTGTTTACATTTGCTATTATTTCACCTAAAATATACCAAAACTTATGAAGAAGCTCTTCATTACCCTATTCCTGTCCTTTGTGTGGGCAGCAGGGCACAGTCAGGATACCACCGGCCTTGTAGCATGGTGGCCCATGAACGGAAACGCAATAGACAGTACGGGACACGGCCATAACGGCCACATCAGCAATGTGACGATGGTGCCCGGCATGAATGGTACCCCCAACAGTGCTTACTATTTCAACGGCAGCAACAGCCTCATTACGGTTCCCTATGCTCCAGAGCTCAATGTATCTCAGTTTTCGCTTTGTGGCATTGTGATGGTAAAAGGGTTCTATTACGGAACCTGCCAGGCCAATTATATACTGACTCGTGGCAAGTCTGGCCAGCCCGGCTCTTACACCATGTGTTTCTTCGATGGCCCTTTTGACGAAGATTGTAACTATGTAGATAGTGCCCGGAACGTGTTTACCACTAATGTAGGCCCCAAATCTCCCGCTAACGTGACCGATTGGCAGTACTCTCCACAGATAGTAAAAGATGAATGGTACAAAGTGATTTTTATTTGGGATGGCTCACTGATAAAAGTGTATGTAAATGGTGTGCTGAAAAATTCTCAAGCACCGGTGGGTGGAAGTTTTGGCACCAGTATGGACAGTTTGGCAATGGGCAAGGCGATTTACGAGCCAGCCGGGTATCCGTTCAACTTTAAGGGAATTCTTGACGATATAAGGATTTACAACAGACCACTGAATGACAGTGAGATAGTACACTATGGCGATACCTGCGGAAAAATAACCGTAGAACCTACAAATGCCACTACATCGGCCGGTACTGCAACATTTACTGTGGGTACGTCTATTATTGGTGCTACTTACCAATGGCAGCGTTTGATAGGTGTTACATGGACTAATCTTGTAGCCACTGCGCCATATTCCGGGGTTACAACTGCTACTCTTACCGTAACAGGAGCTACAGGCACTATGGCAGACTACCAATACCGCTGTGTGGTAAAAAACACATGGGGATGTAAGGACACAAGTGCTGCCGGCACACTGGTAGTAGGGCTTACCGACATAGACCGAGACAATGATGTAATGGTGTACCCTAACCCGGTAACCAACGAATTGTCGGTATCTGCAGTATCGCTGCAGCAGGTATCGCTTACCAATGTTGTGGGTCAGACGGTATATAGCTGGAGTGGCAAACAGCGGGAATTGCAGATAGATATGGCTCACCTGCCTGCAGGCATATATCTGGTACGCATCAACGATAGCATTGTCAAAAAGATTGAAAAGATACAGTAATAGCGTTTCTGCCACAGAGACATGTCTGCGGATAAAGAAGATATCCACAAAAACGCCAATAGAATAGAAACGTCCGGCCTAGGCCGGACGTTTTTCGTTATTTTTACGGTAGCTATATGAAGTTCAGGATAGACAGCCAGTACAAACCGGCAGGCGACCAGCCAGAGGCCATCAGGCAATTGGTACGGGGGCTGAATGAGGGGGAACCCTTCCAGACCCTGCTTGGGGTAACGGGGTCGGGTAAGACATTTACCGTGGCCAATGTGATAGAGCAGGTAAAGAAACCCACATTAGTGCTTACCCACAACAAAACACTGGTGGCGCAACTCTATGGCGAGTTTCGCAGCTTCTTTCCAGACAATGCGGTAGAGTACTTTGTATCGTACTACGACTACTACCAACCCGAGGCGTACCTGCCCGTGAGCAATACCTATATAGAAAAGGACCTGTCTATAAACGAAGAGTTGGAAAAGCTGCGCCTGCGGGCCACCACCAGCCTGCTGAGTGGCCGCAGCGATATTATAGTAGTGGCATCGGTATCGTGCATATACGGTATTGGTAACCCTACCGAGTATGCCAACAGCATCATCAGGCTGCGGCGGGGCGATAACATGGGGCGCAACCAGTTTTTGCACAAGCTGGTGGCCTCGCTGTATAACCGTAGTCAGGGCGAATTTGGCCGGGGCAGCTTTAGGGTAAATGGGGATACGGTGGACATCAACCTGCCCTATGTAGACTTTGGCTACCGCATTACCTTCTTTGGCGACGAGATAGAAGAAATAGAAAGTTTTGAAACCGATACCGGCAAGCGTATAGGTACTATGGATACGGCCGCCATCTTCCCGGCCAACCTGTATGTAGCCCCCAGTGGCCAGATACGCCAGATAATACATGAGATACAGGACGAGATGGTGGCGCAGGAAAACTACTTCAAGAGTTTGGGCAAGTATATAGAGGCACAGCGCATACGCGAGCGGGTAAGCTACGATTTGGAAATGATACAGGAACTGGGCTACTGTAGCGGCATAGAAAACTACTCGCGCTTTCTGGACCGCCGCCAACCGGGCACACGCCCCTTCTGCCTGCTCGACTATTTCCCCGACGATTTTTTGCTGGTGATAGATGAAAGCCACGTAACCATACCGCAGATAAGTGGTATGTATGGTGGCGACCGGTCGCGCAAGATGAATCTGGTAGATTTCGGTTTCCGGCTACCATCGGCACTGGATAACCGACCACTGAACTTTTATGAATTTGAGGGGCTGCTCTCCAGTGTGATATTTGTGAGTGCCACACCGGGCAGCTATGAGCTGCAGCAATGCGGTGGTGTGGTGGTAGAGCAGATAGTACGCCCCACGGGGCTGATAGACCCGCCTATTGAGGTGCGGCCGGGCATCAATCAGGTAGATGACCTGCTGGATGAGATAGACAAACGGGTAGCAGCCGGTGGCCGCGTGCTGGTAACTACCCTCACCAAACGTATGGCCGAGGAGATGGATAAATACCTGAAACGCATCAACATCAAATCGAAATACATACACTCGGAGGTAGATACACTGGAACGTGTGGAGATACTGCGCGACCTGCGGCTGGGTGTGATAGATGTGCTGGTAGGTGTGAACCTGCTGCGCGAGGGGCTGGACCTGCCCGAGGTATCGCTGATGGCTATACTGGATGCCGACAAAGAGGGTTTCTTGCGCGATGAACGCTCGCTGACACAGATGGCCGGCCGTGCTGCCCGTAACGTAAACGGGCTGGTAATATTCTATGCCGACAAGATAACCGACAGCATGCAGCGCACCATAGACGAAACCAGCCGCCGCCGCGACAAACAGATACGCTACAATACCGAGCATGGCATAGTGCCACAGACCATCAGGAAGTCGGTACAGGAGATAATGCTGCAAGGCTCTGTGCTGGACATAAAGGGCTATAACGAAAACAGCCCGTATGCTGTAACCGATACGCCTGTGCCCGTGGCTGCCGAAGCCGCACACGAATACCGTACCGTGGCCCAACTGGATAAACTAATAACCCAAACCAAAAAAGCGATGGACAAGGCGGCCAAAGACCTGGACTTTATGGAGGCGGCCCGCCTGCGCGATGAGCTCTTTAAGCTACAGAAAGAACGGGAGGACATGAAGTAGGTTATCATACAGATGCCCCTGAACGGGGTATAATGGGCAGCAAACGCATATTGGTAGCAATTTATATGAAAAGCAGACGTGTATTTTCTTGACACTACTGTTTTTTTATCACTATATTTATACCCCTGTTCAGATGCAGATACCTTTACGAATTAATACATATCGAAAATGACCAAAGCCAGAATACCTACATTGTGGCGCAACAGGCTATGCCTGGTTGCGGCATCTGTATTGTGGGCCGGTGCTTCATACGCGCAGCTTTCGCTCACCCGCCAGAAGTACGATAGCATAGCTGCGCAATACAAGAACGAGCACTATGTAGTGACAGAGCAGACACAAAAGCTGGTGATACGCGAAGTGGATGGGCAACTGGATATATCCAACACCCTGAGTACAGAAAAACTGTTCATCAGCAATACCAGCCTCAGCACCTTTAATGCCGACTGGTGGGGTGGTGGTACGTATTCTTACATGACATCGGCCGGGGCCAATGCATGGATACCAGAGGGCAACGACTACCGCATGGTGCGCAACCTGAACAAGCTGGGCCAGATAAGTCCTTATTATACCGGTCTGCAAAAGGGTACCGTAACCCGTACCTCTTTTGTGCGCCAGCACGAGGAACCAAGGTTGATACACCCTATGTATATTGGTGACTATGTGCCCGTGTTGCATTCGGTATTGGAGATAAAGGCTCCGTCGTGGGTGAAAATGGGCTTCCTGCTGAAAGGAGCCGATACCAGCCGCGTAAAGCGAACCACAATGCGCGATGGTGGGTATGTGGTGTACCGCTTTACGGCCGATAATGTGCCTGCGGTAAAGGAATTTGACAACGTGCCCAACTACTCGTATTACGGGTTGCATGTGATACCGTACATCAAGTCGTTCCGTATGGTGGGTGCTAAGAAAGACTCTGTTATTACCGGCAGTCTGGATGCCCATGCACATACCCAATACGATTACATCAATGGTATCAACTACAAAACAGATACCTTTCTTACCAAAAAAACTGCCGAGCTGATACGTGGTGCCTATACCGAGCGCGAGAAGGTAGAGCGTATCTATGACTGGGTGCAAAACAATTTCCACTACGAATCTATTTACCTGAACGACAGGGAAGGCTTTGTGCCCAACCCGGCCGATACGGTGCTGAAACGCAAGTATGGCGATTGTAAAGACATGTCCAGCATCATTAGTGCCATGGTGCAGACTGCGGGCATACCTGCTTATTTAGTGTCTATTGGCACCAGGGCCAAGCCTTACAAACACGATGAGCTGCTGAACGAAATCATCTATGACCACATGGTTTGCGCGGTGAATCTGGAAGGGAAATGGTACTTCCCCGATGGTACTACCCATGTACAGCCGTTGGATGCCAATCGTTCGGACCTGCAAGGTAAAGAGGCGTTGATACAAATGAGCCGTGACAAGTACAAAGTGGTGACCATACCCGAGGCATCTGCATCGGACAACGTAACAGTAAACAAAACGGTGATGAACATTGCCTACAACGATGTATCGGGCACTACTTACCACCAACTTTCGGGCTACCCTGCATGGACACTGGGTGAGTATATGCGCGAACTGCACCGCAAGGAAGAACGTGATGAAGTGATACGCGCCATGACCATGGTAGGTAACCGCAAGTATATACTGAAGGACTATAACACAGACCTGAAAACTACGGGCCGCAAAGATGCCAGCATCACCACCAATTATATGATAGGCGACTATGTGCAACGTGCCAAAAACGAAACGTTTGTGAACATGAACCTATCGCAGCCATTTGCCAACCTGAGGGTAAATGATGATGACAGGAAGTTCCCCCTGTATTTGCAATACAAGAAAACAGTAAAGGAAACCGTAGTGCTGAACGTGCCTAAGGGTGCCCGCATAAGCTATGTGCCCAAAAATGCCAAAGGTGGTGCCGATGGTATACTGAGCTACAACATAAGCTATAAGGTAGACAATGCAGCACGCACCGTAACCATGACCCGCGAGTATGTGCTGAAAACCATGACCATACAACCAGCACAGTTTGCTGCGCTGAACAAGGTAGCCGACAAGCTGAATGAACTGTACAAGGAAACTGTAGTGCTCACCGGCAAATAATAAAAGGAAACATGAAGAAGCTATTTCTACTGAGTATACTGCTATCGGGAGTGACACTAACAGCCCCGGCACAGAAAAAACTGTACCTGGCACAAAACCCGGTGTGGGTAGAGTGGGCAGATGCGCCAAAGACGCAACCAACACCGCCGGAATATGCCACACAACCAGCACTGGTGCTGCTGAACGAAACAAAAATAGATTACAGACTGGAGGGTAACGATTTGGTGAAACACGTTACCCGTCATACAATTACCAAGGTGATAGACGACCGTGGTATAGAGCGGTACAGTACTATGTATGTGCCACTGACCCGTGGTGCCAAGGTGACGCAGATAAAGGTGCGTACGGTATCGCCATCGGGCAAGGTATATGTGCTGGATAAGGAGCGTGTGTTGCAGGGCCAGGATGGTAACTACTATACACTGGTATTGCCCAGCGAAGGGGTAGAAAAAGGCTCTGAAATAGAATTGTTGCTGAAAGAGGTGAATCCGTTCGACTTCAATGGTACAGAGATGTTCCAGTTCGATGTGCCGGTGTTCAAAACCCGCTTCCTGCTATCGTACCCCAAAAACATGACGATAGATGTGAAGAGCTACAACGGCTTCCCCCAGCTTACATCTGAGATGCACAACACCCGCATGCAGTACAAGCTGGATATGGATAATGTGCCTGCATTGCTGCCAGAGCGTCATAGCTACTACGATGTGCACCGCATGCAACTGAGCTACAGGGTGAGCTACTTCACCCGTCAGGAGGGTGAAGAAAGGCTGAAAATAAACACCTACAATGCACTGGCACGTAAGGTGTGGAACGAAAGCTACAAATTCTCTCAGCGAGAGATGGATGCCGTGAACAAGTTTCTGATAGAGCTGGGCGTGCGCGACCGCGATGATGAAGAAAAGAACATTCGTAAAATAGAGCTGGGTATCAAGAACCGCATCACGGCGTACCCTTATGTAAACTTTGAAGAGCGTCGCGAAATAGGCGGTGTAAAAGAGTTGCGCTCTATGTCGCTGTATGCGCCGGGCTACGAAGACCCCCGCGAGGTGCTGGATACCGTACTGGCCACCAAAGCCGCATCGTACAAGGGCTATATACGCCTGTTTGCTGCCTGCCTTACACAGGCTGGCATCAAGCACAATATAGGCTGGGCATGGGAGCGTGGTGAGCAAATCATCAATCCGGCATTTGAAACATGGTATGGGCTGAACCATACGCTTATATACTTCCCCAACCAAAAGAAGTTTTTGCAACCAACCGACAAATTTCTGCGCTACCCTATGACACAATCGTCATTGGCGGGCAGCAAGGGTGTGTTTTGCGTTATTCCTCCAAAGGGCCTTCTGGATGGCCCCATGTACAAGGTGCGCAACATAACACCAATGTCTGAGAAGGAAACACGCAGCGATGTAGATGCCACTGTTTCTTTCGACAAAAAGATGAATGCTACGGTGAATATGACCCACTCGTGGTATGGATACAGCTCTGTAGACCTGCGTACCGAGTTGCCATTTACCCGCCCCGAAAACATGCAGAAGTTTGTGGCTGGTGAAATAGACTTTGCCCGCACGCCACAAGATGTACTTACCTACAAGTTTGCCAACGAAGACGTAAGTGCCTACAATACCAATAAACCGCTGGTGCTTACAGCTACGGTAAATGGTAACAACCTGCTGAACAAGGCTGGTAGCCGCTATCTGCTACAGGTGGGCAAAATAATAGGCAAACAAAATGATGTGTATCAGGAGCGTCCGCGCAATATGCCGGTAGAGCTGGACTATCCATTCTCCGGCAACCACAAAATTGTCATCAACATACCTAAAGGGTACAAGGTAGCCAACCCCGATGCGGTGCGCATCAGTGCCGAGTATCTGGACCGTGAGGTGGAGTCTGTTATCAGCTTCCAGTCGGGCTACAAGTATGTGAAAGATGCCCGCAATGGCGATAAACTGATTGTTACTGTGAATGAAATGTTCAGGCAGCTTAAGTTTGGGGCGGCCGAGTACGATCGCTTCAAGAATGTCTTCAATGCCGCTGCCGACTTTAATAATGTAACGTTGGTACTGGTAAAAAAATAAAGCCTGTAAGATGGCTATAAAAGTAAAAGGCAGAGCGTGGGTTCTGCCTTTTACTTTTATAGTGTTTTGGGGTCGTTGGTTTCGGTTTCTTCCGGCCATTCGTAGTGGGCTACTACATACCGCCGCACCTTGTCTACCAGCCGCAGGGTGGCGGGGCAATGCATCATATTGGCCATGTAGGTGTCGCCATACAGGTCCCATGGGCGCAGCTTGTGGTGTGGAAACTCGGCACAGTCCAGCGGGCGCACCTCGTATATGCTGCATTTATCGTTCTCCAGAAACTGGCAGGGCTGGCTGCGGTTCATCCAGTCGCCGGTACGTTTCTCCTTGTACAGCCACTTTTTACGGAATGCTGCGGGTGTCATATTCAGGTGGGCGGCTATGCGGGTTACGTCCTCTTCCGAGAAGGTAGGTGTCATGGTTTTGCAGCAATTGGCGCAGGTGGTGCAGTCAGTTTGCTTCCATGTAGCCTCATCGGCCGCCTTTACAATGCCCGATAGCTGTGGTGGCACCAGTGTTTCCAGTTGGGTAAGGAAGGTAGAGAGTTTCTTCTGCTTTCGGGCGGCTACCTCGTTGAATTTTTCTAAGTTCATAGTGGGGTATTGGTGACGGTTAGAACCATCTGTTTGCTTTTTCCTCTTTCAGTGCTTCCAGTTCTTGCGGGGTAAAATCGGTAGCCCAGTTGGCAGGTAGGGGCTGTCGGCTGCGCCACAGTGCCCATGCGGCTCCGGCGAAGACCACTATACCGGCTAACAGCAAGTAGACGGGCACAGGGTCTACCTGTAGCGATGCCCTGGTGGTGCCATTGGTATCGGAGAAGTAGAACAGCAATAGTTGCAAGCCATTATGAAACACATGCGCCACAATGCTGCACCACATAGAGCCGGTAAGGTAATAGATGCCCGCCAGCAAAATACCGGCCATAAATATGGACAGATAGCCATAGATATTGGTATGCGAATACGCAAACACCGCCGCCGAGAAGAGTATGGGTATCAGCATATTGCGGCTGCGCTGTTTTGCAAAGCGCATCAGCACTCCGCGGTAGAAAAGCTCTTCGCCTATGCCCGGTATTACGGCCATTACCAGAAACCGTGCTACCAACCCGGCAGGGCTGCTGGTATTCAGCATGGCTATAAACATGTTTTCGCTGGCAAGCTGGGCATCTTTTACCTCCTTGCCAAAGTCGAACAGGGAAATCAGATACTGTATACCCATCAGCAAGGGGGTGGCACCTGCCATCAGCAATATTACCAATAGGAAATGTATAGGTTTTGCCGGGGCCCGCAACCCCAGATACCAGCGTGGCTGTGGATGGCTGAGATAGGCAAATGCCAGTGCAGGCAACATAAATATGGCTACCGACTGTATACCCTGCACACCCAGCAAAGCCTGCCGAACTGCCAGCGTACTTGCCGGATTCACTGTTGCCAATGCCTCGAATGGCACACCCGTGATGCGGGGCAGCAGATTGAACAGAATGACCCATATACCCGACATGAAAGTGAGGGTCATGAGCAGGAACAGCAAGAGTTGCATGCCCCATGGATAGTAGCGGAAGTACTTCATAAACATGGCTGTGTAGGCCGCTGCAAAGGTAGTGGATGCAGGGCTGCCAAACGGCAAAACCAGCAGTATCTATTGCTTATTGATGCGGTTGCCCACAATACGGCCATCCTGCATCATGAGGGTGCGGTCGGTGAGGGCGGCCAATGCCTCGTTGTGGGTTATCATAATGAATGTTTGCCCCAGTTGCTGCCGGAGGTCCAGAAACAGGCGGTGTACCAGATGGGCGTTTTCGGTATCGAGGTTGCCGGTAGGCTCATCGGCCATAATAACGGAAGGCCTTGTAACCAATGCCCGTGCTATGGCAACCCGTTGCTGCTCGCCGCCCGATAGTTCGGACGGTTTGTTGTTCAGCCTGTGGCTCAGCCCCACAATGCCCAGCATTTCTTCGGCCCTGGTGGTAGCTTCCTTTTTTCCTATACCGCCTATCCACAGGGGCATACTCACATTCTCTACTGCGCTGAATTCGGGCATCAGGTGATGAAACTGAAAGACAAACCCTATGTGCTCGTTGCGAAACCGGGCCTGTTTGCGCGATGGTAGTTGCAGCATATCGGTGCCATTTATCAGTACCGAACCTGTATCGGGTTTGTCCAGCCCGCCCAGCAGGTGCAGCAGTGTGCTTTTGCCTGCGCCCGATGGGCCGGTAACCGACACAATTTCGCCCTTGCTCACCTGTAGCGATACATCGTTTACCACGGTAACAGTGGCATACTTTTTGGAGAGGTTTTTGGCAGAGAGCATAACTGTGGCTATCAATAACCGATAGCGGGTGCAAGTTATTTATTTATTGCCAGCATTGGCAAAAATGACCTGTACGCAGTGCTGTGCAGTCTCAAAACGTCTGATAAAAGTTGGCAAAAAATTGTCTTTTATTTTTTGTTTTTTCTCTTACATTTGCGGAAAGCGCATTAAAATTAAATTTAGAGCAATATGTTTTGGACACTTGAACTGGCATCACATCTCGAAGACGCACCGTGGCCTGCTACCAAAGACGAACTGATTGACTACGCAATACGTTCGGGTGCTCCGCTTGAGGTGGTAGAGAACCTTCAGGAACTGGACGATGAAGGTGAGATTTATGAGGGTATAGAAGACATATGGCCCGACTACCCCACGCAGGAGGATTTCTTCTTTAACGAAGACGAGTATTGATGTTACGGGTATGAGCCTGTTTTATCGATACGCTGCATCAGTCTGAAAAATAATATTTGCCAAAGGCAATATTATGCCAATTGCAAGACTGAGTGCAGTGCGCACAGAATGGAAATGGAAAAATTACAGACCCGCTGAGAAGTGGGTCTTTTTATTGAAGCTTACCCCCCTTAATAATTATGAAAAGAGCCATACTACCATTGCTGTGTGCTGCACACCTTGCCGTAGCTGCCCGCACCGATACTACGTATAAGACCTACTTTGGGCTATTGCATGCCCATACCATGATATGCGACGGTAGTGGCACACCCGAGGAAGCCTACATAATGGCCCGCAATGCCGGCCTGCACTTTTTTGCGGTAACACCGCACAACCATATAGAGGCCGAATCGGGCGCAAAGGAGCGCAAAGATGGGGTGTTGATAGCCAAAGACAACAATCTGTACAACGGTACTGCCCCCATTACCGTAACCCGCAAATGGCGGGTAGATGGCGCACCCTATACCGAAACCATGACCATGAAACCCTTGCTGATGGCGGCACAGGCGCAAACCACCAGCAACTTTGTGGCCTTGTATGGGCAGGAGTATTCTACCATATCGTCTGGCAATCATGTGAATGTACTGGGGGTAAAAACGGTGCTAAAGGCCACCAATGGCAACTACCGACAGTTACTGGCAGAGCTGGCAACGCAAAGCGGGCCCAAGCCAGTAATACAGCTGAACCACCCCGAAGTAGAGAACGACCTTGTGTGGAAGGGAGGCAAGCCCAACGATAAGGCCAAAATGTATAACGACTATGGGATAGATGCAGGCGACCTTGGGCCCGACTTCAGGTCTTGGGTGGCCGCCATGCAACCCTATACCCACCTGATAGAGGTGCTGAGTGGCCCTGCTATGCAGGAGGCTCCGGTACGTGGCTACCGGTACAACGACAATGAAAATGACTACTTCTTTTACCTGACGCAGGGGCTGCATGTAAGCCCATCGGCCGGGCAAGACAACCATTACAAGACATGGGGTACTGTTACCGATGCCCGTACGGGCGTTCTGGCTCGCAACCTGAGTACCGATGCCCTGTACGATGCCATGCGCCGTGGCCGCACCTTTGTAACCGAGGACAAGAACCTGACTACTGCCCTGTATGTAAACGACTCGCTGATGGGTGCTACAATACCCGGCACGGCGCGCTATGCCAACATACAGGTGTACATAAAAGATGCCGACGAACCCAATGCCCAATACGATGTGTATGTATATGGTGCAGCCATAGCACCCACTACCGTTACCGACGCTACCCCACGCAAGGCAGCAACCGCCCTGCTGGGCCGCACGCAGGTGCGGGGCAATGGGCTGCATACCATAAAGGGGGTAAACCCGGTAGCTGGTGCATCGTTTGTATACGTGCGGGTAGCACAGGCCGGTGGCGACCGTGCATGGACGGCACCCGTATGGCTGACGATGGCCAGCGGCGCACCGGCAGCTACCAGCGCAGCATCGGCAGTGGCGGGGGCACCGTACTTCTGGTCGGGCGGGGGCAGCTCTAAGGTATACCATGTGCGGGGCTGTGCGGCTATGAGCCAGATAAAGGCAGAGAATATGCGCACCGGCACTACCCCACCCAAGGGGCGCACCCGGCACAAGTGTCTGGTACATTAGCACCCTACAATAGAATGTCTTGTGTTTTGGCAATTCATTATCTTTCAATTAACAATGAATTGACTGTAAAATGTTATTTTCACTTATATTTTTGTAACAGACAAAATATCTACTGCACAAGCAACAAACAAGAAATGACGCAACCCACAATACCAGACTTTATTGTAATAGACGACGACAACGTAAACAACCTGATATGTACCAAGATGTTGCAGTTACTGATACCGGGCTGCACTATTGAAGTTTTTACCCAGCCTATGCCTGCATTGCAACACATTGCTACCAGGTATGCCCATGACGGGAAAAACTTTGTAGTGTTTTTGGATATAGATATGCCTGTAACCAACGGCTGGGAAACGCTAACAGACCTTGCCAACCTACCACAACAGGTGCAGCAGCAAATGAAAGTAATAGTCCTGACATCGTCGGACGATGATGACGACCGCAACCGCGCCGAAAAAAGCCCCATGGTAACGGCATTTATATCTAAACCGTTATCTCAGGCCAAGCTAAAGGAGCATTTCCCCGATATAGTACTGTCATAATGCTTTACAGGCTATGGCTGGCTATGTTTCCGTAAATTGCGGCAGTTTTTGTAGTGCCCATCATGAAGTATTGTTCCCTTTTATTGTGTGCAGCATTGCTGCCATTGGGCGGTAATGCCCAAACAGACTCTGCCCGATGGGATGTGAAGATTTCGCACAGCTACAAGTTTGTACACTATGCCGACAACCATATAGCCAATGCACGACATCTAAATCCGTTCTTTGAGGAGTTGTACAAGCTGAAACGAGACCATAAAGGAGTAGTAAAGGCCGTACACATTGGCGACTCGCACATACAGGCCGATATGATGACCAGCCATTTGCGGCGCGGATTTCAGCACTACTTTGGCAATGCGGGCAGGGGTATTGTGTTTCCGTACCAGTTGGCAAAATCGAACGGGCCAACCGATGTTACCTCATCGTCGGACGTAACGTGGCAGTACAGCCGGCTATCGTATACCGACAACTCTATACAAACGGGTATATGTGGTTTTGGTATACACAGCAGCAGCCCACAGGCCAATGTGAAGATGCGGTTGAAACCGGTAGACAGTGTGCCACAATATTTCAACAAGCTCACGTTTTTTACGGGTACCAATAAAACATGTTACAGAATGGCCGCTGGCAACGGTGGCGAACCTATAGCAGTTGCTTATGACAGCAATACCGATAGTGCATTGGTATATGACCTGCCAGAAGCCGCCAGCGAATTTGAGTTTGCCGGCTGTAAGGGCGAGCAACGTGGCGGCAACTTCAGCCTGTATGGGGTGAGTATGGAAATGACCGACAGCAGCGGTGTACTGTACCATACCATAGGTGTAAATGGTGCGCAGTACGAGCAATACACCCGCGTAGACCTGTTCTGGCAGCAATTACGAATGCTGCAAGGGGGGTTATTCATAGTGTCTATGGGTACCAATGAGGCACAGAATCAGAAATTGAGTACCGACACTTTTTATGCACGGTGCGATAGCTTTTTGTCTCGTGTGCGCAGCATAAACCCCAATGCTATGCTGCTTGTTACCACGCCTGCGGGCTCTTACTACAAAGGGAAAGCCCCCAACGCCGTACTGCCACATATTACCAGCACCCTGATACGGTTTTGCAAAGACAGAGACCTTGCCTATTGGGATATGTACACCATAACTGGCGGCAAACCGGGTACTGTACAGTGGAAAAAGAACAACCTGCTGGCGCGCGATCTGGTGCATTATAGTGCGGCTGGCTACAGCCTACAGGGGCAACTACTGCTGGAAGCCATAACCCATGCCTATAACCAATATGTAGCCCACCGCCCCAGGGATAAAAAGACTGAGCCCAAGCCGAAACGCAAAAAGACCACGAAACAAACTACCGAGCCGGCAAGCAAGCAGGATACTACCCCCAAACAACCAGATAACCGCGCCTACGATGCCCCGGACAACACGGGTAAGAAGCACGTCATTAAGGTTAAAATTGAAGATATATAGGCATTACCGGTGTAGCCGATTTGACCTGAGCATAGGCGTACACAAACACCAGCGAGGCAATAAGGTAGCCAAACAGTGGTGTACGCTCTATGAAGCGAACAGTAATATAGTCGGGCACACGCTGCGGTACAAAATGCAGGGCATAACCCAACAACATCATCCAAACCACGGGCTGATAATTGCCCCAAAAGCCGGAAACAATGGCGGCATCAAAAGATAGGTTGGTACCTATCTGCCGTATCATGCCGGCTGCAATATTAAAGTTGTCGGCACGGAAGAATATCCAGCAGAAACATACAAACAGGAAGGTTACCAATGCAGCCAAGGCATTGTACCAGCCGGTATTGTTTACCGCAGCCAGTGGTTTGCTGGTGCGTGCAGCCCATACCTTGTGTACTATCAGGGCCAAACCATGCAGGGCACCCCATACTATAAAGGTCCATTTGGCCCCATGCCAAAAGCCACCCAGCAGCATGGTGATAAACAGATTGATGTAGGTGCGCAACTTACCCTTGCGGTTGCCACCCAACCAAAAGATATACAGATAGTCGCGCAGCCAGTTGGAAAGAGAAATATGCCATCTGCGCCAGAACTCGGTGATGGACTTGCTTTGGTAGGGCGAATCGAAATTGGACGGGATGGTAATGCCCATCCATTTGGCTATACCTATGGCGGCATCGCTATACCCGCTAAAGTCGCAATAGATGACTATAGCATAGGCAAAGACGGCTACCAAACACTCTAAGCCGGTATACTGTGCCGGGTTTTCGAAAATGTAGTTGACAATGTTGAGTGTGAGATAGTCGGATATGATAAGCTTTTTGAACAGGCCGGAAAATATGAGGTAAAAACCTTTGGCAAAATCGGCCGTGCTGACGTAGAACGGCTTTTTGAGCTGGGGAATAAAGTCGCTGGCGCGTACTATGGGGCCCATCACCAACTTGGGGAAGAAGGCCAAAAACAGCAGGTAGTCTACAAAACGCTTCTCAGGCTCCAGCTTGCCCTCATACACGTCTATGGTATAGCTCAGGTTCTCGAAGGTGTAAAAAGAGATACCTATGGGCAGCAGCAGGTTGAGCATGCTGATGTGGGTAGAGAATAGCTGGTTGCTGAGCTCTATAAAGAAGTTGGTATACTTGAACCAGAACAGCAAACCCAGATTGAAGGCGACACTGCTTGCCAGCAGCAGCTTGCGGTGCAGCTTGTTGGAGGTGACATGTATCTTGTTGGACAGTACATAGTCTATAATGGCCGATAGCACTACCAGCAATACAAAGCTGCCACTGGCCTTGTAGAAGAAATAGAGCGAAAACAGGCTTACCAGCACACTACGGCCCAGCATATGGTGGCGCAGGGCATAGTACAGACATATGAATATGGTAAAGAAATAGACAAAAAAGCCATCGTTGAAGAGCAACGGATGGGCAGGATTGTACAGGAACTGTTGTAGCAATTGCTGCAGGCTGAATGACGGCATGTGTCGCTATTTATCAATGCAGCGAGGCGGTGGGCCGTGCATGCAGTGTGTCGGTGGTGTAATAGTTGCTGATAAAGTCGTCAAATATCATATTACCCAGTTTCTGCGCCCCGGCATGGGTGGGGTGTATGTAGTCGGTGCGGGCCAGTGCCGGTTTGTTAGTGGCCCATTTTACTATAGTGCCGTTGCCCCCCATACTGGCAAACAGGTTGTAGAATGTCATATGGTTTTCGGCAGCCAGTTGTGCCTGTACCTTCAGCAGATTGCCGAGGCCCATTGCGGTTCTCCACTCGCCATCATAAGAGAAAGCCCTATCGGCAGAGCCGATAATCAGGAACTGTGTATTGGGCATGGCCTTGCGCAGCAGTGGTAGTATTTTGCGCATTTGCTTGCCGTAATAGTCGTAGTTGTCGGTATAGGGTTTCCACAATACGTTTACGCCGTATTGCAGCACTACAAGGTCGTAGTAATGCTGGCGGTCCAGCTCGGCCAGAAAGGCTGTATCCAGTGCCTTCAGCTCTATACCCGATGAACCACGGAACGAGAAGTTATCGACCGTAACGCCCGATGCAGGCTCTATAGACACACCATAAATAGGCAAACTGGAGGCAGGCACATCTACCGTTACCGTACGGTTGGTACTACTGTCAAGCGTAATGCGGTTGAACGGGGCCGATGGGTGTACCAGTACATTGTCGCCGTTTACCTTTAGGGCAATGGCCCCCTTTGCAGGGCCGCAAAGCAGCGATTTTACGAGTACCTGCGAGCTATCATCCACAGTCTCGTCGGTAAGTACCAGCGAGCCGGCCTTACTGAAGAACGTATGCCCCGACAAAAACAGCGGGGCCGTAGTTTTTTTGGTTTTGAAATTCTCTTCCTCCCAAGTGCCGGTTGTCTTTGCCCGTACGGTTTGCCTGTTGGCTGCCGACACCGATGTAACAGGCACAAAACCTACCCCCATACCACCAAACATGGTTTGTAGCCGCTGGCGAAAGGTTTGCGTCAGCAGGTCGCCCTCTATCATAGAGTCGCCCATCCATGCTATGCGCACCTTCTTTTTGGCACCTTTTTTTATTTCGTGCAGTTTGCTCATTACTGCCGGGAATGCCTCGGTTTCTTCTTCGTAACCGGGGTGCATAAACTTGTGTGCCGGCACGGTAGAGTCGTTGGCCTGAATGTATGCCTGACTGGGTATGCCCGATTGTGTATTGGTGCTTACTACCCGTGTTTCGGTGCCGTCAGCGTCATTTGTTTCGGTACCGGGTGCAGGTGTTATGAACAATGAGGAAAGCAGATTCACCCTCTTCATAGATAGGAAATCTTCATTCTTAAACAGCGAAAAACCAGAGTAAGCAGTGAGAGAAATGGTAAATCCGAGAACGAATGAAACCACTTTTTTATTATTGTTCATACACAACTATTCCATCTGCGAATAGCCTTTATACAGCACTGAGAATTGGAAAGTAATGTAAAATTAAATGGCATTTCTTATACAAAAATCAACGGGTGTAGAATGTGCAAAAAAATATTTTTGGGGTGTGTGGTAGCCCCTCGGTTGCTATTAATTGGTGGTGATATGTTGGGAAGTGTTGATGCGAAGAATACGTGCGAAATTGCCACTGGGCGGGCAATGAAACAGGGTGCTACAGCGGCCGCAGCATAATACGGAACGAAACAATAATACAAGGAAACGTTTGAAGGTCTAACGCAGATAACAAATATCAATAATTACATCTGTTCCCGAATCCGGCCAATTCCTATCGCTGTATCGGATGTCAATTTTCATTTCTTCATATGTATTGAACACCTTTACCAGGTCCTTAATTAACATATCGCCATAAGAGTTGTGGGTAGGGTCTCTGTCTTTGTGCATCAATTTAGATGCCTGACGACCGATTCCATTATCCGATACAACACATTGCACGCCATCTGGTGTTTTTCGGAAAATTACCTCAAGGCGTCCAGTCCAGTCGGCGGGCAGCACACCGTGGTTGATGGCATTTTCTACAAACGGCTGAATCAACAGAGAGGGTATAAGGTTGTTGGGGTCCAGTGTGTCTTCTACAGAGATGATACTCTCGAAGCGATCTTTGAACCTTGTCTGTTGCAGTTCCATATAGTTCGTAAGGTTGGCAATTTCGTCAGCTATTGTAATGTACTTATTCCTTGACGAGTTGAGGTAGCTTCTGAGCAGGCGTGAGAACTTGGCCACGTGCGTGTAAGCTTCCTCTGTTCTGTTCTTTTTTATGAGCAGCATAGCCGATGTAAGTGCATTAAATATGAAGTGGGGATTGATTTGTGCATATATAGCCTTCAGTTCCAGCTCCATTTGCATCTGTTTCTTTTGCTGAGCACGGTTCACCAATCGGCGGGTTATAACAACAGACACTACTACCACTATTAGTATTAAGATTACTGCACCCAACCCAAGCAGGTACCGGGTACTGTGCTTTTGCCATATTGTTGGGGTTACCCATACAGCTGCTGTGGTAACAGGGCTTCGCCAACCATCATCCTCGCAGTATACCTCAAACCTGTAACAGTCGTCTGGGGTAATGTAGTCTGGAACTATAATCTCATTACCATTGCATTGTATCCACTTCTTATCTGTGCCAAATCGGTAATAGATACGCAAAGCACCGTTGCCCAACGGATTAATGACATCGGCATAAAAAATCTTTGTGTTATTTGCCAGCCGTACGGTGTCATTATTATTCAGTATCCGCTGATCTTGGTCTTGTAATATGATATGATATGGTATAGGAACACTGTGATTGTTGAATGCAGATACAGGCGGAAACAAAACAGTATACAAACCTGCATCCGTTTGCATCAACAACTTACCGGAAACGATTGCGTAACTCTGTATCTCTTTATAAACATCCTTTTTTAGGTTCATGTATACCACCGGAGCCGAAAGCTTGCCCTTGCCCTCTATCTTTTGGAAGGAAACGCCAAAATCGCCCATAATTACCAGATAGTTTTTCCATACATCTATAGTGCCATTCCTATACGCCCAATTAGAAGGTATTAACTCCGTTTTGCCGGACGGATAGTCGAAATAATACAGACTACTACCAGACTTGATAAAGATGTTGCCATATGTAGCGTCGGCACAAACTTTCTCTATAAGTTCATCAGACGTTTTGTTTATCTGTGTGGCAGAAAATGTTTGCTGGCTATTTTCGTCAAATACCAGCAATCTATAATCGTGGTAAGCAATCATTTTTTGGTGATACTTGTCAAAGGTGGCATCCTTAAATCTATCAAGCGCAATATACTGTCGGTTAGTCTCAACAACATTGTAATCAGGTTTCAAACAAAAGGCACCCTTTGCAGATAAAACATAGTAACAATTTGGCTTGTATTCTACCACTTTCTTTACTGCACCTCCAAACAAACCAATAAATATTTCATGAAATTTCTGTCTGCCTTGGGTAATAAAATGATTGTAGCCACCAACCTGCAAAAGTGTGTCTCTTCCGAATTCCGAAATATTATTAACAGAATAGCCCTTCAGATTGTACGTATTAATTATTTTTCTATTGCAAATCTGAAGGAGTGTTGTTTTTTGAGGATGCCACCAGAATGATATAGAGTCGTAAACAACACCCACACAGGAAAAACCAGACAATGACAAACTGGTATTTTTTACGAAATGGTTGACAAAACCCTTCCGTTTCAGGAATATACCGTGAGTATTTGTGCCCACAACTGTGTCCCAAAGAGAAAGCGACAAAAATTGTATTACCTTCTTACGTTCCTTATCCGTTCCAGTCAGTTGTGTACAATCGAACGAGTATTCTAACTCCGGCTTTGTCTCAAAGTTGAATACCATACACTTTGTTGCAGTATACACAAACAGCTTATTTTCATAGGCCCGGTCTATGCTGTAGGCAACATATTCTACAAGACTATTCTCGCCATAATCGCTTAAGTTGAGGGTGTCTGGCTTATTGGTATTCGCATCAAGCAATAGAACATAATTTGCCAAACCCGGGGTATAGAATATATATGTATGGCCCAGCAGTATGCCTCGTCGGCCATTATTGAAGATAAATTTATTGAACAACCGGGAGTTGCTTATTTTGTTTATAATCAATTTCGATGGGGTGTCTGCAATCGTTTTAAGGTTGGTTACCCGATAGCAATTGTCAGATACAGCATACGATTCTCCCTTCGAATTGATGAAAGATAATATGTCATTTCTGAGTGTGGTATCTGCTCCATTGGTCAGAATTCTTTCGGTAAGTGTACATGGAAATATCGTATCGTGTCTCGATATACAAATGCTGAATAATGCAAGGCCATTGAGGTATGGCGAGTTAAAAATGATGCCCGAATCGAATCGGTGTAGATAATAGGGAAATATTGTTCCTGAAAAATTATGCCGGATTGCATGCCGATACCTATCGTTGTATACATAGCCAAACTGACCAGATGCTCCTCCCAACCACACCCGCCCGCTATTGTCATCTATCATTGCCCAAACATCATCTGATACCAAGCCCGTTGCTCTATTGAAAACCTTTTTAGTGTATCCATTGTATTTTACTACGCCTTTGTCAGTTGCTATCCATAAATAGCCCAAACGGTCTTGCAAAAAGCAGTATACATTATCAGACGGAAGAGCGTTGGTTTTGTTGATTTGATAAAAACCAGATGGCTGGGCGGATGAACGCTTAGAGAAAATTACGAAACATAGCAATCCTACTACCCCTACAAAGAGTGTAGCGAGTCTGTAATTCATCATATTTCGGTAACTTATCAACTTTATATATCTGCTGGTTCACAAAACGCACACATACATATTTATTTTACAATTGTTGCTTGATGTCGAAATAAGCGGATTTTCGTCATTTAATTGTATACGTGATGGCTAATGCCTACCCAGCAACTGCAAGAAATCCTGTTTCACATTACGCGATAAGGGTATCTCAGTTTTGTCTTTCATGATTAACAAACCTGACGATTCGTAACGTGTCACATAGTTGATGTTGACGATAAATGAGCGGTGAACCTGAAAAAATGAAAACTCTTCGGTAAGGTACTTGTAGTTGCCCAGGTTGGTAGCACTGGTGTATTTACATTTTTCGGTAACTATCACAGTACATTTATTCATACTCTCCAGATATATGATGTCCTGAATATTTACATAATCGAAATTGTTGTTGTTGGGAATACGGATTTTGGGCGATGCATTCAGTGCTGGTGCACTAACAACAGAAGTGGTATTAGCCACCCGCTTGTTGTCTACCCTCTTCAATGCTGTATTGATGGCAACACACAGTTCGGTATCATCAATTGGCTTCAGCACATAGCCGGTAGCCGACACCGAGAAGGCTCTGAGCGCAAAGTTGTCGTGTGCGGTAACAAATATGATTTCTGCTTTCATGTCTGGCAGCAGTTTCAGCAGGTCGAATCCACTTTTTTCAGGCATAGAAATGTCCAGAAATACGATATCGGCGGGTTTGCTTCGCAATATGTGTAAAGCCTCTTTCCAATTGCCGATAGCGGCAATAATTTCGATATTTTCGAACAGTTCTTCAATTCTGTTGGATAGCAGTTCTATCGCATCCTGTTCGTCGTCTATTATTATACATTGGTAGGGATACATAAGATATGGTTGTTGATCAAGAGATGGTTTGAGTTCTGTTGTTAATACTATTTAAGTTTGGCTGAATGTAAGTGATGTCTATTAATACATCGGTTCCTGTATTTGGGGCATCCCGGTCGTGGTAAGTAATATTGATTTTCATTTCTTCATACTTATCAAATACCTGTACGAGGTCTTTTATCAGCAAGTTGCCATAAGAGTCTTGTGTGGGGTCATTGTTGCGGTGCAATAGCCGCGATGCCTTTCTGCCCACACCATTGTCGGACACGATGCACCGAATACCATTTTGGATAGTGCGGAAGGTTATTTCTACCCGCCCGGTGCGTTCGGATGGCAGTACACCATGGTTGATAGCATTTTCTACAAAGGGTTGTACCAGCAAAGAGGGTATCAGTTTATGGGTATCCAAAGTATCATCCAGTGATATAACACTCTCGAAGCGGTCTTTGAACCGTGTTTGCTGCAACTCCATGTAGTTGGTGAGGTTGGCTACCTCGTCGGCAATTGATATATACCTGTTACGTGATGAGTTAAGGTAATTTCTCAGCAATCGGGAGAACTTGGAAACGTGCAGATAGGCATCATCCATCCGGTCTTTTCTTACCAATAACATGGCCGATGTGAGTGCGTTGAAAATAAAGTGCGGATTGATTTGTGCATAGATTGCCTTCAGCTCCAGCTCCATCTGCATCTGTCTTTTTCGTTGTGCCTTGTTCACAATTCTACGGGTAGCATATGCCGATAATATTACAATACCCAATAAGAGCAGTATGCCACCAGCCACCAGCAGATAACGAGTAGTGCGTTTCTGCCACCAAGTGGGCCGCACCCAAAGGCTGGCGGTCGTTACATTACTGCGCCAGCCGTCGTCTTCGCAGTATACCTCGAGACGGTAGTAGTTATCGGGCAACACAAATTCTGGCCGAACAATCTCATTGCCATTACTTTTTGTCCATTCTTTCACCCCTCCAATCCGATAGTATATACGCACATTTCCATTACCCAAGGGGTTTATTACATCGGCATACAATACCCGAGTATTGTTGCCCAGCCGTACGGTATCGCCATTGTTCAGTACACGTTGACGGTGCTCCTGAATTATGAGCCGGTACGATATTTCTTTATGAGTGCGATGCGTAAAATCCTCGCGATCTGGCAGATTTACCGTATACAAACCGGCATCGGTTTGCAATAGCAACTGCCCCCCTGCCACGCACTGACTGACGATCTCTTTGTATAGGCCTTTTTTCACATTGAGATAGGTAACAGGCTTAGATATTTTGCCACTGCCCTCTATGAGGTAGAATGAAACACCAAAATTGCCTGACACCACGAGGTAGTTTTTCCAAACATCGAAAGTAGCATTTCTGTAAACTGCATCAGCAGGAATAGCCAATGAAGTTACCCTAAACGGATCGAAAAGAAAGATGTTGTCGCCAGATTTTACGAAGATGTTGCCAAAAGAATCATCTACACACACTTTTTCTATAAGGTCGTTGGTAATCTTGTTTATCTGACTGACAGAGAATGACTTTCGTACTTTTTCGTTGAATACAAGTAGCCTCGATTGGTGATAGGCAATCAAAGTCTTGTGATACCAATCGGGTACAGCATCTTTGAATCTGTCGACGACTATATATTCTCTATTCGAGGAATCTGTGTTGTAATCGGGTCTCAGGTAGTATGCCCCCATATTCGACAACACGAAATAGCACCGTGGCTGGTATTCCATCATACGTATGAGGGAGGCGCCAAAGATGCCATGGCCCAATCTGTAGAGTTGTTGTTTGCCGGGCGAGAGGAAATGGCTGAACGAACCGGTGAGCAGTAGGGTGTCTTTGCTGAATACTGAGATATTGTTGATTGTGATTCCGTGCAGGTTATACGTCTGCCGAATTTTTCTGTTAGCGATACTAATGACTTTCTTTTCTGCGACACTCCACCAAAATGAGAGCGAATCGTAGACCACCCCCACACATTTGTACCCGGCCAAAGATAGACCCTCATGGCGTGAGAACTTGTTTTCGCCATGCTGCGACGAGACAAAGACACCATTTGCACTGGTGGCAACAACAGTATCCCAAAGGGGCAGTGGTAAATATTGCACCACTTTGCGGGGCTCTTTGTTGGTGGCGGTTATATGTGAGAAGTCGTATTTTCTTTCGAACAGCGGTTTGTTGGCGAGATCGTACACAACACATTTTGTGTGGGTATACGCAAACAGCTTATTAAGATATTTTCTATCAATGCTGTAAGCCATGTATTCAATTGGCTCTGAGATACCGAGATTTTTCAGGCTAAAAGAATCAACTTGTCCAGTCTTTGCATCAATGGTGTGAAACACATCTGAAAGACCGGGAGTATAGAAGATATAAAAGGCACCGGCAAGGAAACTCGTCTTACCATTGGCATATGCAAGTCTGATGAAATTGCCCGTGCCTCGTGTTCTGGTAAAGTTTAGTTGTTGTGAATGGCTTGTGATGCTACCAATATTTGAGAGCCTGTAGTAATAGTCTGCGAGTGCTACATACGCCTCCTGAGACGAGTTGATGTGCAAGAGTACATCTTTACCGGTAATCTCCGATCCACTCAATCTGGCCTCGGTAATTTCGAAGGGTATAATGGTGTCCTGTTTTGATAAGCAGATGCTTGGGGCTGTGCCGCCATTTATGTACCAGGTACTGAAAATAATGCCCGAGTCGAACCGGTGAAGGTAATATGGAAAAATGGTACCCGATATGTTCTTCAGTACTGCCGGGTGGTACTTATTGTTGTCTACATACCCTATTTGCCCCGACGTGCCTCCCAGCCACATGCGCCCGGTATTATCATCAATCATCGACCATAAGTCGTTGGTTGGTAATCCGGCAGCCCTATTGTACAATTGCGCATTGTAGCCATTATATTTTACCACACCCTTTTCTGTGGCTATCCACAAATAGCCCAGATTGTCTTGTAGAAAGCTGTATACTTTATCGGATGGCAGTATATTGGTATGGTTTATTTGGTATTGGTTTGGTTGCTGTGCAAAAGATGTTTTGAATAACAAGAGGAAACAGAGCAATAGCACCAATCCAAACGTGAGATTGGCGGTCTTGTACTTCCGCATGGCATTATGGCTATTCATCTTTGGTTGTTACTGATCTGTAATTGAAACAGGGTGCGATAGGGGGCAGCGGGGTTAACCCGCCAAATGCACAGCATTGGCTAACGCCGCCCTAAAAGCTGGAGTAAGTCTTGTTTAATGTTTCGCGATATTGGCATCTCGGTTTTATCTTTCATAATCAGCAGCCGGGAGCTTTCGTGTGGCACAACATAGTTCAAGTTTACAATGAAGGAACGGTGCACCTGAAAGAACGAAAAATCGTTGGCAAGGTACCTGTATGTACCCAGATTGGTGGTACTGGTGTATTTGTTGATTTCGGTTTCAATCACCGTGCATTTGTTCACACTTTCCTGATAAATGATGTCCTGAACGTTGACATAGTCGTACTTGTTATTGTTGGGGATGCGAATTTTGGGAGAAGCATTCGGCACCGGTACACTAAGGGCAGAAGTGGTATTTGCGGCCCGCTTGTTGTCTATCCTCTTCAACGCCGTATTGATAGCGGCGCATAGTTCGGCATCGTCAACAGGCTTTAGCATATAACCCGTGGCCGAAACCGAGGAAGCTTTCAGCGCAAAATTGTTGTGAGCCGTCATAAATATGATTTCGGTTTTGAAGTCGGGCATCAATTCCAACAAGTCGAACCCGCTTTTTTCGGGCATGGAAATGTCAAAGAAAACAATATCGGCCGACTGGCTACACAGTGTGCATAGTGCGGCCTTCCAGTTTTCGGCAACGGCGGTTATCTCTATGTTATCATAGAGCTCTTGTATTCTTTTCGTCAGTAGTTCTATGGCATCTTGTTCGTCGTCTATGATGATGCATTGATAATGTGGCATATAGTATATAAAGTTTCGATTGTTAGTAATAGCGGAATCGGCAATGCCCTATCGGTGGCTTATTTGGCATAGATGATGGTTATGTAGACCGATGTGCCTTCATCGGGTGCTAACCTGTCTTCATATCTGATATCTATTTTCATTTCTTCGTATTTATTGAAAACCTTTATCAACTCTTTTATGAGAATATTGCCATAAGATCCGTCGGTAGGTGCCCGATCTTTATTATTTTGTCGCGATGCGTGCCGCCCCACACCATTATCGTATACGGTGCACTCTATGCCTATTGGTACCAAGCGGAATGTAACCACAACACGCCCCGGCCGTTCGGAGGGCAGAATGCCGTGGTTAATAGCGTTTTCTACAAATGGCTGTATCAACAAAGATGGTATGTGAAGTTCTGTATCCAGTGTATCCTCGAGTTGGATAATGCTCTCGAACCGGTCTTTGAACCGTGCCTGCTGCAACTCCATGTAGTTGGTAAGGTTTTTTACTTCTTCGGCAATAGAGGTATACTTGTTTCGCGATGAATTGATGTAGCTTCTCAGTAATCGGGAGAATTTGGAAAGGTGTTGGTAGGCTTCCTCTCCTTTCTTCTTCTTTATGAGCAACAGGGCCGATGTAAGTGCATTGAATATAAAATGGGGGTTTATTTGTGCGTAAATGGCTTTTAACTCCAACTCCATTTGCATCTCTTTTTTTTGCTGTGCTCTCCTCTCCATTCTGTTGGTAACCGCTACAGACACCACTACCACAACAATTAGCAGCAATATTCCGCCCACACCTGCAAGGTAGCGGGTACTGCGTTTTTGCCACCAAGTTGGTTGTACCCAAACCGTAGCCTTAATGATGTTGCTGTGCCAACCATCATCTTCGCAATACAGCTCGAAACCGTAATATCTGTTGGGCAATATGTATTCGGGCCTTACAATTTCGTTTCCATTACACTGAGTCCATTCCGTTGCCCCAGCAAAGCGGTAGAAGATACGCACGCTCCCATTGCCCAGAGGGTTTATGACATCGGCATATACAATGCGCATGCCATTGGCAAGACGCAGGGTATCGCCGGTGTTCAGCAAATGCCAGACGCTGTCTTGTAGTACAATACGATAGGGTATTGTGCCCATATTCTTGTTCGGGAATGCTTCCGCCTCTGGTATTGAAACTGTATACAACCCTGCGTCGGTCTGCACCGTAAGTACGCCTGCTGCTACTGCATGGCTGAATATCTCTCTGTAAATGCTTTTTTTATAATTCAGAAAAGTGATTGGTGGCGAAAGACTGTCGGGGCCTGAAATAAGGAAAAACGAAACACCAAAATCGCCGAGAACAATGAGATAGTTTTTCCAAACATTGATGGTGGCATTACGGTAAATCACGTTGGACGGTATTGTTTTCGAGGTGCCCCTTATAGGGTCGAAGAATAGGATGTCGTTACCAGACTTTATGAAGACGTTACCGTAACGAGACTCCGAACATACCTTTTCAATAGGTTGGTTGTTATTAGCACATATCTGATTTGCCGAATAGATTTTACTACTGCGCTCGTCAAACACCAGTAGTTTTGCGTCGTTGTACGCTATCATCTTACTACGGCTTACATCCGGAACAACGTCCCGAAATCGTTCGACAGCTATGTAATTCCTGAGTATGGTATCGGTGTTGTAATTGGGGCGCAGATTGTAAAGCCCCGCGTTTGAAATAACATAGTAGCATTGGGGACTGTATTGATGTAATCGGACTACAGCCGACCCGAATCGGCCAAGGTTTATCCTGTGAAATTGCTGATTTTTAAGCGTAAAGAAATGGCAGAAGGGGCCGGTGAGCAGGAGTGTATCTTTGCCATATTCCAACACGTTATTTATAGAAAAGCCCTTTAAGTGGTACGTGTGCTTCAATTCGCCTCCTGCCAGACATACTAATTTCTTCAGTTCTTTATTCCACCAATACGACATGGAATCGTATACCGTACCTACACAATAATATCCATCAAGGTTCAAGTTCTGGTTCAACCGGAACTTGTTGGTTTGCCCTTTAGGTAGGGCAAACAGACCATGGGTGCTGGTGGCAACAAGGGTATCCCACAAAGGAAGCGGTAGGTATTGCACCACCCGCCTATGTTCATTGGCGTTTTTTGCGATTTGTGAATAATGGTAAACAGTTTCAAATTTCGGCGTATCCTTCAAATTGAAAACAAAACAATCTGTGGCTGTGTATACAAATAGTTTGTCCTCGTTTGCCCGGTCTATACTGTAGGCTGCATAATCTATGGGCTCTTTGGTGCCATAATCGGAGAGGCCAATGGAGTCGATAGAACTACTACCTACACGGTGCAGGTATATGGTATTGGACGCTGACGGCACATACAAAACAAAATACGAGCCACATAGAAGGACCATTTTTTCATATTGAAGCGAGAGGAAGGATTTCCCGATGCGGTTGATACTCAATTGGCCAGTCGAATCGCAAGTAGCGTTTAGGTTGGCAACATGATAGAGCCGATTGTATACAGCGGCATACATTTCGTTCCTTTGGTTGATGTGAAGTTTTATTTCCCGATTGTACGCGTCAGGATACTGGAGCATATTCTCGGTAATGGCACGGGAAAAAATGGTATCGTGCCGGGAAACACACAGGTTTTGGTACATACGTCCGCCAATGTATCGGGTGACAAAGGCAATACCAGAATCGAACCTTTGTAAACTTTGTGGAAATATGGTTCCTGTTATATTGTGCAGTTGGGCGTTGACATATTTGTTGCCTGAGATATAACCCATCTGCGTTGATGCTCCTCCCAACCAAACCCTACCACTATTGTCGTCGATCATTGCCCATATATCGTCAGTGGGCAATCCTTCCGATTTGTTGTATAAATGGGCCTCATATCCATTATATCTTACAACACCTTTCTCAGTAGCAATCCACAAGTAGCCGAGTTTGTCTTGCAGGAAACTGTATACTTTGTTGGAGGGTAATATATTGGATTGATTGAGTTTGTAGGCACCACCATCCTGCGCATATAATTGTGTGCCGCCTGGCAATGCGATATACCATATACACATAAACCACAATGTGCGCCATACACATTGGCTAAAACGGTATTGGTATTTTGGGTACATGTACAGATAATAAAAGAGAGCTGAAAGATACATAATAGCCTCATACCTTTTGCTTATACTCACTATTTCAGGAAAAGCAACAACAGAGATACTATACCTTGCCAAAATAACTTTAATACTTGCTGTATATACTTTGCAAGTAGCCTTGCAATAGTAATTTTGTATCATACTGGTTGTCAAAATAGTTGATATGGTAGTAAACTTAAGCGAACAGAACTCTCTGGTATCGGTATGGATGCGGGAGCTGAGGGATGTGCAAATGCAAACGGACAGGGCACGGTTCCGCAGAAACATAGAACGTATAGGGCAAGTGGCCGCCTACGAGATAAGCAAGCATCTGATGTATGTAGATGCCGACATACAAACACCTCTTGCACCAGCCCGCACCAAGGCAATGCATAGCCAACCGGTACTGGCTACCATACTCAGGGCAGGTTTACCCCTGTATCAGGGGTTGCTCAGCTATTTCGATGATGCCGACAGTGCTTTTATAGGTGCCTACCGCAAACACAGTGCCGATGGTAGCTTTGGTATAGACCAGGGATACATGGCGTGCCCGCCGCTGGCCGACCGTACGCTGATACTGGCCGACCCTATGCTGGCTACCGGGGCCTCTATGGTGCAGGCACTGGGTACCATGATAGAATTTGACCAGCCGGCGCAGATGCACATAGTATCTGTAGTGGCCTCGCCCGAGGGTATTGCCACCATTGCACACCATTTTCCCGAGGCGCACATATGGGCTGCTGCCATAGACGAAGGGCTGAATAAAGCCAAATACATTATGCCAGGGCTGGGCGATGCGGGTGATTTGTGTTTTGGCGAAAAACGACAACATTGACACCCCTATCCAAGGGGTTTATAAAACGTTAAAACATTATATTGCGTATGCCGTTATGGGCTTCGCGCTTTATTTTTGAAAGCCCGAAACCATAGCACAAACAGATAATAAAACAGGTCATAACAATAGTATGGAAGTATCATCATCTTTCGACATCCGCGAGCTAAACGAGCGCATACATCAGCAGAGTGCTTTTATAGAACTGCTGAATATGGAGCTGAACAAAACCCTTGTGGGGCAGAAACACATGGTAGAACGCCTGCTGATAGGCTTGCTGGCCAATGGCCATGTATTGCTGGAAGGGGTGCCCGGATTGGCAAAAACATTGGCTATCAAGTCTTTGTCTTCGGCCATACATGCTCAGTTTGCACGCATACAGTTTACCCCAGACCTATTGCCTGCCGACGTGCTGGGCACCATGGTGTACAACCCGCAGGAACACAAATTTGCGGTGCGTAAGGGGCCTATATTTGCCAACTTTATACTGGCCGACGAAATAAACCGCGCCCCGGCCAAGGTGCAGAGTGCCCTGCTGGAAGCCATGCAGGAGCGGCAGGTAACCATTGGCGACAGCACTTACAAGCTGGATGAGCCATTTCTGGTACTGGCCACCCAAAACCCCATAGAGCAGGAGGGTACCTATGAGCTACCCGAGGCGCAGGTAGACCGCTTTATGCTGAAGATAGTAATTACCTATCCGAAGAAAGAAGAAGAACGCCACATCATTCGCACCAATCTGAACCCGGCAGGTGCTGCCAAAATCAATCCTGTGGTTTCTACACAGGATATTGTAAACGCCCGCAAGCTGGTACGCGAGGTGTATATGGACGAGAAGATAGAACAGTATATACTGGACATAGTATTTGCTACCCGCTTCCCGGCCGATTACAAACTGACCAAGTTGAAACCATTCATCAGCTATGGCGGCTCGCCGCGTGCCAGTATCAGCCTGGCGTTGGCATCGAAAGCGTATGCCTTCATCAAGCGCAGGGGGTATGTAATACCCGAAGATGTACGCGCTGTATGCCACGATGTGATGCGCCACCGCATAGGACTTACCTACGAGGCCGAGGCCGAGAACATGACCACAGAGCAAATAATAAACGAAATACTGAATGTGGTAGAGGTGCCATAGCAGTGATACTGCCCTAAACAGGCTATAAGGCCGTATATATTATAATGAATGAAAGAAGCCACTGTAGCATTACAGTGGCTTCTTTCATTCGTATTAGTATCGGTATTGTAGCCTACAGCTTCTTGAATGGTGCTATGAGGGTAGTGATGGTTTCTTTATTGTAAGGCTCATCGAAAGCGGCAGTAGCGGCAGTTTGTGTTTGTGCACCACCATTGTAATAGTTGTTGCCCAAAGCCTGCACGTCTATACTGTTTTGTATTACATTATCCTCGCCTGTATAATACTTTTGGAAGACCGATGTTGGCCCGGGGGGAATGTTGTTCTGTATCCACGGTGTAGGTGTCTCTGGTGCGTTTACACCCAGTCTGCGGCGCAGACGTGTGTAGGCTGCATGGCGGCCTTCGGCAGCCTGCAACTGTAGCATTTGTACCAGTACGCTATTGGTAGCCTGAAAAGTGGCTACCTGCCCCAGCAAGGCATGTATGCAGGTGTCCTTCATTACCTGCGCTATGGCCAAAAAGGTGGCATAATCGGCAAAGGGGGTAAACTTGCTTCCCATCGTAAAGTCGTATGCGGCAGGCACATACGGATGGTCTGTAGTGGGGGACGAATAATATTTGGGTTTGAATGGCACACCACCTTGTTCTGTAATCAGCTTTTCCAGAAAGGCTATGTGCAGTTTGTCTTGTGCAATGATGTTTTTGAAACCGGCGAGGTCGGCAGCGGGAATGAGCCCACCCGTATTGGTGCCCTGCCGAATGTAGGTGTATTGCATGAACTCTATCTCCAGTATCAGGTTGAGTGCATCGGCAATACTGCCAGACGTTTGTGCAGCAGCCTTGTTGAGCACCGAGCCTATAGCCAGCGGCAGTGCTACCAATGCCAGTTTTTCGCCCAGCCAACCCAATGCAGACCTACGGTCGGTTACCTCTTCGGTTTTGCCGGCCGGTATGTTTTCCAGTTCGTCTATTATGTGTTTCAGCGCCATGTTGCGGTTGGTTAGAAGGTGGGCAATTTACTGGTGTCAAATCGGGTTTCGAGGTAGTTGCCCAACTGGGCCATACCCAGCGCAGGAGACATAACCCAATTCAGGGCATTACTGTCCAGATTGCTGTTACTGAAGAAAAAGTTGTGTGTGAGCACCTCGCGCACATACCCTGCATGGCGGCCATCTACGGCACACATCTTGCTGAGGGGTGCTATGTAGGACTGGTTTTTCAGCAATTTGATGACACCGGGGTATGCTGCTGCCGAAATATCCTCGAGCGTAGATGCATTGGTGAGGAAACTACTCTTATTGTCAAATGTAACCTGAGACAATTGCGTAACTACAGTCTTTACCGCATCGGCACCCAGCAGTTTTTTCAGAAACTCGCGGTGCGCCACTTCCTGGTCGCGCAGGTCTGTCTGCAACTCCAGCTCGCTTTGGGTAATGCCATAGTAGGGTGTTGCCACTGCTTGCGTATAGAGGGCTACCGTTACTTGCTTCAGTACATACAGATAGTTGAGCAGTGCTACATCGCCAGCACCCAGATAGGTATCGCTTGGTGGTGTTCTGCGACACGATGCTATGAGCAATCCGGCACCGGCAAGGGCACCAGTCATCTGAAAGAATTGTCTTCTTGATGAGTTGAAAGCCAGCTCGTTTTCCTGCCCTGTAGCAGATTCAGGCTTTTTATTTATGTCCATGAGTCATTTTTATAAAGCAGGGTTTTCGACCCCAAAATACTTTACAGGCCTTAAAATTAATAAATGCATCATTCAATACAACACCCGATAGGCGTTTTCGGGTAAATAAACGAAAACGTGCTACGGAATGTAATACTGCTGACAACTGTATTCAGAACCATTGAATAACAGTCACTGCTAAAGATATTCAGAAAATTTTGTAAAAAAAATTATGCCACCTGCTGAAAAAAGAAGAGACTGTCTTTTGAGACAGCCTCTTCTATATTTTTTGTTGTTGAGCAGGCAATTATACTGTTACTTTATCATTAAGGTCAGTATCTACCAATACGCGGCCACAATGCTCGCACACAATAATTTTTTTGTGCTGGCGTATTTCGCTCTGGCGTTGTGGGGGTATTACATTGAAACAACCACCGCAAGAATCGCGGACGATGGGCACTACTGCAAGACCATTGCGGTAACTGCCGCGTATGCGCTCGTAGGCCGACAGCAAACGGGCTTCCACTTTCTCGCGGGCTGCATTAGAGCGTTCGGCCAGTATGGCTTCTTCTTTCTCTGTTTCTACAGTTATCTTCTCCAGTTCGCGGCGTTTCACCTCCAAAGCTTCGCGCACATCGGCTATTTTGTCTTCGGTACGCAGGCGGGCATTGGTGCGGTCTTTCAGTTCGAAAGTAGCATCTTTGATGTGTTTTTCGTTCAGGCGAACTTCCAGCTCTTGCATTTCCATCTCTTTATTGATGGCTTCAAACTCACGGTTGTTCTTTACGTTATCCTGTTGTTTCTCGTACTTCTTGATGAGGGCCTGCGCGTCGCGTCTTGCGTTCGACTTGGCCTCTATGAAGTTGTTGATGTTGTTGATCTCCGAGTCTATGTTCTGGAGACGTGTTTGCAGACCTTCGATTTCGTCTTCGAGATCTTTTACTTCCATAGGAAGTTCGCCCTTCAGGGTCTTGATCTCGTCTATTTTAGAATCGATCTTTTGAAGAGTAAGCACAGATGTGAGCCTTTCTTCGAATGAAAAGTCTTTTGCGGTAGCCATATATCAACAAAAATATTTTACAGGATTGGTTGACAAATTCGATAAAAGAATTGCAAAATTAGGAAAACTTTTCTTAAGTATAGTCTCAAATATTTCTGATGTATACTGTTCGCTCTCATAATGGCCTATATCGGCTATCAGGATGCGGTCTTCGGCATCGAAAAACTGATGATACTTGAAATCGGCGGTGAGAAAAACCTGCGCACCGGCAGCAATGGCATTGCGCAGCAGAAAGCTGCCCGACCCGCCACATAGTGCTATGGTGGTAACCGCCTCTCCGGTAAAACGGGTGTGGCGTATGCAGGCAGCCTTCATTTGGCTGGCTATCAGTTGCAGTGTTTCGGTTTCTGTAAGGGGGGTGGGCAGGGTACCTATCATGCCTGCACCTATCTCGGTAGCATCGTTTGCCAATGCAATAACCTCGTAGGCTACTTCCTCGTAGGGGTGGGCGCGCTTCATAGCGGCTACCACAGCGTGGCGGTTGGCGGCTGTTACCAGCACCTCTATACGGGTTTCTTCCACGGCCTCGCGCGGGCCACCCGCCTCGCCAATGGCGGGGTTTGTATCGCTGCCCGGCCTGAAGGTGCCTGTACCGGTGGTATTGAAGCTGCATTCGCTATACCTGCTTATATGCCCTGCCCCTGCGGCAAACATGGCATCGCGCACGGCAGTTGCCGCTGCCACAGGCACATAGGTATATAGCTTATATAAAACCCCACCCTTTGGTGCCAGTATGCGTGTATTCGTCAGACCCAGTTTTTCGGCTATTTTGGCGTTTACTCCATTGTGTACATTGTCTACATTGGTGTGGGCTGCGTATATATTGATGTCGGCACGAATGGCCCGGGCCACTATCCGCTCGGTAGCAGTGCGGCCGGTAATGCGTTTGATACCACCAAAAATGAGAGGGTGGTGTGCCACAATCATATTACATCCACGCGCAACGGCCTCGTCCAATATCTCCTCGGTCACATCGAGCGTTATCAGCACCCCGGTTACGGTTGCGGTGGGCTCGCCCACCTGCAGTCCACAATTATCGTAGCTCTCCTGATATACCGGAGGCGCAAAGGCCTCTATGGCGTTCATTATTTGTTTTACCGTCATTGTGTATGAAATATGGCATAAAGGTACACACCGTACACGGCCCATAGCCATGTGCGGTGCAATCTATCTCATAACTGGTTATTTGGGATCAATTCTGCCAGTACCCTGGTAAGTACCAAGGCGCGACAGCGAAATTGTGTGCGAATTGGTGCTACGGCTACATTGTGCCTCGCTCACCACTTTTGTCCAATCTGCATCCTCCCATGACATGCCGTATGAAGTGGACATTGGCGGATAGTAAAATGCCGATGTGTTTTGTACCGAGTAAGAACTATCTGTCAGTTGAAATGCATCGAAATTATACATAGCCGCACCACACCATGTATAGCTATAAACGCTTGTGTTGTTGGTTGTGGCATCGATGGTAGACGGAAAGATGGTAGACACAGCCGCCACGCTTATTTTCTTCGTCTTCATGTAATAATACGCTCTATCGGCACGATACTTGTACTCTTCGAGAGAGGTGTAATTGCCCTTGCCTACCAGCAAACTCTCTAATAGATAATAGTCGCCTTCTTGCAAATGGGTACTTGCGCCGTCATAATCGCCCAACGCATCCTCAACCCGCCAGCTATTTACAAAAACTTTCATGCCCCTCGCATGGGCAAAATCTACAAAACTGTTTTGCCGCACACGGTCTACTGCAAAGTCGTAGCCAAACTCATCGCCAAAAACACCATCTGCCCCCATGTTTTGCCATCCCAAAATTGCCTCTTGCATTTGGGCAACAGAAAGGTTTTGTGTTTTCCCTACATCTATGTAGCCAAATATCTTCATACCCGGCTTTTTTGTGCGAAGTCGGGCTATTATTTGTTTGGTTTTTGCATTATCGCCATGTGCCGATTGCCAGATACCGTCGCCAAGTACCAAAACATCAAACTTGGCGAATGATGTAGCAGCGGCTTCAACGTCGCCCCCTGCGCCGTTTACCACGCTGGGCCATGCATAATAGATACACAATGCTGCGGGTGCTTTTGGTTCGTCTTTCGCAGATGCAACATCTTTTACAAAACGGGTGTAGTATCGGCGGGTATAACGTGCAGCACTGGTAACCGTATACATTACTGATTTAGTAAAGTTGGACACTGTACCACTTCCGGGATAAACCGTTGCGCTGCTACCAGAAAGCTGAATATCCGGAGCCAATGCGGTTGGGTCGGCACCCGGAGGAATCGTCAGGAATATGGTATCGCGCTTTATGATGCCTTTTGTTGCAGGAAATGTACCCGCCAACACAAACGATGTAATGCTATCTGCATTCCCGTTTACAGGAGGAGGATCGACAGGATTGTGCGGCTTTGTACATCCCCAAACCACAGTAGTAACTGCTACAATCAATAGAAACGTTCTCATAATGGCGTATACTTAATTGTAATGAAGATACGAACATTATACCGCCCGCATACGTTCTGTTTATAAACTTTTTTATATCTAACCAAAAGTTAATAATTCAATTTTCTGGCGGTCATACTACAATTACCCCAACCAATTCGGCGCCTACTCCCTTTAGTGCAGCATAGGTGAGTTTGTCCATCTGCGCACCGTCGAAATTGATGGTAGACAAAGAGCGGTAGAACTTGTTGGTGATGGCAAAACCGGGGCGAAACGACACGTTTTGCAAGGTAGCCCCCCGGAAGGTAGCATTGTTGAGTGCGGTACGGTCGAAATGGACATTGGTGAAGGTTTGGCCATCGAAACACACATTACGAAGGTCGGCATTGCGAAAATGCACGCCATTGAAGGTACAATTGGTGAAGCCTGTGGTGGTAAGGTCGCACTTATCGAAGGTGGTACCTACCATTACCACATGGTCGAAAAGTGCCCCGTTTAGGGTTACCGCCGTGAACGTTGCATTGGTGAGGTTGGCCTCTTCGAATGTGGTTGCACTCATATCGGAAGCCGAAAACGCACAATCAGTAAGGTTGGCACCGTTGAAGCTGGCATTGCGAATATCGCTACCCGTGAAATAGCTACCTGTGAGGTTGGCCGCCGCAAAGTTGGCCGCCTGCAATGCACTACCATTAAACTTGCGTGCCGGGGCATGGGTACCCACAAAGTCTATGCCGGCAAGGTTGCTGCCGCTAAAATTGGTAAGTGCATCGGGTGTTGAGGGAGCAGCGGTAGTAGGCGGCTTATCGGCTGGCAGCGGCGATGTATTAGTGTCGGTATTGCCATTATCGATAGTAGTACCGCCAGAAAAGTAGTTGAGGTCTACCCCCAACAACTCTGCCAGCCGGGTAACTACCAGAATATCGGGTACCGACTCGCCCCGCTCCCACTTGCCCACCGCCTGCGGACTAATAAATAACTGCTGCGCCAGTTGCGCTTGCGATACCCCTTTGTCTTTTCTTGCTTCGGCTATTTTGCTGCCTACAAATTTTGCATTCATAATGGTTTGTTTTGTTGATGAACCAATGCAGCAAAGGTAGATTCGCCCTTTCGGCACTCCATCAAAATGGCCGCTACCCTTGGTTGTGAGGCCACTAGTTGCAGTTGTATTGCCACAACCAGTGGTTGTTTTGGGGCGATGCAGTACAAAATAATGAAATGGGGTTGATGTTTTTGGGGGAGGGGGGATTTATGTGTCTCCACCCTATACTAAATTACATGCGGAGAATAGTTTTGTGATAACATTAAATATTAATTGCTGTATGGTGCGGCTGGAAAATGTAATATTGACCTATGAAAAATGCATACTCATACATCATAGCAGCGATGGCGCTACTACTTTTAGCTTCTGGCTGTAGAAAAAAGGAAATAGGCGATTTTTCCCCTCTGTACCAATCAATTGATGTAAAATTCTTTAAGGATAACAATACTTCTTCGGCCATCGCACTTTTCTACAAGGGTGGTGCGGGTGGAAACAAGGCTTACTTCCTTGATCGTAACCTGATACAACTAAATGGAGTTACAGACTCTGGCATCAATAACAACACGCCCGATTTCTTCAGGTGGTCATTTGCAGGCCAGCCCGATATGACGTTTACGTTGAAGAAAGAAAATTCAACCGTTGTCAATAAGGTGTTGAGATCGGACATAAAAGATTTTGACATAGAAATAGATTCGTTTTTTTCGGTAAACGACACCATAAAGGCAAAATGGATAGGGCCCGATCTTGAAGACGGCGAAACAGTAGGTATCTCATTCAACAGAGAGTCCGACTCGTCCGGATTGTGGAGTGGCATATCGGGCGAGGCTACGGGCAGGTATTTTGTGCTGAAGTACAGCGAAACCAAAATGTTTCATCCGGGCGTATACCATGTGGCAGCAGCAAGGATAAAACGAATGCCACTACAGCAAAATGATGGTGGCGCAGGTGGCAACATAACTGTGAGCCTGTATGTGAATAAGACGGTTGTGATAAGGTGATGCACATGGGTCTAAAGATTCAATTTCACAAAAATATCTGCTAAAGCCTCTCCTATAAATTTTTCTTCCCCAAAAGCGTTTCATAGTTTATTACCTATGTATGAAGCGGGGATGTCTATCGGGAGACCGATAGGGGTATGTGCCCTGAAATGAATAGAAAAAAAATCTGCTTGCCCCATGCTGGAGGCAGTATGCTGTAGAAGGCTTATTTTTTCATAATAACATCCTGTTTACTACATAGAATGGGGGAAGATAAACTTCAACGATAACAAAGCGAGAGGTCTTTCATGCAACATGTATGAACAACATTGCTGCAAGCCAGCTACCATGGCAGTTGCCTAATTGCAGATATACAAGCTATTACAACGAGTGATAACTTTTTATATCAATGCCTTTGAGAAGTGGGTGCATTTTCGCTTCCAGGTTCACCTTGTCAATATCTACCACTTCATTTTTGTCATTGAGCATGGCATGTACCATTATCTCTATATTCTTGTTGGCAAAGGCCTGATTGTTGATGATATCGGCATATTCATTGGCACTACAAAACACATCGGTTGTTGTCATTCCAAAGCGCGACCTGATGTATGTATTGAATAATTGCTTGTAAACGGCCTTAGCTTTCGATGTTTTACCTATGTTTTTGGTGAGTCTTACTTTTCTGATACCAAACTCGCGCGCTACCTGCAGGTATACATTGATGATGGCAAACTCGGTGTGTACATGATGATGCGAGTCGAGATGGGTGGGCACAATATGATTGTCTATAAGCCGTTGTAGTTGGGCTTTTATCTCAATGTAAACGGCTTTCTTTTCATCGGCCGAGAGCGAGAACAGTGCTTTTTGCCTGTTGTATGCAAACTGACCATCGGCAAAAAATTTTGGGCATTTCTTTATTGGCTCGGTAAGCGGTGCTCCCTCGGTAAGGTTCATATGCAGGCCTATAGCATTTTTCAGTATAGGGCTGGTATTGGCCCGTTCTACGGCATCGCCAAAGCCGGGCCTGCTGGCCATCATAGTAGTGCTGGATATACACCCCATTTCAAACGCCCTTTGTATGGCATCGTTTACAGAATTGCTTATGCCAAAGTCGTCTGAATTTACTATGACTACCCTATTAGACCTCATATACTGTTATTATTTCCTCTTGTGGTTTTAGCGTTTCTATTTCCTTTTTCAGAATGTAATGGTCGTTACCCAACGATTGCTTCTCAAATTCCAGATCTTCGAAGACAGTGAGTATTGGTGCATTCCTGCTAGTCTTTATGTAGTCGGCAAGTATTACGGGCACCCCTGCTGTCTTCATCTTGCGGCTAAGCCAGTAAACAAAACTATGTTCTACCATTTTCTGCGCTACGCGGCAAGATATAACAAAGTCTGTTATCTTGTAATAATCGGCAGACTTGGCTATGATACAAAAACCAACTATACCATATTCTCCAAATTTATCGCGGCAGTCGAATGCGTATTTCAGGAAGGTGTTATTGTCCAGTATGGCATCATACTCTTCGCGGGTATATCTTTTCGATGATATGTTCAGTTGGTTGGTGCGTTGTATCAGTTCGTAACATCTGTCCTTTTGTTCTGGTTGGGAGGGTACAAATATGTTCAGATGAAAGTCGCAGCTTTTCAGGAAGCTGGCATAATCGCCAGAGAAGCTTTCTACCACCTCGTTGCGTTTTTGCTCTATCTGGTAAAATTTGCGTCTGTTTCGTCCTTCTTCTGTTACGGGGGTATTGAACTCTGGCAATGAGAGCAACTCATTGATACGGGTATGTTCGTACACACGCACCTGTGGCAGTGCGGTAGCTATTTCCATACGCTCGAATGGGGAGTCGTCTATTACGGCAAACGTATCTATGTTGATGTTGAGACTTTTTGCAATGCGTTTAAGACTTTCGCTTTTCTGGCCCCAATTGATACCGGGATACAAGAAGTATTCATCAATGCCTATACTTGCCAGAAAAGGCATTACCTCGTCGTGGCTGTTTTTGCTTACTACGGTTTGAATAATGCCCATCTCATCCAGCTTTTTGATGAGTGCTACTGCATCCTTATTCACCACAAGGTCTTCGGGCTTGCTTTCTATAAACACCCCCGCCCATAGGGTATTATCAAGATCCCATGCCACGCACTTTACCTTGGCGGCCGGTGTGGGCAAATTGGTAGCGGTAGCGGGGTTTGCGGGTTTGCTTTTATATTTCACAAAATCGAGCCAGGTAAATACGAGGTGCATCTCCTGATCGTTTTCGGGGTAGACAGACAGTGTGCCTGTAGGCAATCCGTCTACATATCTGAATTCGGCAAAGGGTATCTTTATCAGGTTTTGCCCGGGGTTTACCACTACCGAGCTACGAAACTGATTGTGTAGTTTGTTTTCTATTACAAGACGAAACGGTACAGCCTCGTACGAGTAGCACTCTATCACAAAATCGTCAAAAACAATATCGGGCTGCCCGGCTATTGGTTCTCTTAGTTTTTTTCTTTTGTGCAGGGTATAGGCACCGTTTAGCTTTCGTTTGTTATCCAACCACTTTAGCGGGCCATACATAGCGTCTATGAGGCCCACTATACGTTGGTTTTTGTGGGCTTGCTGTTGTATCTCTGGCACAGTGCCGTACTTCATACTCAGTTCGGTCTCCAGCTTACCCCATTTTTTGAATTTTATTTCGGCTCCATAACCCAAAAGGCCACTAAAGCTTTTATTCTGCCGCACACCATAATACAGATTACGGCATTTTTTATCGGCCCGTTCTATGTACAGCGGGCACGATGCATAACACGATGGCGGGGCACACTCCAGGCAATGCTCTTCCCAATGTGTTTGTAATATGTACTCGATATCTGAAGTAAGTATCTGAGACTTTACTAAATGAGTATCGGCAGTATGTGCATTTTTGCTGTATGCAACATCATCAAACCACTCAATTTGATACATAAAAATTGTAATTATAAAACATACTAAAGGCGACCAATTGCACTATAAACACAGATAGGAAAGTGGTTAAAGGTACAGGCTTTTTGGCACTTGAACCAATGAGATGGCTATGTGTGCATAGATGGAATTGACTGTTATTTCTTTATTACCACTGCTGCGGATAAAATGAAATATGTGTGCGTTGTAGCGCAAGCCACTACTTTGTTTGACACGCAATTTTTTGACGCAAAAAAGGGCAAAGCCGGAACTTTTTATTGAGACCTATGTGTGTTTTAATACCCTCAGTTTTTTTGGTTCATTCCAAGATCGGTAGATTTTATACTGAATGAACATTAAGGAAACAATGGCAAACTTTATGCCCATTACTCTTTGCCAACTGCTTTTACATCTATTTCACAACGATCTCGGCTTGTACGTTCAGCCGTACGCGGTGATTGTCGAAAAAGGATTTCATCGTCTCATTGTCGATGGTATGAAAGTTTGGGTGCCTTTTGTTGGCTGCAAACGCCATCTTGTGACGATACTTATCGAGGTTATGGGCAGTTTTGTAACTAATAATCGTCGCCTCTAACTGCTCTATTGCTCCCGAAATCCATTCCTTTCGCTCATCTTTAAGTTCTACAAAAACAATGTTGTCGGTGTAGGTGAGCATAGCATCACACCGTTTAGGGTCGTTTCCAGCTTTATCGTGTTGAAAGACACACTTATCTATAGCTGTAAAAGTGATTTCCTTTCCACTTTTGTTGCTTACTGTAGCTATCCAATTGTTGGTATCTTTTTCATCGATGTATGCAGGTTGTTCACCTACATCATCACATATGCCAAAACGGGTACTATTGGTGGTGGATTGGCAACGTTGTTCAAAAAAAATTCATAGTTATAGTTCTTCTTCTATTTCTAATAGTGCATCAAAAAGGTGATTCCCTTCTGCCAGCATCTCGTTCAAATAATTTTTGTCGGAAGGTATGCCGTGCCAGGTCGGCAATTTTTTTATTACTCCCGTTTGGTCTTCAAGCTGATAAATGGTTACATCGTTGGCAGCAATGAGCGAATTAACAGGCACTATATCTTGTAGCCGAGCCATGTACTCATCCCATTTACCCACAGATTTCAGCTTTTCTCCTGTAGCATGGGCCTGTATGGCAATGCTAAGAAAATTGATGATATAGGGGCTGTGGGTAGTCAGTATTATTTTGTTACCAATTGTATGGTTAGCGGCTTCTAATAGATAGTTGAGTGCCGCACGCTGCGATGAGGGAAACAGATTTTGTTCGGGTTCTTCTACAATGTTGATGAAACACTTGTTGTGGTATTTATCGTATACCTTACTTACCCTGAGTTCTTTTTCTTCGGGCGACAGCGATTTGTCCAACATAATGGCCAGCACTTCCCGGTCGCGCCGTACACTTTGATTGGCACTTACCGGAGCAACTGAAGGTTCATCTTCAAATTTGACCTTCAAGGCCAAATTACGGGACACGACAATCAAAGGAATCAATGAGTGCATCCCGCTTGATGCATCCCGCAAGTCAATTTTATAATCTTTTCCAACAACATATGAGACATCGTTTTGCTCATCATACTCGTAGTAGAAATTGTCATAGAGCAGATTTAGCCGGTACCCCTGCATCTCAAGCTGGGCGCGTTTCAATTCTTCGGCTAACTCGGCCAATGGTGCCGGCAACCCCGAAAAATTGAAAGCCTCACTAATGGTACTTAAGAAATTGCGCTCTGCCGGCACATACATAATCTTGGGGACAACATATTCTTCCTCCATATCCTCGAACTCAGGCCACGGCACACCTTTACTTGGCATGTATGTAATTCGGAATCTCTCACCTACGTATTCTAACTCCGTCTTTTCCGTCAGGTAACTCTTTATACGGTGCCAGGCAAGGAGGTTAATAATATCAATTCCCCTGTTTGCGACTATGTCACCTCTGTTCTTCGCTTTCTCCAGCCATGTAAACGTAGAAATGAGCTTTGCAACAGTACTCTTACCACTGCCCTGATTGCCTATGAATACGGTAGCTTTATTGACTTCAATAAAACCATCGTTTTCTATCAGGCCTTCTTTGATGGGGCCGAAATGTTTAATTCTGATCTTGCTCATAACTCAACATGCTACCCCAAACAGCTTACCGGGATAAAATGACTATGCACAAAGTAACAAAAATGCGCAGTGATTTGGTGATGCTGAACTGGGATGCGAATTAGATGATTGTATGTTGTTGTTGTGTGGGGCAAGACCGTGCCAATGGTTGTTACCTTTGAAAAATACTGAAGATAGTTACATCACTCATCTTCATAATCAATTGCACTTCTACTCCAATCACTTCCAGTATCTATTCGGTCAGCTGCCTCTCCATAATCAAGATTAAAAACATCATTCAAGGTCGAGTCACTTTTCAACATTTCTTCCAAACTAACAAGCCTTATATCATCTGGCATTTGATCTCCTGTTAAAAACTGCCAATCGCCGCCATTATCGTGCACTACTCTAACGATAGGCTTTTTCTCTTCCAACCACTGCCTTGTTGTAAATACACCCAAGTTATTTGCTTCTCTGAATTTGAAATCGGCATTCCTGTCGAGAAGTGGCTGTAGGTACCGGAACTCCTCTTCGTACCCACTTTCCCAGGGGAATCTGTTGCTCCTGTCTGTCCACACCAACTCTAATGCAGGAAAATCAATTCCTTCGTTGAACCATATTGCATAACCGAGGTAGTCTCGAAAGCTTCTTTTATCTACCGAAATGAATTGCACATCCCCATTTGCAAAAAAGCCAGAATATATTTTTCCCGTTTCATAACGCCCACCATTCTTAATGGTTTCTCCCGCATCATTAAGAACGAGGTGCAAACTTTTGACAGAAAGACCAAACGCAATTATTTCCGGATGTTGGTAGTTCTTCCACAAACCTATCGTGTAGGCAAATGATGGCAGGTAATCAGTAGCATCTATCATTACTACCGACCAGCCATACTTTTTTACGTCTTCAATAATATTATCATCAACATTGTTGCAAAGCTCTGAATGATGGCTATTCATGCGAATATTTATGATAAAACTACAGAAGTTCCATTATCTCGTCGGGATAAAAAATCCTTGCCGGATAAGGCTGTTGACACTGTAGCGAGAACAAAGATCGAACCTTGATCCCGTCATGCATCGGGAGTACTGAACCCGACGAGATAAAACAAAAATCCCACCAGAAAAATCTGATGGGATTGTGTAGCGAGAACAGGGATCGAACCTGTGACCTTCGGGTTATGAGCCCGACGAGCTACCGCTGCTCTATCTCGCGATGTGGGTGCAAAATAAGGACTAATTTTTCAAGCAAACAAAGGTTGTTTTTTGTATTGCGTGCAGGTACCCATTTTTGTTGCTGTGCCACTACCATTACTCTATGTACCTTTAGGGGGTTATGCAGTATTCACAATCGCCCGAGAGGCTGAGGAAGATAATGGATGAACTGCGGGAACAATGCCCGTGGGATAAAAAACAAACCATACACACCCTGCGGCCACAAACGCTGGAGGAGGTGTACGAGCTGACCGATGCCATAGGCCGCGAAGATTGGCAGGGCCTGAAGGAAGAACTGGGCGATATGCTGCTGCATATAGTGTTTTACAGTAAAATTGGTGCCGAGCAGGGCCAATTTACCCTGGACGATGTGATAGAGGGGGTATGCAACAAGCTGGTACACCGCCACCCACACATATACGGGCAGGTGCAGGTGCAAGACGAGGAGGCCGTAAAGCAGAACTGGGAGAAACTGAAACAGAAGGAAGGCAAAAAGTCGGTACTGTCGGGCATACCGGCCAGTATGCCGGCCCTCATAAAAGCACTGCGGCTGCAAGAGAAAACCAAAACCGTAGGCTTTGAGTGGGAAAATGCCGCCCAGGTGCGCGAGAAAGTAGAGGAAGAAATGGGCGAGCTTTATGAAGCTGTAGAGCGGGGCCATGCCGATGATACCGAAAGCGAATTGGGCGATGTGTTGTTTGCCCTCATCAACTATGCACGCTTTATAAAAGTAGACCCCGAGCAGGCACTGGAGCGTACCAACCGCAAGTTTATGCGCCGCTTTATGCGGGTAGAAGAAATGGCCGCTGCGGCCGGCAAAAGCCTGCACGACATGACCCTGTGGGAAATGGACGCATTGTGGAATGATGTAAAAGCCGAAGAACGCGCCAACCAATAGACACCCAATCATGTTCAGACGGTACCCATACGGCGGCTGGCTATTACTGTGTGTGCTCTTGTGGAGCATAACAGGCTACTATTTGTATAGCCACCGGCAAGATACCCGGCCCGAAAAGCTGGCAGCGGCCGTAAATGCCGATGTGCAGCGTATGGAACAGGCATTCGACAATCTGCTGGCCGATGAGCACCTTGTGCGCCGCATGTGCCACGACTCGCTAAACCTGCCCGAGGTGCGCATGACCGAGTCCTTGCCGTTCTACGTATTTGCACTGGATGGCAACACCCTGCGGTACTGGAATACCAATGCCATTATCTTTTACGGCGACTAATATACTCAAAGGTTTTTCTTCCATCGTGATG
>JAGKWS010000014.1 GCA_021151685.1 Chitinophagaceae bacterium
TACCATAGGTGCCCGCCCCGGCCGTGTACGCACCACGCAAGACGTGCGCGAGGTATACGCAACCGATGAATACCAACCGGTTTGGGTAAAAGAAAACTACAAGCCAATACAAAATGCAGCCAAACTACTCAACGAACTCGAAGACCTGCAGTGGGATGGTGCCCAACCCGATTTGTGGAATGTAGCCGACATGAGACTACTCTACGAAAAACTCGATACCTCCAAAGTAAACAAGGTGGCCGATGCCATTCGGCTCGATACTACACTTACACGCATGTACCTCGCAGCAGCACGCTTCCTTATGTTTGGCGATTATGCCCCTCGTCGTGCCGACTCGCTCTGGTACATCCCCAACGATTCTCTTTGGACAGCCCCCTACAATCTGGTACACCAAGATAACGGCTATCCCTCACTCGAGGCTTATCGTAGTCAGTGGCCCGCTTATAGTTTGCTGCGCAAAGCCTATCAAAACCATACACTTCTCAGCGAAGACAGCTCCTACCTCAATGCATTGTTCAACATGCAACGGGGGCAAAACGACAGTATTTTACAAACAAGTTTCTTATACATTGCCAGTCAGGAGCTGCCTTGGCTACAGCTTATACCCAACGATACCATCAGCGAAGACAAACAGCGTATTTGCGCATGGCAAGACTACAGGGGCATACGCATCACCGGCAGGTTAGATAGTGCTACCTTGGCCGCTTTTTCAGTACAACCGCACACCCATCTGGCGCAGTTACGTGCCAATATGGAACGCATGCGCTGGATGCCTCAGTACCCTGCCGATACAATGATAGTGGTTAATGTACCCCTTATGGAGTTGTTTTTTATACAAAACAACGAATACGTAATGCACAAACGGGTAGTAGTAGGTAAGCCCGCCCGGCAAACCCCATCGCTATGGGCCAATATGGCTCAGGTAGTCATCAACCCATCATGGGGCGTACCACCTACCATCCTAAAAAACGATGTGCTGCCCGGTATACAAAAAAGTGGCAGCCAGTACATGGCCAAAAAGGGGTTGAAAGCCTACGATAAAGATGGACGACTGGTAAACGTAGAAACTATAAATGCACGCAACTACCGCCGCTACAACTACAAACAGGCCCCCGGCCACGACAACTCCCTCGGCTATGTAAAGTTCAATATGCCCAACAAATGGGATATATACCTGCACGATACACCCCACCGCGAGGATTTTGCCAAACGCGAAAGGGCACTCAGCTCCGGCTGCGTCCGTGTACATAACCCCATGGAAATGGCACAATACATTCTTAGCACAATAGAAAGTAAAGAACAGTACACCACTGGCAAGCTCGATAGCATGACCCGCACCAAACGTACCCGTTGGGAGCCTCTGAAACACAAAATTCCCGTATGCATTACCTACCTCACCGCCTACCCCGATAGTACTGCTACACACATCAGGTTTGTAAGAGATGTTTATCATCGCGATGATAAGTTGGTGGCCTTGATGAAATAATGTTTTTTTTTGATTTTTAATCAAAAGTTAATTTTGGCAAACGCAAGAGTATCAGTCTGCCAATATTTGACGGTATCATTACTTATAAGAGCCCCAAACAGCGTTTTTGGCATGAATATTGTTATGTACTAAGCATATCAGCCCTTATGAACCCTGTTCTGCCTCCTCAGGGCAGTTTTCTTTTCCTTTATTTACCCGTACTATATTACATGAAACAGTGACGTTCATACGTTGCTTTTTCGTGTTTGTGCCATAGCACAAACCAGAATACAAAAAGGAGCACACCGCATTCAGTGTGCTCCTTTCTTATAACGCTATCAATCTGTTGAATATTGGTGTTATATCACCATCTTCACTAAATGGTGTTACACACCCACATACTCTTTTATTTTCTGGTTTGTCGCTTCGCTTACCGGGGTCAGTGGCAGGCGCAGCACGTTCTCGCAATAGCCCATATGGTGCAGTACACACTTCACGCCAGATGGGTTACCTTCGGCAAACAAAAGATCTATGCCCGGTAGCAAACGGTAAAACACCTTCCTCGCCTTGTCAAACTTGCCAACAATTGCCAGATTTATGATGTCTGTAATGTCTTTTGTAAAACAGTTTGCCGCTACCGATATAATACCCTCCATGCCTATTGCCATTTGTGCCAGTGCCAGGTTATCATCGCCCGATAACACAGTAAAGTTATCTGGTTTTCCCTGCATCAATTCCATGCACTGCGCCATATTGCCACTGGCTTCTTTTATGGCCACTATCGTGTCAAAATCGCGCGCCAGTCTTATGGCAGTAGCAGGCAACAGGTTGCAGCCGGTACGCGCAGGCACATTGTATAGTATTATGGGTTTGCGCGTATGCCCTGCAATAGCCTTAAAGTGCTGGTACAATCCTTCCTGAGATGGTTTGTTGTAGTAAGGTGTCACACTCAGTATGGCATCTACACCACGTATATCCAGCATTTTCAGTTGCTCCAGCGTCTCTGCAGTATTATTGCCTCCTATGCCGCATACTATAGGTAGCTGCCCGTTATTTATCTTGATGATGGCATTGAGCACATCCAGCTTTTCCGCACCCGATAGGGTGGGCGTTTCAGCCGTGGTGCCCAGTGCTACCAAAAAATCTACCCCCCCCCTTATGGTGTGTGTTACTATTTTTTCCAGTGCTGTAAAGTCAATACTGCCGTCTGCTGCAAACGGTGTTACAAGGGCAACCCCTGTTCCCCTGAATTGTTGATTAGTCATTGTAGATTCGTTTGTTATGTGTTGTTGCCAAAAAAATATATAAGATCAATGCTTCGCAGCTAAGGGTTAATAGTATTGAAATGATATCTAAAAAAAGACGAACATATACTTAAAGTCGCATAAAAATACGAAATAATTAATAATGTTCAAATAGCATGCAACAATTGAAATATACATTTTACAATTGTTGTACAATTAATTTATACTAAAAATAGTAATTAATTGGATGTATAGACATCTAATAGTTGATTTGGCACCAAACATGACTATTCTATAACCCAATTTTGTACTATGCGTTAAAAACGCAGCAATCTGGGTATATTAGTCAATATAGAGGGGTACTGTAAAGATAAAAGACGCTGTTACACAGCTTCTTCTGTATAAAAGCCCATGCCCGAAAACTTGTTGATGCGGCTTTCTATGCGCTCATCGGCCTGCATAGCACGCAGTTTTTCCAGAGTGTTTGTCAGGTATTCCTTTAGTGTAGCCGCCATAGCATCGGGGTGGGTATGCGCACCTCCGGCTGGTTCTGGTATCACGTCATCTACCAGCCCAAAGCCACTCATGTCCTTAGAGGTCAGTTTCAGCTGTTCTGCTGCTTTTTCCTTAAAATTCCAGCTACGCCACAGTATAGAAGAGCAAGACTCTGGCGATATCACCGAGTACCATGTGTTCTCCAGCATCACCACCTTGTCGCCAATACCTATACCCAATGCCCCGCCCGATGCACCTTCGCCTATTATTACACATATCACAGGCACTTTCAGGTTCACCATCTCAAACAGGTTACGGGCTATAGCCTCAGCCTGTCCGCGCTCCTCTGCTTCAAGGCCTGGGTAGGCACCCGGTGTGTCAATAAATGTGATAATAGGCCGGTTGAATTTTTCGGCCATTTTCATCAGGCGTAGTGCCTTTCTGTATCCTTCAGGGTTGGCCATACCAAAGTTGCGCATTTGGCGCATCTTGGTATTCACACCTTTCTGTTGGCCCATCACCATCACAGGCATACCGTTCAGTTCGGCCATACCACCTACCATTGCTTTGTCGTCCTTCACTTGTCTGTCGCCAAACAACTCGGTAAAGTTGGTAAATATCTGCTCTATATAATACAGCGTATAGGGCCGCTCAGGGTGGCGGCTCAGTTGCACACGTTGCCATGGGGTCAGGTTGGCATATATCTGTGTGCGGGTTGTTTCCATCGCGGCTTCCAGCTCGCGTATACTGTTCGATACGTCTACCTTATTCTTTGCCGAAATCTCTTTCAGCTTGTTGATTTGGTTATGCAGGTCTTCCAGTGGCTTTTCAAAATCAAGAAACAACATGACAATGCTTTTGAGGTACAAATGTAGGAGATTTACCGGCAGAAAGGTAGTATTACTATCTTCCTGTATGTTTGTGCAAGACCACCATAGCCTGTAGCAGCACCCCTGCCAGCCCCTTATCTGTTCGTTATGTTCAAATTCATGCCTGCATAAAACCCAAGATCTTTTTCCAGCATCAGCTTGGTATGCAGTGCTATCTGGCCTGTGTGGTAAGAGTAGTGCTCTACCACATGTATGCATATTCCCATTCCCGTCAGGGCAAATCCTTGTACCTCTCGCACCCGCATCAGCTCGCTGGCCGGGCAGTTATGTATCACACGGCACGCCTCTGTTGCAGTCGCTTCCATCATCGTCATCAGTGCTTGTCGGGTATGGCCACCCATGGTTTCAAATTCCTTGTCGCGCATTCGCACATCTGCCGCACCGCCCAAAGATGATATAATGTACTGCGTAATGTTGCCACACAGGTGTAGCACCAAATTTCCTACCGACGATAGCTGGCTGTTAGGTCGCTGCCACACGGCATCTTCTGGCAGCATATTCAGGCATTTTGTTATCCTTTCTGTGCTTTCATTCATGCGCAGTATGCACTGTGTCGCAAATTCCGTTACCCATTGTTCCGTCATGGCACAATGTTAGTGAAGATGGCGAAATAAATTACATAATGGCTACTTGTTATGCTTCTTCCGCATGCCGCACACATGGTATAGAATTCCTGAAATGGTGTATTTTGTTTCGCCATCTTCACCCACAGATTGTGTGGCATTTTTGTGCCTCCATATCTATCGCATACTTTTGCCCACGTACATGAAGTTTCGCCTCATATTCCTGCTCTCGCTTTGTGGCATTGCCATAGGGCTCATGCGGGTCTTCTTTTTGCCCGCCCGGTACGAGGCTCTGGTTACGCTCCCCATCTATTTCTTTTGGGCATGGGTGCTGGCACGGGCATTGCAAAAACGTTACTTCTTGCATGGCCTCCTCACTGCACTGCTGGCATCTGGCTGGTCATACACTATTCAGCTTCTTTTGTCTCCATTACTTGTCAGGTACAACACTGTCGATGCTGCTTATTACCAACGGCTCTTAGCCCGTCATGGCGGTTCGGTGCAAGAGGTTATCACCGCCTTTGCACTACTGGGTGTCCTTTTTTCGGCACCTGTTGCGGGCGGTCTCGCCCATGCTGTGGGCCGCATCGTTCGCCGTCTTGGTGGCGAGCGTTGATGGGAATTATTATTTTTCCGTCAGCAGGGCCACCAGTTTCAATACTTCATTTTTGGTTACCACTCCAGGCATAGGCAGGTCGTCAGTTGTCATGGCCTTGCGCACGGCATCGGCAATGGCTACAGCACTGTTCTGGTCAAAGGTCAGGCTTGGGGTCACCACATCATACACAAACGGCAGGTCCGATGCCAGTATCTTCATACCACTTTCAGCGGCTTCTATCAGCGGCAACCCAAAACTCTCCATCAGCGAGGGGAATATCAGGTACCTGCTGTTAAAGTAAAGCTCCCTGGGGTCTACATATACATGGTTCACTATCCGCGCTCCTCGTTCATTCATTCGTTGCACACGTTCTGTTAGTGCAGGGGCCGTATCATCTATTGTCACATGCAGCATGGGTGTATCACCACGTTGCAGCAGCAGTTCCCACGCATCCAGTAGGGTAGGGTAGTTCTTCTGTGGCGATGGATTGCTGATAAACACAAACTCATCCCTGGGGCGTTGCTGCCATGGTTGCCCGCCACCGGCATACTTGTTACAGTCGTAGAACGGTATGGTCAGGCATCCGTTTGCTTTTTTTAGCCCTGTTCCCAGCAGCATATCCACCATGTGTGGTGTTTGCACTATGTAGTAGTCAGTATTGCGGTTAAATAGCTTCACATACAAGTACTTCACATACTGCGAGGCAAACATTTTTGTAAACTTCTTTGCAGGGGCTTCCAGTAGTTTCTGGTTATGAAAGTAGGTATAGCTCTTGCCCCGCATGCGCACGGGTGGTGGTGTGTTGGCAAAGCAAAATACCGTGTCAAACTGGTCTTTGTTTTGCCGGTAGTACTTTATGCGTTCACTTATCTTGTTGGGTATTATAGTATAGTTTGTTTGTAGTGCGGCCGGTATATCAAACCGGGGGTCCAGCAGAAAATAGAAACGCCCTGCATCCTTGTCTTTCAGTATTGTTTCTATCAGGTATTGCAGCAACACCGCACCGCCGCCCTTGTTTATAAATACCGCATCTATCAGTATGTTACAGTTCATCCTATTCAGTCTGTTTCGTTGTGGTCTGCATCCTATCGCAACCCTGTTGGGTATTCATTGTTGGCACCAGTTGCCTTGCGTGCATTGTTTATTATGAAATACATAATGTGATTCAGGTTCCACCCCAGCACTATGTGGTCGCGCCTGATGCACAGTTGTTCGGGTGCTATCACACTACCCGTGGGTATATGGCAGCCCCGCTCGGCCGATGCACAAGATACAAACCCCGAATCGTATACTGCCTTGCGCCCCTCCCTGCTAAAGTGATAAAACCTGCCATACGGAAATGCAAAGTGCAGTGCCTCTCCACATCGTGCCTTCAGCAGGTCACTGCTTTGGGCTATGTCGGCACGTACCAGTTCGGCGGGCGTTTGGGCAATGTTCATATGCATCATCGTTTGGCTACCCATCTCGTGCCCCATTTTCTGTAGGGCATGCACATCGTCCCAATCCAGAAATGCCACCGTCGGAAACTGCAACGTATCGGCACAGTGTCTTTTTATTTTTTCATAATCCTTCTCGCCGGTTATGCCGGGATTAATAAAAAAGCAGGCCGATATCCCAAAGTCTTTCAGTATTTCGCCGGCACGTATATTGTTTCTGAAACCATCATCCGAGCTGAATACAATGTACGGACGGTCTATATTGCCTGTCAGCACCCGTTGCACACCTTCACTATAGCTTATAAACGTATGTTGCATGGTCAGCTGTTGCAGCAGGGTCACAAGATTCTTTTCCTCATCGCCAAATGTGTGATGAAAATACAGAAACTGTACCCTCGGTTTCAGCAGATGGTCTTTATTGGCCAACGAAGACAGGGCAGTAAGCGCAACATCACGCAGGTAGTTGCGCACAGGGTTCTTTTTCTGTCGCTTCACTGCTGCGTATAGTTCCGTATATCTATCGTTCATAAGGTTATAGTTTTACGCTGTTGGCCAGCCACGGTGCTTCAGGGCGTTCGCTACCGCTATATACGTTGTCCATTATACGCAGAAAGTAGTTGGCTCCAGCTTCTCCGGTCAGTGCTTGCCCTGCCCATTGTTTTATATTGTCAACTGTGGCAAATTCCTTGCCCGATAGCATTTTCTCTATAGCCCTTCGGCAGTCGCCCTCCTTTCGCCAGTCAAATGTAACGCCATTACGGCCATCGGCTATGGCCCAGCTCACACCGCATATGTTGCTGCATATGCCCTTTAGTCCATTCAGCAGTCCTTCGCTTATTATCACCCCCCAGCCATCTTTGCGGCTACTTGGCAACACTACCCAGTCATACCGGGCATATTGTTGCAGCATGTCCTGATATTTCAGAAAAGGGTAAAACCTTATTTGGCCGTCCAGTTCATGGTTGGTTACCAGTTGTTTCAGCTTTTCTTCATCTGGCCCCGCTCCATATATATCCATCAGGTAGTTCCGCCGGCCGGTTTGCACCAGTTCCCCCACAAATTGTAGTATTCCTTTGCCGCTCTCTATTCTTCCGGCATATATTATTCGTTGCTTGTCGTGGGGGGGCGGTACCTTTTCCGGTACCGCTACACTCACAAAGTAGGCCCACGGAAACAGTTTCTTTTTGTTGAAGCCAAGCCTGCTGTACACATAAACACCCTCCTTGCCTATGGCCAGCAAAAAGTTGAAATAGCGATAAAACAATCTACCGAAATACCAGTACTTCACGTCGCGCAGCCGCCCCTTCAGCCCTCGTCGGTCATACGGCTCCGACATCGCACCCATCTTCACTTTTTGCCGGGCACCCATGCGCATCGCTATCGCCATCATACGGCTGCCGCGTATGCCACTCATCACATGTATGGCTGTTTGGTAGGTAATCAGTAGCTGCTGTATCTCTTCCCGGTTAGGAGACATTATTATCTGCACACCCTCTATACGGGGTACCTCCCAACCCATATTCTCCCTGTAGGGCGAAATATCTGTTTCTACCACCAATACAACTTTGTTCACCCGGTCGCTTTTTGCCAATGCTTCCAGAAACGTTTTTTGATGTATGCTGATAATCCCCTGCCAGAAAACTAAATCCATTCGTACCTATAAGTGTTCAAAGATAGACGTATGTGTTGCAATTGCCCAAAAGTATGGCTATTTTTTACACAGCGCACTTTTTTAGTATCCGTTTCTGGTATGTAAATGGTGCTTTTACCATACTATACAAAGGGAATTCTCCTATGGCATGCACTCTGCTTTTTAATCGTTGTTGATGCAAAACGTCACTCCTCTTGGCAGGCCAGGTGTGCTGTAGCGGTCGCATAGAGCTACTTACGGGGCAAAATATAAACAGCCGGTTAGTCCCGCCATTGTCTTGTGGTATCATCCTATACAGGCACGTATGCTTTCGCAAGTAGTTGGCCCATTCGTGCCAGTGGCTATGTAGGTAGGGGGCACCAATCAATGCAGTATTTCCCTTATCGCTTTTTTTGTGTATTTATTGTGTTGTAATAAATTGGTAATCAAATGTTTGTGCTATAGCTCAAAACTATATTGTTTCTCGCTTGTTAAATTATAGGTTTTTCGTTAATATCATGTAAATGACACAGATTTTCAGATATTAAGCGGATATTTGCACTTGGAAAGTTATTTTTAAAAATAGTTGGCCTGTTTTAAGCTTTATTGCTTGCATATATTATGAAAGTTGTTATCAGGCATGGTCAGAAAGTGGCTGCCATCCAAACAACCACAATAAACGCAGTACATAAATGTGATACCGGCTATCAACCGACGTTTATACCCACTTAAATTTTACAGCTAAAAAGCTTAGACAGAAATATGTCGAACATATTAGTAATCGAGGACGATGACATCATGCTCAAGGCAATTCGAAACATCCTTAGAAAGGATGGGCATGAGGTAATTACGGCCAAAGACGGAAAGGAAGCTTTCGAAAAGTTGGATAACGAACAATACGATATAGTCATTACCGACCTCATGATGCCATACGCCAATGGTTTGGAAGTGGTAAGCCGTTTGCGCAGCAACCCCGATAAACGCCATGTTGGTATCATTGTTTGCTCCTCTGTAGGTAACGAAGAAACCATTACAGAAGCATTCAGGCTCGGGGCAGATGATTATCTGAAAAAGCCGATCATGGCTGGCGAGCTTATGATTCGTATTCGTAAACTTTTAGCCAACCGTAGTAGCAATATGAAGTTGGTAACCAAGAAAAAATAGGGTAACCGAATGTGGAGAGACCTTGTAGACCTCTTATTTCAGGCATATGAACAGTTTAGCTTGCTGCCTCTCTTTATAGAGATAGCACTTGCTTTCATCATTATTGCTATTGTCGCTACCATTATTGCATATGGTGCCATCATGTACAAGCGTTACCGTGCCTATGTACACGAGAAGCGTGTAGCATTCATAAGCCCCATTATCGAAGACCTCATTACCGAACAGGTACTCCTCAACGAAAATCTCGGTAGAGACACGCTTATAGAAGAAATAGAGTTCGACAAAGAAGCCCTCAGCAACAAAGTCTATAAAAAAGCCTTCGTTCGCCAGATACTTATCGAAACCCTTATCCAGTACCGCAAAAACTTCAGGGGCGAGGTGGGCGACCTCCTGCGCAAACTATATATAGATATGGATTTGCAGAAAGATTCATTTGCAAAAATGAAATCTGTACGCTGGGAACGCAAAATAAAAGCAGTGGTAGAGCTTACGCAAATGGATATTACCATTTCCGACGTTACCATCTTGCCTCTTACCAACAGTACCAACCCGTCTTTGCGAGCCGCCGCACGAAACGCCTACATTCAGCTCAGTAAAAACGAACCGTTCAAGTTCTTCGACATCGCTACAGAGCCGCTCCTCCCCTGGGACCAGCTCGAGATGTTCAAAATCATCACCACCACCAAAGATATAGCCATCCCCAACTTCTCTCGTTGGGTAAGCTACTCTACCAATAAAAGTGTGGTGTCTTTTTGCCTCAAGCTCATAGCCCACTACGATCAACAAAGTGCCATACCTGCCGTTATGGAGCTGCTCAATAACAAAGACCACTACTTCCGTGCCGATGCTATTTCTTGTCTGGGAAAACTATCGGCCGAGGTAGCCGAAGAAAAAATGGTAAAAATATACAACCATCAGCCCATCAACTGTCAGATAGAAATTCTGAGGGCAATGGGTAGTATCGCATCAGGCAGGTATTTCGAGTTCCTCAAAACCGAATTCCTCTACTCATCCAACTTCGATATTCGCATGAATGCTGCCCGTGCCATCATCAGGCACAACACACAACACTCGCGCCTGCTGGTAGAAGAGTTGATGGAAATGACCCACGAAGAAAACCAACTCATTATTAAACACTGCCTTAATCCGCTTATCAAGTACTGATGGGAGCCACATTTGTCGAGTATGCATCCTGGTTTTTCGAAACTACCGTATTTATATACGGGGTGGCGTTGCTGCTCATTTATGCGGTGCTTGCAGTACTGTCCTTCATCAACATCAGGCTGTTCCTTCGCAAGGAAAGCTATACCGATTACAACCTCATTGTTGGCTCGCCGCTGGCTCCTGGTATCTCAGTTATCGCGCCCGCGTTCAACGAGGGCCTTACCATCATTTCCAATGTGCGCTCGCTACTCACGTTCGACTATCCCAACTACGAGGTCATCATCATCAACGATGGTAGTACCGACGATACGCTCGAGAAGGTAGTCAACGAGTTCTCTCTTGTAAAGGTAGATTTTGCGTATGACGTAAAAATATCATCCAAACCTATAAGGGGGATATACAAATCTACCGATGAAGCATATGCCAAGTTGCTTGTGGTAGACAAAGAAAATGGTAAGGCAAAGGCCGATGCTACCAACGCTGGCCTGAATGTGGCCGCTTACCCTTACTTCCTGTGTACCGATGTGGATTGTATTCTGCACGCCCAAACCCTGCAGATGCTCATCAAACCCATCATGGAGGAAGAGAATACCCGCGTAATAGCTACCGGAGCTACCCTCCGTATGGCCAACTCTTGCGAGGTAGATGAAGGTGTGCTCGTAAATATAAAGGCCCCAAGACCACTACTGGCGCGTTTTCAGGAATTGGAGTACATCCGCTCGTTTGTACTCGGTAAAATGGGGTGGAGTTACATCAATGCCGTGCCCAACGTATCGGGCGGCCTCGGCCTGTTCGATAAAGAAATTGCCATCAAGGCAGGTGGCTACGATCCCGCCTCCTTCGGCGAAGATATGGAGCTGCGTATGCGTGTGTCTCGCTATGTATACGACAACAAGATAAAATCATCGGTTCGCTACATACCCAATACCCTCTGCTGGACGGAAGGCCCTACTACTGTCAAAATCTTCATGCGCCAGCGTACGCGTTGGGCACGGGGGCTATTGCAGTTGATGCTGGCACACAAAAAAATGTTCTTCAACCCCGCCTATGGCCGGGTGGGTATGATAGTATACCCGTACAACTTCTTTTTCGAGTTGCTGGCACCTGTGGTAGAGTTTTTAGGTATTATCTACTACATATTCCTCATCTACTTCGGAATGGTGAACTGGCCATATGCCATCATTCTTTTGGTATTTGTGTATACCTATTCGGTCATGATATCTACCCTGTCAGTACTGTGGGACCAACTCACCTTTCAGTATTACAAAACATGGGGCGATGTGGCAAGGGTAGCTATGATGGTCTTTATCGAAATGTTGCTGTATCATCCGCTCATTGTTGCTTTCTCTATTCGTGGCTATTATTTCCAGCTTACCAACAGGTCGCACTCATGGGGTAACATGCAGCGTGCCGGGTTCAAGAAGAAAGATGATAACAAAACACCCACCCCTACCAGCAGTACGCCCACTGCCGATGCAACGAATGCAGCCACAACAGCAGCAACATAATGCAGTATGCGGTTGAAATAATATTATATGTAACCATGTGGATTTGATGTATGAGGTTTTTTTATGACTTTTTTTCAGGCGGCAGTTTTTGGGACACAGTAGGTGTCTTCTACCAGTCGGCGGTATTCATATACGGTACCTCGTTGCTTATGGCCTATGCACTGCTGGCTATTATGTCGCTTATATCCATTCAGCGATATATGAAAAAGAATGCCTCTATCGACTTTCAGGTTATCGTAGAGTCGCCACTGGCACCGGGTATATCTGTGGTGGCACCTGCCTACAACGAGGGGGTTACCATCATTTCCAATGTGCGCTCCCTGCTCACATTCAACTACCCCAAATTCGAGGTCATTATCGTAAACGATGGTAGTACCGACGATACACTGGAAAAGCTCATAGACGAATACGAATTGGTACACGTAGAGTACGCCTTTCGCGAAAAGCTGAACTGCGAACCCATCAAACGTATCTTCAAGAGCACCAACCGCGCCTACGAAAAGCTGGTAGTGGTAGACAAGGTAAACGGAAAAAGTAAGGCCGACGCATCCAATGCAGGCATCAATATTTCTACGTACGATTACTTCCTCTGTACCGATGTGGATTGTATTCTCGACAAAGACACCCTCATCAAACTCATCAAGCCCTTTATGGATCAGGAAACCACCAAGGTGAAAGAGGTGGGTGCCGCTTGCGAGGAGTGTGGTCATATACATCTGGAAGAAGACTTTCGCCGGGTTATAGCCTCCGGTGCTACCCTCCGTATGGTAAATTCCTGCGATGTGGATGAGGGCCTGATGATACGCGTGCGCCCTCCGCGCAAGCTCATTCCCCGCTTTCAGGAAATGGAGTATATACGTGCCTATATGCTGGGCAAGATGGGATGGGATCTCATCAACTGCGTACCCAACGTATCGGGCGGCCTCGGCATGTTCGATAAAGAGGTAGCCGTAAAAGCGGGTGGCTACGACTCTAAATCTTTTGGTGAGGACATGGACATGGTGACACGTATGTGCGCCTACATGAAGGACAATAAAAAGAAATACTCTGTTCGTTATGTACCCCTTACTCTCTGCTGGACGGAAGGCCCCACCACCCTCAAGGTGTTTGGTCGTCAGCGTTCGCGTTGGGGCCGTGGTCTTGCGCAAATCATGAGCATTCACCGCAAGATTATTGGTAACCCACGCTACGGCCGTCTGGGGTTGGTGGTATTCCCCTACAACTTCCTTTACGAGCTGCTGGCACCTATAGTAGAGTTTACAGGTATCCTTTTTTATATATACCTCATTGTTACCGGGCAAATCAACTGGCCTTTTGCTATCATCCTTATCGTATTCGTATATACCTATTCGGTAATGATTACTACACTGGCCCTCCTCTGGGATCAGATAACCTTCAAGTACTACCGCACTTGGGGCGAGACCATAGGTTTGTGTCTGATGGCATTTCTGGAGCCATTCATTTACCACCCGCTCATCATGTTCTTTGCCATCAAGGGCTACTTCAACTTTGTTACCGGCCGAAAGCACGTATGGGGCAACATGCAGCGGCAGGGCTTTGGTATGCAGCCCACCAAAAAGAAAACAGACGCAGCCGCTACAGCGGCTTCCAAATAGAGTGCCATCAACAACCATCTAATAAAGTACAATTGATAATGAAGTTTTCTCCAAGATTGTTATTGCTCGTCGTTACGATGATCATCCTCAGCCTGCCGGTAAACGGGCAGTGGCTCAAGATGATTGAGTCGTCCGACAACCTCTACAACGAGGCCAAGAAGGAGATAGAGCTGAAACACTACCAAAAGGCCATAAATATGTGCAACAAGGCGATAGACATATCGCCCAAAAACCTCGACATTCACCTGTTGCTGGGGCACGCATTCTCGCTGGCCGGCAAGGTAGATAGTGCCCGTCTCGAGCTGAACTACGTGATTAATAAAAGCCCCCGTTACCGCGATGCCTACATCTATCTGGTGAATATGGAAGACCTTGCCTGTAACTACTTGCAGGCACTGGAGTATGCCGATATGGGCCTCAAGTACTTTCCCAACGACCGCGACCTGTTGCTGAAAAAACTGAATATATATGTGAAAATGGGCGACTGGATGGAAAGTAACCGCCTTGCCGATTACCTCTTCGACCGCTTCTCTGCCGACCCCTTTATCCGTAGTGTATACCTCGATTACAAGCTGGCTGTTGCCCGCCAATACTCGCACCGGGGTTATATAGAAATAGCCAAACGTGCCTACGAGGCCGTGCTGGAACAAGACCCGCTGAACAAAGAAGCACTTTCTGCCATATATGCGCTCGACATTCGCTCGGGCAACTACGAAAGTTCGCTCGCCTACACCAATCGCGCCTTACAGTCTACCCCCAACTCGTACGAATACCTGATGAAAAAGGTGGCCATACTCGATGCCATGTCGCGCTACGTAGAGGCCATAGCTGTGGTAGAAAAGCTGATGAAGCTATACCCCACCAATGCCGACGTACAACGGCTGAACACCTACATACGTATGGAAGCTGGTCGCTTTTATATGAATACAGACCCTTATTTGTTGTTTGCCGCCGTGCTCGAGCGTGAGCCTTCCAACCGCGATGCGCTTATCTATATCATCAATCTGTGTTTTGCCCGTGGCAACCAGATGATGGCACTGCAATGGGTAAACTTTGGCCTCAAATCGTCGCCCAAAGACTATGAATTGCTGAAGCGCAAACTGGGCATACTGGAAGAAATGAAACGATACGGAGCAGCATCTGTAATAGCCGAAACCATGTTCCGAGACAATCCCAACGATGCCAACAAAGCCAACTTTCTGGAGCTGCGTACACTTGCCGCCAAGCAGTATATGAACGAGATGGAATATGACAGTGCCATTGTATCGCTCAAATCGGTACTGTTCTACGACCGGTCCAATGTGGCAGCTACCAACTACCTCATCAACATATACCTTGCCCAAAAACGCTACGACGATGCCCTGCGTACCATAGACGATGCCCTGGTATTTTACCCCAACGACGAGCACCTGCTCTTCAAAAAGTCGGTGGTGCTGGAGGGGTACCAACGCTATGCCGATGCCGCCGCCATCTCAAAAACACTGCTGGAGGCACACCCCGAAAACCGCCAATACCTGAGTAGCCTCATAGAGCAGTCGCTGGCGGCAGGCCGGCAAGCCATGCAGTACGACGACTATTACAATACCCTGAAGGTGCTGCGCGACGTACTGGACAAGCAGCCCGACCATGTAGATGCGCTGAACTATATGATAAATATAGAGAGTGCCGTACACGACTACGACTCGGCACTATACTATGCCGACCAGGGCTTAAAGTACTACCCCGACTCTAAAGATTTCCTCTTCCGCAAGTCATTGGTATATTCCGATGCACGCCAGTTCAAGACAGCATACGAGATAACAGGCCCATTGCTGAAAGCCTATCCATACAACGCTAAGTACCGTACTGCCTATATGGAGCAGCACCTTGGTGCAGGCCGCCAGCATGTAGACAACTTGCAACGCGACAGCGCACTGGTAGAGTTCTACGAAGCACTGTCGGTAGCCCCAAAGGATACTATCCCATTATACTACACCATCAATCTGCTGTACGAAATGAAGCAGTACGATACCGCATTGGCACTGCTGAACCGTGGTCGCCGTTTCCACCCGCAGGTACACTACTTCCTCTTCCGAAAGGCCGAGGTGCTGGAAGCGCAGGGCAAGTACGAAGAGGCTTGGCGCAATGCCGATACACTGGCCAAAATGACCAATTACCCCAAACACATCGACTTTGCAGCATTGCTTTATGCCCGCCGCCTGCGCAACGAGATTGGTTTGTTTTACCTGCATTCCAAAACCATAATAGGCCCTACCATACAGCCGTCTATTGCCAGTATTGCCACCGTGCAGTATAGCCGCCTTATCAAGAAGGGGATACTCAACTTCAGGGTGAACTATGCAGGCCGTTTGGCCGGGCCGGGTTATCAATTCGAGGCAGAGACATATTATACGCATAAAAAAGGTTTGTCGTCCTATGCGGCAGTGGCCTATTCCCCCAATCCTATGGTGTTTCCCGGCTTGCGTTTGGCCTATTCCATCAACAAGAGCCTGAAGAATGGCTGGGGTGTGGAGCTGGGTGCCCGCTACCTGCAGCTCATGAACAACAGCAACCTGTTTTCGCCCATGGGGGGTATCTCTAAAGAGATAAACGACTTCTATATCAACTTCAAGCTCTACAACATGCAATTGAAGTATGTTGATACCCTGGGCGACAGTACCATTAACCGCAAGTACTTTACGGGTATCCTCACGGTGCGCTACTACCTGCGCGACAACCAGACCGAGTATTTCTCGGCCATGGCAGGCTATGGTACCGCACCCGACGATTTTAGTACCGCCTACTTCCTTGCCGAGAACTCCAGCTACAAGACGGTATCTTGTGGGGCAGGCTATCGCAAATTCTTCAGTTACCGTACTTCTATAGGGGTCAATGCATCGTGGTACAACATAAAAACCAATATAGATGCCTATAAAAACCAGTACGATATTTACGTATCGCTGCAACGACGGTTTTGATGACCCCGCATAATGCCGATATTTGCAGCTCTATTCATATTCAGGATATAATGAAATTTATTTTCCGGTTACTCATTTTGTTGCTGGGTGTAAGTGCCTGTAGTGGCAACGCTCAGGAACTAACCATTACAGACGGCAACACAACCAACTATTGCATTGCCCTGCCCGAAGCCCCCACCAAACTCGAGGAACGGTCGGCAAGGGTATTGCAAGACTATATAAAGCGTGCTACCGGTGTGCAAATGAAGATTGTAAGCGAGCGTGCCGTTGCAACGCCCGCAGCTATCTATATAGGGCATACGCGTAAAGAGGGCATCATCATACCCGGCAAGCTACCCAACGAGGCGCACCGTATACAGGTACAGGGCAAAGACCTGCTGATATGTGGCGGCAGTGGCCGTGGGCTTATATATGGGGTATATGCCTTTATAGAGAAGTATATTGGTGCCCGCAAATTGGCCGATGCACCCGCTATAGTACCCGAGCTGAAACGCCTGAAAGTGCCCGAAAACCTGAAAGAAGAAAGCCGCCCGCAGTTTGTGTACCGCGAATGCTTCTACCCGCAATCGCGCGATGCCGAGTATTTGGAATGGTACCGTTTGCAGCAGTTCGAAGATTTGTGGGGGCTGTGGGGCCACTCTTACAACAAGCTGGTACCGGCGGGTACCTACTTCAAAACGCATCCCGAATACTTTGCACTGGTGAAGGGGGTAAGGCAGCCAACCCAGTTGTGCCTGAGTAACGAAAGTGTCTATACCATTGCCGAGGCCGAGCTGCGGCAACGTATGACGGCCAACCCCGATGCCATGTATTGGTCGGTAGGCCCCAATGATGATATAGGCTGGTGCGAATGTGCCCAGTGCAAGGCGGTAGATGATGAGCAGGGCACACAGGCCGGTTCGCTTATCAAATTTGTGAACCGCATCGCCAGGGCATTCCCCGACAAGTACATTACCACATTAGCCTATGGCTATACACACCGTGCCCCGCACAGCCTGAAGCCCGAAAGCAATGTGTATATATTCTTGAGTAATATAGATGCCTACCGCGACAAACCGCTGGCCACCGAACCCAGCGCAGCCGCCTTCCGCAACGATGTGAAGCAGTGGGGCACTCTTACCGGCAACCTGTTTGTGTGGGACTACATCACCCAGTTCACCAACTATCTGGCTCCGTTCCCCAATCTGCTGACGCTGCAACCCAATATGCAGTTCTACAAAGAGAATGGCATAAAAGGTGTATTTGCCCAGGGCAGTGGTGATACCTATGGCGAGTGGGCCGAGCTGCGCAGCTACCTTACCGCCCGCTTGCTGAATGACTGCAAGCTGGATGTAAAACCCCTGACCGAGGAGTTCTTGCAGAAGTACTACGGCCCGGCAGCCAAGCAACTGCTGCCCTACATAGGCCAGTTGCATGGCAATTTGGAAGAAAGCAAGCGCAAGCTGGATATATATGGCAACCCGGTGAACGAGTGGAACAGCTACCTGAACCCCGAAAAGATGGATGCCTACAGCCAGTTGTGGGATGGTGCTGAGGGTATTGCCGAAAGCAACCCCATCTATGCCGAAAGGGTAGGGCGGGCGCACCTGAGTTTGGAATATGCTGTGCTGCAACAGTCAAAATTTTATGGCATAGAGAAGTTTGGTGTGTTTGAGAAGAATGATAAGGGCGAATGGATCATACATCCTGGCCTGAAGGAAAAGGTGGCCCGCTTTGTGGCCAACTGCAAAAAGGCCAAGGTGACCGAACTATCGGAAGGGGGCATGACACCAGATGCCTACCAGGCCGAATGGAATGCCATATTTGCGGCAGGTGTTACACCATCTATGGCGGTAGGGGCGGCCGTAACGCTGCAATACCCTGCTGCTACCGACTACCCCGCCAAGGGCACCCGCACCCTCACCGATGGCACCCCCGGCTACAACGATTTTAGCTATAATTGGCTGTGCTTTTATGGCACCAATATGGTGGCTACCATAGATATGGGTACTGCCAAAAACATCAATGGCATGAAGATGCACTTTCTGGACGACCCACGGCACTGGATATTTTTGCCAGAGAAGGTGACAATTGAGGTGTCGGAAGATGGTGTAAACTACAAACCATTTGGTATGGTGGCTACACCTGCACAGGAAGAGCATTACGAAGTAACGGTGAAGCAGTACGCCGCCGAGGCAAAAGCTAAAGCCCGCTATGTGCGTGTAACGGCTACCAACCTGCCCGCACTACCCTCATGGCGCGCCCGCAACAACAAAAAGCCCATGATAGCCTGCGACGAGATATTTGTGCAATAAGCTGATGCAATCAGTTACATAACACGGGCACCGGCAACCAGGTTGTTGGTGCCCGTGGTGTTTTAGGGCCGGAGTGGATAGGGTGTTTGATGCCCCGTTATGCCCCATTGGGGTAATGATTGTGGTGTTGGTTGGTAGGGTATTCGGTGCCCTGTTATGCCCTATTTGGGTAATGAATGTGGTATGAGTGGGTAGTGTGTTTGATGCCCCGTTATGCCCTATTTGGGTAATGAATGTGGTATGAGTGGGTAGTGTGTTTGATGCCCCGTTATGCCCCATTTGGGTAATGATTGTGGCAGGAGTGGGTAGTGTGTTTGATGCCCCGTTGTGCCCTATTTGGGTAATGATTGTGGCAGGAGTGGGTAGTGTGTTTGATGCCCCGTTGTGCCCCATATGGGTAATGACTGCGGTGTTGGCTGGTAGAGTATATGATGCCCCATTGTGCCCTGTTTGGGTAATGAATGTGGTGTTGGCTGGTAGAGTATACGATGCCCCATTGTACCCCGTATGGGTAATGAATGTGGTGTGAGTGGGTAGGGTATACGATGCCCCATTGTACCCCGTATGGGTAATGATTGTAGCAGGAGTGGGCGGTGTATACGATGCCCCGTTGTGCCCTGTATGGGTAATGATTGTGGCAGGAGTGGGTAGGGTATACGATGCCCCATTGTACCCCATTGGGGTAATGGAGAATGTGGAGCGTACAATTGTATTTGGGGTGATAGGTGCCATGGGGTAACTGGTTTTTTGGGTGGAAATTGGCTGGGTATGTATTGGGGGGAGTACTCACTCAATGGTTGCCAATGATGTAGCCACAACAAAGATGCCCCAAACCAAGCAACCCGGCAACTGCCGGCACCATGATACACTTGCAGACGGTCTATGAAAGGCTGTTTTCTGCTAATGATAAAAAGCCAAATGCAGTGTGGGCAAGGGTTTGGGGATGAAATGTCTCATTAATTTGGTTGCGTGCATCGTGGTGTTTTTAGGCATGGGGGGGCTCGAAGAGGACTCCCGGTGAAGGCAAAGTTTCATAAATTTGGTAGATGCAAGTTCAGGTAGATATAGAGTTTGATCAGTTGGTGAAAATTGTAAAAGGTTTGCCATCTGCTAAGTTGCGGCAACTAAAAGCTGAAATAGAGAAAACTACTGTAGATGAGGAGGGCACTACGGCTGATTTGGAAAACTTGCTTTTGAAAGGCCCTACCGCCACAGAAAAACAACTACGCACCATTGAGAAGAACAGAAAAACTATCAACGAATGGCGAATAAAACATTAGTGCTTGATACGTCTGTTCTGATCGATTACTATCGCAAAACTGATAAAGAGAATTCACTTTGGCTTAAATTGATTCGTCAGGGGTATTTCTTGCTATATCTTAGTGTTTGGCGTAGGCATAGCCTACGCCAAACTTTATGATAAGCTACGGCTAACTGGGGAACAAAAGACTACTTTAAAGAACTTGAATCAGAATTTATTGAGGGAGATTTTTGATTAAAGAGGTAAATTTGAAAATTATGGCTAAACTCAAGGTTAAATATGTAGGTCCAATAAAAGAGGGGTATAACTCCAATGATGGGTTTATAGATTTCAAAGGAGTAACCGTTTTTATAGGTAATCAGGGCAGTGGAAAAAGTACTATTGCAAAGTTGTTTTCATGCCTAAGTTGGATTGAAAAAGCACTCGTGAGGGGTGACTTTACTGATAAATATGTAATGCAATACAAGCGGTTTAAAAAACATCTTGAATATCAGAATCTTGGGAACTACTTGAATGACGATTCTATTATCGAATATATTGGCGATGCATATCATCTTACCTATTTGCGTGGACAATTTAATGTTGTTACGAACTTAGGTCAGGAGAATTTTAGTTTTCCTAAAATTATGTATGTTCCAGCAGAGCGAAATTTTGTCAGCTCCGTTGATCGACCTGACCTTATAAAGCGCCTGCCATTGCCTTTATACACCTTTATGGATGAATACGAAGCAGCGAAAATGGAGCTGAAAGGTGTTGTACTACTACCCATTAATAATGTTGCCTTTGAATACAGAAAACAAAATAAAAGTTCGTGGCTTATTGGCCCTGACTATGAACTAGAGTTGTTAGAGGCGTCAAGTGGATTTCAGTCTCTCGTTCCCATGGTATTGGTTACTCGATACCTGTCGGAGGTAATTAAAAACAAGAGCAGCGTCACAAGGAAGGATATTAACCGCGAAGAGGAGCAAAAAATAAGGAATGCAGTTGCTAAAGCAATTGAGGATAATAAAATTTCAGAAGACGTACTGAAGGTAGTGTTGGAACAATTATCGGCAAAATTCAAATATCAAAGTTTTATCAATATTGTTGAGGAGCCTGAACAAAATTTGTACCCTGAATCACAGAATAATATTCTTTTTGAACTTTTGAAGTTTAAGAACGAAAAGCCAGAGAATAAATTAATAATAACCACACATAGTCCGTATTTAATAAATGATATTACTCTGTGTGTAGAGGCTTTCAATTTGTTACGTAAGATCGAGATAGCAAAAAAAGAAACAGAATTGAATTCAGAAGTAGGGAAGGTAGTCCCCTTAGATTCTGTTGTTGATCCAGATGATCTTGTAATCTACGAATTGTATGAAAAAGAGGGAAGTATAAAACTGTTGGGGAATTACAAAGGATTACCGTCGGACGAAAACAAGCTAAATGTAGAGTTGGGAACTACAAACGATAGATTTTCCGAACTTTTTAAAATTGAAGATTTATGCCGGTAAACTTCTTTAATCCGTCATGTGAAAATGCAAACGGTATGTGTCTTCAATTGAATCATTCTTGTCTTATAGATTTTAATTGGGCTGCGTTTGGTGTAAGTGATGCAAATTCAAATGCAAGAGTACCTGCACAGTTAGTGCCTCAAGGGGTGCCAAATGATTTCGAAATACAAAATAATGGCAGGACAATTCAATTCAAAGCTGTAGATTACTGTATTGATATATTCAGAACAGGCAATTATGATTTGGATGATGATAACAGAGACCCAGCACAGTTTTCTTCCGACAATGTTCGCATTCCCGGCGTTCCAAATGAATTGATTAAAAGATGCGAGGGCTTTTTTGTATATGAAAATAACATCCTTTTCTTTGAAATAAAGACAGGGCTTTCAGGGTCTTGGTTGAAAGATGCTCGAGAAAAATTTGAGGAAACGATCCTCAGTTTTAGACAATACCATTCACACCTTAATCTAAATGTCTTGCCGCCGATCATAGCCAACAAAAACTACCCACCAATTAGAGTCCACCAAAACGAAGGAGTGCAACAACGTATTTTGAGAGACAAAATTCAATTGCAATTTATTTTGCAACCATTCTTAAATATCCCGTGATATGGCCTTTAACGAGGGGGGCTTTCCGTCTCCGCCGTGTCTCTCGCAGAGGACGTGACGGCAATCAGGTGGTGAATTCTGCGACTAAGCAAGTTGATGAGCGCATACAACCACTGTACATATTTGATAATAAGGGTGTTATGAAATGGTTGTACAGAAAGAATACCAACAGAGGCAGAAATACCCATGTACCTGGCATGCTAAAGAACACCAACATCTACAGAATGTAAGCCCTACTTTACTACTTCCTTGCCTCTATTAAAGCTCTTAGTTTCTTTTCATTTGCATCGCCCCATTGTCCTATAGCCAATATGACAGGAATAAGGCTTTTGCCGAAGTCGGTCAGGTAGTATTCCACTTTAGGTGGTACTACCGGATAGATGATTTTGGAAATCAGCTCATGATCTTCAAGTTCTTTCAGTTGGATGTTTAGCACCCTTCTCGAAGCATCAGGTATCTTCCGTTGCAGTTCGCTTGGGCGTTTATGGCCCTGATCTATGAACCATAGTAATCGGATTTTCCATTTGCCGTACAATACCTCGCTCACCAAATCGAGCCCACAATTCAGGTTCAACGGTATCTTCCTTTCTTTCATGGCACGAAATTACCCCAATAGACCATATTGCTCAATAGGGGATAAAATTATCGGTATGCCATTCGGTTTTCCGTACTTGTATCAAGGGATGGTACGTCTCAATTTTGCTCATAGAAATTCAAAAGCAAAAAGGTAAAAAATGGGAAGAGAATTTAGTAGTGAATTAAAGGGCAAAATTGCTCTGGTAACGGGTGGCACTAAAGGTGCCGGAAGGGCCATTGCAGAAAGGCTGTTGCATGCGGGCGCAACGGTAGTTATTACAGCAAGAAATGCGCCGGAAGCCGATACCGGGATGCATTTCATTCCTGCCGACCTAAGCAAGGCCGAAGGAGCAAAAAAAGTGGTCGGCGAAGTTTTAACGACTTATGGACGGTTAGACATTCTTGTGAACAACCTTGGTTCTTCAGCAACACCGGCTGGTGGCTTTGCTGCATTAACTGACGAAGACTGGGAAACGACATTGCAAGCAAATCTGCTTGCTCCTGTCCGACTTGATAGAGGATTTTTACCTCAAATGATAGAACGGAAAAGCGGAGTTATCATTCACATTGCTTCTATTCAAGGTAAACTGCCTTTGTATGACTCGACATTGCCGTATGCTGCCGCAAAGGCGGGACTGAGAAATTACAGCAAAAGTTTGTCGAATGAGGTTGCGCCAAAAGGTGTACGCGTGCTCACTGTTTCGCCGGGGTGGATAAATACAACAGCGTCTATTGACTGGCTGGGCGAGATTGCAAGAAACGCCAATAGTACCATACAAGAAGCACGGCAAAGTGTGATGGATGCATTGGGTGGCATCCCAATCGGAAGACCTGCGGAGCCAGAAGAAGTGGCTGATTTGGTAGGCTTTTTGGTTTCACCAAGAGCTGGCTATCTCACAGGAACAGAATTTGTAATTGACGGCGGTACAGTACCAACCATTTAATACAACAAAAAATCAAAAAGAATGAACTTACCAAAGGTTATCTCAGAGTTAGTAAAAGCACAAAATGAATTTGATAGCTCGGCTTATGCCAATTGTTTTACCGAAAAAGCTATTGTGCATGATGAAGGCAAAGTGCATACCGGAAGAACCGAAATAGAACATTGGATAGCTGAAAGCAACGAGAAGTATCGTTCAACTATGAAGCCGCTCGATTATAAGCAAAATGGTACGTCCGGGGTTTTGTCTGCCGAGGTATCAGGAACTTTTCCGGGAAGTCCACTTATTCTTAAATTTAATTTTGAGATACATGATGAACTTATTCAGTCATTGAAAGTAACAGGTTAAGACTGTGAGAGATTCCATAAGAGCATGATGAGTTATTCTGCCATTGTTGGTCTTCTTCAATACAACCACTCGAGTTGGGCAGATTTTATGGGATATAGGGTAAATGTAGTGCCTAATATGATGCCAGCACATGGGCCAATGCTCGTGTGCTGGCTATTGGTGGGGAAAACCAATAGCGGGGAACAGACGGAAACAGGAAAGGGCTTGTGCCCATTGCACAAGACTGACAAGGTATAGCCGGACGGAATCCGGCTACCACGTTTGGCGTAAGCTATGCTTACGCCAAACATTTCTGATAAGCTACGGCCAACTGGGCATGCCAAAGCCAAACATTTATGATAAGTCACGGCCAATTGGGACTCCTCATATACAAAAGATTGATTTGCTTATTGCAGATTTTTGAATTTGTAATATCCGTTCAAATCCTCAATCCGTTCATACGGCCATTTTGCAATCTTAACAGAGTTTATGTATTCAAAAAAAGTATTAAATGCTGGTTTGTACTCACTATTCAAGATTTTTTGTAATCTTATATTAAACATTGCTAATGTAATTGAAAAGGAAAACACTTCTCCTGTCGCTAATGGGTCCCATATTTCGTTATGGCGTTCTGATGTGTGTATGTATGGAATAATTACAGAATCGCAAACAGTTTTTATCAATGATTGAAACTTTTTTATTCTAGTATTGTCTAGTTCCTCTATTTGCGTAATACTTGTTAGTACCATCAAAATAAATTCCGTAAAGTTTGTTGCATGTTTTGTAGCTGCAAAACCTCCATAAAAAAATGGTTTTACATCAAACATTATATCTTTAAATTGTTTTACCTGATTTTCATTACAATCCATTAGTAATAATAGGATGTATGGAAATGTGTTGATGTATTCTTCTTTGCCGTAACTATGAGAATTGAAAATATCACTATTTGAATCAGCCAATGCTTTTTTTGTCTCCGTTGTAACTTTTTCTAGACTATCTAGCAGTCTTATTCGCATTAAGTCGTAAACGTCATTTGGTATGGTTTCGTGACCGTATGTTCTTACCCAACCATAGAATGCGATTAGCCCAAGAGGAAAACTTATTGAGTTTTGCCAAGCATAATGCGTAGACTTGTTCATTACTTGAGGGAACATAGCTCGCATTCCATCTTTTAGTTTTTTATGTACAGCATGATTGCTGTTTTGGTATTTTATTCCGTATAAGAAGAGAAAAATGTAGCTTCCGATCTCTGGCCAATGTTTAATAAAAAGAATTTCCATGATGTCATTGTCTAACCACTTAGGTGGTGATACGTCGGGAAGGGTGTCATTAAGTAATGTTGCTGAAATAAATGAAGCCTCGCACTGAGAAGATGTGATTTTGCTAACCAAAAAATCTTTATCAGAGACGATATTAAAATTGAACCATCCTTTTATGATAGACCTGAGAATTGGCTTCATTTTAATTAAATACTGATAGTCAACATCTAGAGTAGTATCATCTTGAATAAGGCGTATTGAGGAAATGACTGGGTCATTATTGTTATGAAAATATTGTGCAGAATGAAAGGCCATAAGCCAGTTTTCTACAGAGGTGACATTTTCTAATCGAGGGTCGTTTAGATTTACATAATATTCTCTATTCAGAGAGTCTATTAAAAGCTCATACACCTTTTCACAACGAGTGTCTATAGCTGCCTTATAGATCAAGAGGATATGTCTATTAAAGTCTTCATTCGTACTCAAAGAATGGAATATTACAAATAGATTTGCGAGTGCGACTATGTCATTTTTTGTTTCTACCAGTAGTGCTTCAAATATTAGTCTAAATTCCTCTTGATTTACTTTGCCCAAATTTAAATATGCTAATCGATTTTTAAAGATTGTTTGATTACCTCTGTTTTCAAAACGACTGACATTAAAGCCTGAGACTGCATCAAACTCTTTTGGCAAGTCATAAACAATAGACCAGTTTATTTCACCTATACATATTGATATTTTTAATATTTTGAATATTTTTTCGTTAAATAGTAGATTCATGAGTTGCGTTTTTATATAGCCTGTAATATTTGTGAGAAATTAAGCTGCCTTGAATGTCGCCAGTAACATGGAAAAAGTCTACTTCATCCATGATCCCAAAACTATTTGTTACAGCAACCACTCTCGAAAAATTACTGCTATCACCTGCAAGCCCAAACCAATATCGATTGTGGAAATCTGTTGTAGTTAGAAAATTGACTTGAATTTCGGTTAATTTATTACTTGAAATTATGCTGGAAAATAGCTTTTGATAACGTTCAAACCTTTGTTGCTTTGTTGTCGTGTTTTGGCTTTCGTCTTTATCGAAATGATTATTTGCTCGCGAACATCCTAGAAATGACAACTCACTAATTCCTGATGTTATTGCGGTAATTATAATTGCATTTAGGAAAGCAGACTGACAATCTGATATTGCGAAAGATTTGGTTATGTTGTCTTCCTTGATGTTGTTAAAATAGTATGGATCAGCAATTACAATCTTTGGACCTAAAAATTTCAAAACTTCTGTAAATGTGTCTGTTAGTTTTATATAAGCAGCATTTTTTGTTGAAAAAATTTCTCGTTGAAAAGTACTGTTTTCAATTGTATTGGGTCTTATACGTGTTTGCTCTGTTATCATTATTTTTCGCCCGTAAGCGTCTACCAGAGTTGAAGAAGCAATATCTGTATTAATGTTGAAATTTTTTATTAAAGCATATTCTGTCGATGATACTATATCTTCATTTTGATAAATGTTTACCCAGCCTTTGCCCGATGGATCAGTTATGGAAGTATGGAAAACGCCATTTGATTTGTCAATTACCGAAGTGCCTACCACCGTTTTGTCGTTATTGTAGAGCCGAGCCTCATAAGATACTTCCGGTTTAAAATCTTCTTGATAAAATCCGGTCATCTTTTCAATGTCTGCTCCTATTTTTTTAGGATGCCTGCCATGGAATGTCAAATATGGTTTGCGTTGTTCATTAGAAGCTAAAATTTGATCTTGGAATTTTCCAATAAGCTCATTTTTTTCATAGATGCCTGTAGGGAATAAGTGCTTAAAGTCATGATTCTCATGAGTATACCCACTTAATATTTTACAGTTTTCATCCTCAAGTAGCTTTCGTGGGATGTGTAGGTTGTTTTTTGTTTTATATATGTCCGCATTATTTTGCCTTCTGTCAATGTAAGGGTTCGAGATGTATAGTTCTTTATGGAATTCTGGAAGCTGAATTTTTAATATTCTCCCTTCAATAAAGAGTTCTTTGGCAGTAATTATCCTATCAAATAGGCTTTGAATTTGTCCATCATTTCCACACGCTATCCACTGACGAACTTTATCGCTGGTACATACAAATGAAGCAGATCGCCCTTTCCCTTTTCCCTGATACCAAAATGGACTGGGGGAGTCATAATAATCAGGAACTATTGTGACGGTCACAAAAACTAAATTATAGCTATCTACAATTGAAGAATCTGTAGTTAGTATGCTTATGATACTGGCATTGGGAAATTTTCTCATCGCATGTAGTTTTTTCTGTTTGATACGGCAAGATATGTCTATTGTTTGGAGTAGAATCTTCTCAACTTCAGATATTCCACCGATATTGCTGTACCCCTCCCACAACCACTCACGCCGTACAGATATTGTTAGTAATACATAACACACAAACCCAATCCCCCATACTGGCCATTACTGAACAACCCCACCAACAGCGGGGGGACAGATACTAAATGCCCCCTTCTTCCGTTTTGGTTTTATATTTGGGCGATTATGGATAACAAGGTGCGTTTCCTGATAGTGGGTTTTGGTAATATAGGTAGCCGGCATGCGGCGCAGATAGCGGCCAATAGTGCGGCAGAGCTGGTGGGGGTGTGCGATACCAATGTGCAGCAAACTGCCCGTGCGGGTGTGCCTGCCTACACCCATTTGCAAGATATGTTGGCAGCAAAGCCGGCCGATGTATTGTGCGTATGCACGCCCAACTATCTGCACGAGGCGCATACCATAGCCGGGCTATCGGCAGGGTTGCATACGGTGGTAGAGAAGCCCATGGCACTGAGTACTGCCGAGTGTGAACGGATGATAGCCGTGGCCGATGCCAGCAACCGCATCATATTTGCAGTGAAGCAAAACCGCTATAACCCACCCGTGCAGGAGGTGAAAAAGCTGGTAGCATCGGGCCGCCTAGGCAGGGTGTATATGATACAGGTAAACTGTTTCTGGAACCGGGGCGATGCCTACTATGCCGGTAGCGACTGGCGGGGTAAAAAGGCCAAAGACGGTGGTTGTTTGTTTACGCAGTTCAGTCATTTTGTAGATATACTCTACTACCTGAACGGGGGCATTGCTACTGCGCAGGGCAGTGTGGCCAACTATGCCCACCAGCACAATACCGAGCTGGAGGATACGGGCAGTTTTGTGATGCAGGCCGATAATGGTGCCATCATCAATTTCAACTTTACTACCTGTGCCTACGAGCGCAATATGGAGGGGTCTATAACGTTGTTTGGCGAGAACGGCACAGTGAAGATAGGCGGGCAGTACCTGAATACTATTGAATATCAGCAGATAGCGGGTGATGCATTGCCGTCTATCAATATTTCGGCCAAGTCGAACGACTATGGGCTGTATCAGGGCTCTATGAGCAATCACGACAAGGTGATACAGAATGTGGTAGATGTGTTGCGGCATGGCAGTACCGTTATGACGGGGGCCGATGAGGGGCGCGACGTGGTGCGCATGATAGAAATGATGTATGCCGGTTGCAGTTAGTCTTGTAGCAGGGTGCAGGAGAAACCCGCTGTAGATAACAGCCCGATGATGTTGCCGGGCTGTACGTTGGTGCCTTCTATGCGCAATACTTTATCGCAGTCTTCCAGATCGAACGTGATGCGGTGATGGCCGGGCATTTGCAATAGCTGCGCCGACAGCCAGTGGGCCTGACTGTCGCACGCAACATTGGTTCTGAATACTTCTATTATCATTTTATTGCTGGGGTTGGCCCGCATCGTAGCTAATCATCCATTGTATACCAAAGGGGTCGGTACACATACCAAACCATGCACCCCAAAAGGTGTCGGCCATGGGCATTACCACCTTGCCACCGGCAGAAAGGGCCGCAAACAGATGGTCGGCTTCTTCGCGGCTGGCTGCATTTACCGAAATATTGAAATTGGAACCAAATATGGCTTGTCCATATGCGGCTGGCATATCGCAACCCATAATAGCTGTTTCTTTGCTGATGGGCAGGGAAATATGAATGATTTTGTTGGGGTCGGCTGTGCCGGGATTGTCTTCACCCGCAGGAACCTGCCCATACGTCATAACGGTGGCAAACTCGCCGCCAAATGCACTTTTGTAAAAATTGAATGCCTCAAGACAGTTGCCATTGAAGGTGAGGTAGGGACTAAGCTGTGCCATAAAACGTTATTGATGTGTGATTGAAAATTGCACTACAAAGGTATAGGGTGTGTGGTGGATTTTGAGATCCAAAACGCGACAAAGAGTGAGGGCGAATGCGACATTTTTTATCTTTGAAGCGTTATGATACATGTTTCTATACTGGTGCCCGAAACTGCAGTGCCACAGGCTATTGTAGACCCGCGCTATATGTTTACGGCGGTAAACGGTTTTCTGGCAAATGCCGGTAAGGAGCCTCTGTTTGAGGTGCAACTGGTAGCCATGACAGAAACGGTACCCTTGAGCGATGGGGTTGTAACCATAAAGGCCGATGCGCTGCTGAAGGATATACCCAAAACCGATCTGGTGATAGTGCCCGCCATAAGTGGCGATGTGCGGGTGGCACTGGAGCGCAACAAAGAGCTGTTGCCGTGGATAGTGGCCCAGTATTACAAGGGAGCAGAGGTAGCCAGCCTGTGCATAGGTGCGTTTCTACTGGCCAATACCGGCCTGCTGAACGGGCGCACCTGCTCTACCCATTGGCTGTATGCCGATTTGTTCCGGGAGTTGTTTCCCGAGGTGCATTTGGTAGATGAAAAGATTATTACCGAGCAAAATAGGTTGTACTCCAGCGGTGGGGCCAACTCGTACTGGAATCTGTTGTTGTATCTGGTAGAGAAGCATACCAACCGCGAGATGGCTATATTGGCCAGTAAGTATTTTGTGATAGAGACCATGCGCAACAGCCAGTCGCCATTTATCATCTTCAAAACACAGAAAACCCATCAGGACGATACCATAAGGCGGGCGCAGGAGTATATAGAGCAGCACTATATGGACCGCCTGACGGTAGATGAACTGGCCGACCTGCTGGCTACCGGCAGGCGTAGTTTGGAAAGGCGTTTTAAGGCGGCTACCAACAATACGGTTACAGAATACATACAACGGGTGAAGATGGAGGCTGCCAAAAAGAGTTTTGAGACCCGCCGAGACAACATCAATGAGGTGATGTATGCCGTAGGCTATACCGACCCCAAGGCATTCCGCACCACGTTCAAGAAGATAACGGGCTTGTCGCCGGCAGAGTATAGGAACAAGTACAAACGCACTGCGTAACAACAACAAAGCCCACCATTGCTGGCGGGCTTTGTTGTTATAATGCGTGTATTTCGCTCTTAGCGTGTTACAAACAGTCTTGATTGCATTTTCTGACCTGCATTGTTCACAAATACTACGGTATAGATGCCCGTCATCATACCATAGAGCGAGAGCTCGGTATGGGCCGATGTACATGGGGCGGTTTTTACAATGCGGCCCAGTGCATCTATCAGTTGTATGGTACCGTTTACATCGGTCATACCATCAAAGTCTATATTCACCACATTGGTTGCAGGGTTGGGGTAGGTTTGCATCGCCTGTCCTGATGCAATGATGTCGGTAACACCTACCGGTGTGCTGGTATAGAAATACTGTACGAATTTGCAACCAAAGTCGTGACGGTAGGTAGTAGAATATTGGTAGCCATTCATGGGGATGTTGGCGACCGAACCCATTTTCTTTACAAAGAAACTACCTGCTGTTACGCCAAGGCTTGGGTTGTTGGAATATACCCACCATTGCAGGCCATCGCAGCCGGCATCGGTAAGCTCCAGACGGTAGCAACCTGTAGACAGCGTTACGGTGTCGATATACACTGTGCCAGGTGCTGCACCAGTGCGCTGGCGCACTACGTTGTTGTCTATGTCGTAAATCTTCCACGAGGTTTCGCTTACGCCGGGGCTTGTTGTTTGGTTGTTGGTCCCCATCTGTATACGGAACTGGCCATCCCACTTGGGAGAAGGATTGAATGTGGTTGTCATTTTATCATTCGATGCATCGGCATCGGTACTGCCGTTTACGCTGGTTATTTTTACTGTAAACTCGGCAGCACCTGTAGTGCCCGCCATTGTTTCCAGATTCAGCAGGTCGGGCAGGGCTATTTCCTTCACCTCGCCTACATTCAGTGTGCCGCTCCATGTGTGGGTTTGCTGTACCGAGTCTTTCACACCATACTCGAACGCAATGGTGGTAATGGTGTTTGCACCTCTGTTTTTTACAGAAATAACCGGTGAGCCGCAAATAGGGTTGTGCCTGAAGTGGTTTTCGTTGGCAGTAGGGGCAATGATGTCCTCAACAGAGGCATCCAGCGTTTTGTTGTAGTTGCCATAGTATACCAGGTGTGCTTCGGTAGTGTAGCTGCCAAGGCCGCCTCCGGGGCTGGTATAAGGGTCGAAGGTGATGCCCACATTGTTGGTAGACCCCGATGTAACACCGGGCAGTACGTGGCGATTGGTGTTGACAATGGCTCCGGGGCACCAGTTGGCACGGTCATATATCCATGTGCCCGATTGTGGGTACAGGTCGTTAAGGCCGCAATTGTCGCGCCATATGGCTTTGGTTTCTGTAGTGGTTCCATTCAGATTCACATTGTAGTTGTGGCTCGCAAACTCGCAGCAGCCTGCATCATCGCTACCGTGGCCGGTAATGAGGAACTTCAGCTCGGCCGATTGTGTGCCTGTAGGGCTCACGCTGGTACGGTCTGGGAAGTTGGTATTGATGCTGGTAGCACCGCCATAGTTGTAGCTACCATGCCACAGGCGTTCCAGCCCCTTCACATCGCGATCTGGCGTACCTTCTACAAACGCAAACTTTATGTCGCCGGTGAAGCCGCCCGAGTAACCTGAATATAGGATACGTACCCATGCTGGTCCGGTAAGTTTGGATGCATAGTCGGTTACGTCATATATGTAGCGTTGTTTCCACGAAATGGGGGTACGTGGTGCGCCCGAGTTGGCGTATGGGGTAATGAGACGACCCAGTTCCAGCGTATCGCCACCGGGTGTCATCAGATAGGTAAGAAAGGTGTAATCCCAATCGCCACAGTAGGTAGGAGAGCCGGGGCAAACATATTTACCTACCGTCACAATCATGTAGATGTTGCGATAATTGGTGCCTGCAGCCGGAAAGGTTACCGAACTATCGTAATTGCCATACCACGACAGTGTGTCCATATTGGCTTGCACCCATGTAGTATCACCCACTGCCGCATTGGCGGTGGTGTGCATGCCTATGGTAGCCAACAGTGCGAATAAGAATTTTCTCATGTTCTATTATTAAGTTGGAATTTATACAAAGGTAACGTAATGTTAAGGTGTGGCAACGATTGCAGGTGTTTGTTGCATAAATATTACAATAATTCGCTAAAATGGTGAGTATCATGTGGGTAAAGTATGGCATGAGGGTGTTAGATGTCATTGTCTGCATATTATTAGCGGTACACAACATATTTAGAACTACCTTTGCACGTTCAAAAAACAAATAAAATATTATGCCTGGTTTTACGGTAGCGATAGTGGGTAGGCCGAATGTGGGTAAATCGACCTTGTTCAACAGGTTGCTGGAACAACGCAAGGCGATTGTGGATGACCAAAGTGGGGTAACCCGCGACCGCCAGTACGGTATAGCCGACTGGAATGGAAAAAATTTCAACGTTATAGATACGGGTGGTTTTGTTTCTGGTTCTGAAGATGTGTTTGAGCGAGAGATTCGTAAGCAGGTACATATTGCGGTTGAAGAGGCAGATCTCATTCTGTTTGTGTGCGATGTCATTACCGGCATTACTGGTCAGGATGATGATATGGCGGCTGTGCTGCGCAAGTCTACCAAGCCGGTTTTGCTGGTGGTGAATAAGGTTGATAATAGCGAGCGTGCACTGTTTGCCACTGAATTTTATTCGTTGGGTTTCGAGCACAATTTCTTCCTGTCATCTATTTCGGGCTCTGGTACCGGCGAATTGCTGGACGAGATAACAGCGCACATTACCGAGGATGAGGCAACAGAGATAACAGATAAGGACGGTAACCCACTGCCGAAGTTTGCTATTGTTGGTCAGCCCAATGCAGGTAAGTCTACATTGCTGAATGCGCTGGTGAATCAGGAGCGTACCATAGTATCGGACATTGCCGGTACCACGCGCGATACGATACATACGCATTACAAGCTGTTTGGTAAAGAGTTCATTCTGATAGATACTGCGGGCATTCGTAAAAAGAAGAACGTACATGAAGACCTTGAGTTTTATTCGGTGATACGTGCCATTAAGGCGATGGACGAGTCGGATGTATGTATGTTGCTCATAGATGCGCAGCAGGGGCTTACCGCTCAGGATATCAGTATCTTCAGTTTGGCTGCACGCAAGGGCAAGGGGATCGTATTGCTGGTGAACAAATGGGACCTTGTAGAAAAAGAAACCAATACGGCACGCGATTTTGAGCGTGATATAAAGGAGCGTTTGGCTCCCTTTACCGATGTGCCGGTGATATTTGTATCGGCCAAGGACAGAACCCGCATATTTCAGGCCATGGAGAAGGCACTGGAAGTGTATGAGAGTCGCAGCCGCAGGGTAGCTACATCGGTACTGAATGAGGTGATGCTGGCCGAGATAGAGCAGTTTTCGCCGGGTATATCGCGCGGGTACAATATCAAAATAAAGTTTGTACAGCAATTGCCTACGGCGGTTCCCTCGTTTGCGTTCTATTGCAATTATCCGGATGCGATTAAGGAATCGTACCGCAACTTTTTGGAGAACAAGCTGCGTAGTCACTTCAATTTCAGTGGGGTGCCAATACGAGTATTTATGAGGAAGAAGTAAGTAGTAGTGAGGGATTTGTGGAGTGCAGCCAGCTTGCATTCATTCATCTACCACTTAAGAGGTATGGTACTGAAAATGTGTGGCACTATACTTGCAATTACATATCGTAACTTTACAAAAACTATTTCAGCGGTCTTATGTATTATTTTATTGTAAAACGCCAACCTCCAACTTTTAATAGTTGGAAAGGTGCAAGCAAGGAAAAAAAGAGAATATATAAAGCCTGTATTGAGCATTCTGTGAACAAGTACAATCAGGTTAGCAGTTTGTTCTTGGGAGATATGTACGGGTTGGTGTTTCATTTTTACAATAAGAACCTGAAGATTGACGCAGATAACATCAGTAAGCCGCTGTGGGATTGCTTGAAAGGAGTTTTGTATGAAGATGATTTTCAGATAAAAGTTCGATTGGCAGGCAGTTTCGACTTGAGCAGCAATGATTTCAGTATTTTGGATTTTTCGGGCTTGAGTGGTGATTTGATTGATGAGATGCTTGATGCATTAGAACATGAAGAACATGTATTGTATGTGGAATGCGGAAGCCTGAAACCATCTATGTGCCGTTTTAATTTTATGGACAATGGAAATTAACAGAGCGTATTTTCAGAAATACATTGACAAGGTTGCCATTGAGCAAATAGCTGACGAATATCGAAGTAAGGGCTACCAGATATCGATTGAGGAAAAGGTAGGCAAGCACTATGCCGACCTTGTTGCAAGGAAAAATGAGGAGACTATAGTTATAGAAGTGAAGTCCGGAAAGATGAGCCCGGAAAAGAGAAAAGCAATTGTAGAAATTGGTAACTATGTAAAAAGTGCCAGTAATTATAAGTTTCTTGTAGTTATGGTAACCCCACCACAAAAAAAGAAGCTCGAGATTTATAATATTCATCAACTGCTTGCCCAATATATAATGGACTATCCGCCACAGGAATTAATTACGTTGTCTACACAGACGCGTATTGATGGTGTAGCAGATGTTACCGTTGACGAACTGACCGTAAGGGCAGATGGAACAATTTTTGCCAAAGGGAACGGCGTTATTGCCGTACAGTTGCAATTTGGGTCGGCTTTAGATAGGCAAATTGATATGGGTGATACTTCAGAAGACAATTTTCCATTCGATTTTGAGGTAGAGCTTCGACAGAATGACAATAAGGAGCTGTCTATAGCAAAAGTGCAAAAACTGAGTGTCGATACATCATCGTACTGATACGCATTACATGAAAATGATTCTTTAATTCGTTTACAAGATATTTTTTTGAAAACAAAGACACTAAAAGCCAATAAGGTAAATATCATCACCCTTGGTTGCTCCAAGAACATGGTAGACAGCGAGATGCTGGGTGGGCAACTGCTGGCCAACGGAATAGATGTGGTGCATGAAAACCGCAAGACCGACCATAACATAGTGGTGGTGAATACCTGTGGTTTTATAGATAAGGCAAAGGAAGAGAGTGTAAATACGATACTGGACCAGGTGGAACTGAAACGCCGTGGCCGCTTGGATAAAGTATATGTAACCGGGTGCCTGAGCGAAAGATATAGGGATAGCTTGCTGACAGAAATACCCGAGGTGGATGCATGGTTTGGTACTATGGAACTGCCCCTGATGCTAAAGCAGTTTGAAGCCGACTACAAAGCCGAGTTGGTTGGCGAGCGTTTGCTGGCCACACCGAAGCATTATGCCTATCTTAAAATATCGGAGGGGTGTAACCGTACCTGTTCTTTCTGTGCTATACCGCTGATGCGTGGTGGCCACATATCCAAGACTATAGAGGAAGTAGTGACTGAGGCAAAGAAACTGGTGCGTAGTGGTGTGAAGGAGATAATGCTGATAGCGCAGGAACTTACCTACTACGGTCTGGACATATACAAAAAGCGTGCCCTCAGCGATTTGCTGAAGCACCTGTCTGATATTGAAGGCTTGCACTGGATTCGTTTGCACTACGCCTATCCTTCTAAGTTCCCTCTGGATATACTGGATGTAATGAAGGAGCGCGACAATATTTGTAACTATCTGGACATGCCATTACAGCACATATCAGACAATATGCTGAAGGCCATGAAACGCCAGATAACCCGTGCCGAGATAACCGACCTGATAGGGGAGGTGAGAAACCGGGTGCCGGGTATAGCCATTCGTACCACGCTGATAACTGGCTTCCCCGGCGAAACCCGCGATGATGTGGAAGACTTGAAACAATTTCTTACCGATACCCGCCTGGATAGGGTGGGCATATTCACTTACTCGCACGAGGAAAATACCAGTGCCTACGAGCTGGCCGATACGCTGACACATGAAGAGAAAGAAGCTCGTGCGCAAGAAATAATGGAGGTACAGCAGGAGATATCTTACGAAGTCAATCAGGAGAAGGTGGGCAAAACCTACAAAGTACTGATAGACAAAAAAGAGGCCGGAAGGTATCTTGCCCGTACAGAATTTGACAGTGTGGAAGTAGATAACGAGGTAGTGATACACAGCAAAAAAGCCCTACCGATAGGCGATTTTGTGAATGTGCGTATCGTAAAGGCTTTCGACTACGATTTGGAAGGAGAGGTGATAGCGTAAGGGTTTATCAAACACTTTTCAGAAATAGTAGAGATGTGCATTATTTTGCCATTTTCACTAAGGAAGAATGAGCCATGTGCAATTAGCTATGGCTCATTTTTTTACCAAAATCAATTGTATGCAATTTTGTGCAATTTGTTAAACGCATTATTTTTCTAAGGTTAATGGTATGTTACTTATTGCCGTTTTGATTTTCTATTTTTATGCAGGATTCTCCCTGTTGTTGAACTGATTGATGATGACCGTATTGCGAAGGTTTTTGGTGTTAGGATGCTTATGTATCGTGCATACGGTACATGGTCAGTCTTTCGACTATGCCGAGAATTCTTTGTACATACTCAATTTCATAAAATATACCGATTGGCCTGAGAAGAAGACACACATTGTAGTAGGGGTGTTGGGCCAGTCGCCGGTAGCAGACGAGTTGCAGCAACTGTTTTCTCACCGCCGCAACTCCAACATTCAATATTCGGTAAGGCATATAGCCGTTGGCGAAGCACGCGAGGTGGATGTGGTACTACTGGCGGCCAATGCGGCAGGTCAGTTAAGAGCAGTTACACAGGCCACTGCGGGTAGCCCAATACTTATTATATCGGAAAAGTCAAATATGTGTCACGCAGGTGCCTGTATTTCCTTTTTTATAGACGAAGACAATGATTTTAAGACATCGTACCAGTTGAGTCTGCGTAATTGTGGCCAGCGGGGGCTGAAGCTGAGTGATGAGATAAAAAATAATGCGGTATTAACGAGATAAGTGATGAAGGGGATAATACATATAGCTACTGTGTTGCTGTTACTGACGGCGGGGGGGGTATATGCACAAACCGATGCCTTGCCAGACAGTGCCGAACTACGGGAGCTGTCGCTGGATGAGCTGTCGCACATGAAATCGCGGTACAAGGCCACCCCTATGGAAAAATCTATCAGCGAAGCAATAGAGGCGGCAACGGCCAAGCCTTTGAATATGCGTAAAACACCGTCTGTAGTGTCGGTAATAACTGATGAGGATATAGTGCGTAGCGGAGCAAAGGATATGATAGATGTGCTGCGTATGGTGCCGGGGTTGGAGTTTAATGTGGATGTGGAAGGGGTTGTGTCGGTATCCTTCAGAGGTATGTGGGCCAATGAGGGCAATATAGCCTTGCGTATAGACGGGCATGAGGTGAATGACCTTGCCTATGCCTCTTTGCAGTTTGGCAACCATTACTCGTTGGCACATATCAGGCGTATAGAGGTGATACGCGGGCCGGGTTCGGCCATATATGGCGGCTGTGCCGAGTATGCAGTGATAAGTATTACCACAAAAAAAGGCAGTGAGATAAATGGTGTGCAGGCAATAGCTACAGGGGGCGAAATGAATGGGACGTATGCGAGAAGAAATATAGAGTTGCTTGCAGGGGGCAAAAGGAAGGCGTTGGAATGGTCGGTAGGGGGAATGGTGGGCCGGGGTAACCGTAGCAACAGAACTTATACCGATGTGAATGGAACCGCATTTGATATGGCCGGCAACGCAAGGTTGGAAAGCGACTGGTTGAATGCGGCCATACAGTACAAGGGGTTATCGGCAAGGCTGGTGTACGACGATTACCGAACAACTAACCGCGATGGCGATTATGCGGCATTGAGCAGGCCATATCCGCTGAATTTCCGATCTGTAATGACTGACCTGCGGCATGTGCGGCAGTGGAATAAGAAGTTGCAAACGGTGATACGGTTGGATAAACGACAGTCGAAACCGTGGATATTTGATGGTAGCCCCGACCCTGTAGATTCTAACTATGGCACCTATCTGTTTAAGGGTAGCCGTTACAGGGGCAATGCAGCTATATTTTGGGAGCCAGACTATCGTGTAACCGTGAATGCCGGGCTGGAGGTATATAACGACAGGGCGTTGCTGGGGGCTGGTAATGTGTTTAGAAAAGACAGTACTACAAGTATAGGGTATATGAACTATGCGCCATTTGGGCAAATGCTGATCAGGTCTCCGTTTGTCAACTTTATTGTAGGGGGGCGGTACGACGTAAGCTCGGCATTTGGTAGTGCATTCAACCCGAGGATGGGGCTTACGCGGCGATGGGGCATTTTTAATGTAAAGGCTATGTATGGCTCATCTTTCAGGGCCCCGGCTATTGAGAGCATACAATCGGCTATAACGGGCGATATGCTAAAGCCTGAGCGGGCCCATACGGTAGAGCTTGAGGCCAGTGCCAACCTGAAGAAGGATATGTATCTTTCGGTGAATCTGTTTGATATTACCACCCGCGATGCCATCAAGTATTTTGTAAATACCGACCCCAATAGTACCAACCCTTTTCTGGACGGGTACAGGAATACGCCATACAATACCGGCAGCCGGGGGGTAGAGGCCGAGTACAAGTATAAGTCGAGGCATGGTTCTATAGGTGCTGGCTATTCGTTTTATACTGTGCAGGGCAAGGGGGTAGATGAGGGTAATGCAGTGCCCGGCATGCGCCAGATAACTTTGGGTACTGCCCGCCACAAAATGAGTATGTTGACTTCGGTGAACATTACAAAGAAAATATACGCATCGCTATCGGCATTTTACCTGAGTAAACGATATGCCTATGCTGCTGTAGACGCTACGGGCAATGGTATACTGGGTGAGTTGCCGCAGCAGTTGGTGTGTAATGTGTTTGTAGGTGCCAACGATTTGCTGAAAAACTGTACAGTGGGTATGGGGGTAGCCAACCTGACCGATGAGACAATACTGTACCCGCAGGCATACAATAGCCTGCATGCACCGCTACCCGGCCCCGGCAGAGAATTATATGTTCGATTGACTTATAAGATATCATACAGAGAAAAAACGTGAAGGCAGGCATTGCAAAAAAACTGACTACTACTTATTTCATCGTAACATTGGCTACGGTGATATCGGGCGTGGCAGGAACTGTAATGCTGGTGCTGAATCAGAAGACGAATGCCGAAATCCGATATCAGACCATTCCGTCTATAGAGCAACTGAAACGACTGCGGGAAACGATGGTGGAGACGGGCAAACTGACGAGAACATGGACGTTTCTTGCCGGTAACAAAGACAAGGCCCGGTTGGAGGATATTCTTTTCAGAGAATATGGTAAGCTGGATAGTGCACTACAGGCCAATGCCAAGCAGTGGGGGCGTGCAGAAGCCCGAACCCGGTGGCAGGCAGTGCAGAAGCGTACACGTAGCGTTATAGATTCTGCCATTACCATTACCAACATACTGCCCAATGCCGAGGCGTACATGAGCGACAGCATAGTAGACCGGGCATCGGCCATATGCAACGGTATAGATGCAATGGTGGCAGCAAATGACAATGAACTATCGACTTTGATAACGGTGCGAGAGGCCGAGCTGGAAGTGCAGCAGAACAGGTCTGGCCGGTTGTTGCGATTGATGTTTGTGGTAGTATTTGCCTCGGTACTGGTATCGGTAATGGTGAGTCTGATAGCCATGAGATACCTGAAACGGTATATAGTGGTGCCACTGATGCGGTTGCAAGAGGTGATACTGGAAATGGCGGCGGGCGAGGTGCCCCATGTGGCAGAGACCGAAGCCATGGACGAAATAAGCGAGATGCAGTGGGCGGTACACAGGATGGTAGGTGGTATAGCCGAGAAGGTACGATTTGCCGATGAACTGGGTGCTGGAGACTACACGGCCAACCTTTCTTTATTGTCGGGAGATGACAAGTTTGGGCAGGCCCTGCTGAACATGCGCGACGACCTGAAAAGGCGGGAAAACATCATGTTGGAGCAAGACCAGCGGCTGCGTGCTGCCGAACGGCTGGCCGGTGTGGGTAACTATTTTTTGGATATAGAAAGCGGCGAGTTTACCTGTTCGGAAGCACTGCTGGAGATATTGGGGATAGATAAACCGCACATTCACAAAATGGTAGATTGGCGAACGGTGATAGCCCCACAGTTTCATGAAATGGTAGCCAGTGCGGCCCGCACAGCCATAAAAACACGCCAGAAGTTTATTGCCAGTTACATCATTCGCCGGATATCGGACGGGAAGGAACGGTGGGTATATGCCGTAAGTGAATATAACTTTAACGACAAGGGGCGTGCGGTTTCGATATTTGGTACTATACAAGATATAACACAGGCCAAGCTGCTGGAGCTGGATTTGCAGGCATCGTACCAGGTGGCAAGAGAGCAGAACTCGCGTTTGTTGAATTTCTCTTACATAGTATCGCATAACCTGCGGATGCATGCGGTGAACATACGTAGCCTGCTGCAACTGATGGCTGATGCCGGCAGTGATGAAGAGCGGAAAGAATTTATGGCATGGCTGACGAAGGCATCGGGGCAAATGGATGAAACTCTGCACCATTTGAACGAGATTGTAGCCATGCAACAAACTATGAACCTGAAAAAGGAAGAACTGCAACTATGGAATGCTATAGAGCTTGCTACCGACCAGTTGCGGTTTGAAATAGTAGAAAAAGCGGCACATATTGTGAACGAGGTGCCGGCTAATGTTACTATTAGGTACAATTCTGTGTTTCTCAATAATATTTTGCTTAACTTTCTGTCTAATGCCATCAAGTATGCGCATCCCGAACGAAAGCCAGAGATTGTATGGCGATACAGTGAAGTGTATAACGAGTTGAGAAACCAGAAGTGCCATGTGTTGGAGATTGAGGACAATGGGTTGGGGATAGACATGGAACGGCATGGCGAGAAATTGTTTGGTATGTACAAGACATTTCATGGCAATAAAGATGCCAAGGGTATAGGTTTGTTTATGGCCCGGTATCAGATAGAAGCCATGGGTGGCTCTGTAACGGTAAGCAGTACCCCCGGAAAGGGTTCTATTTTCAGAATGACCATAATGTAAGAAAATGAAAAGAATAGTCATTATTGACGACGACCCCATGTATCAGTTGATTGTGAAGCATCTGTTACAGAAAATTGATAAGAGTATCGATGTAGCCGATTATGAAAATGGTGCGGATGCAGTTATGGGTTTGTCGGCCATGCCAGCGTCGGATTGGCCTCATGTAGTGTTTCTGGATATCAATATGCCCATAATGGATGGGTGGCAGTTTTTGGCAGAGGCTGCCGAAAGAATACCAGAACTGGCGCAACGCTGCCGAATATACATGCTGAGTACATCGATAGACAACCGTGACCGCGACCGGGCCGAAGCCATGCCGGCAGTGCGCGAGTATATCTGCAAGCCGGTAACGAAGGAAAAACTAAGAGAAATAGTAGAACATCTATAAGCCATCCTTTTACGGAAAGTCTTGCCCAAAGGTGCTTGCAATAACGATATTGCATGTGGTATGGGCTTAAATAGTACCTTTGCCAATACTAAATGAATTAATATATAATTTTATGAATAATGCTTATTTCGATTTTGCTGAGCCAAAAAACGAACCTATTTTGGGTTATGGACCGGGCTCGGCAGAGCGCAAGGCACTGAAAGCAGCACTTGCCGATTTGAAGAGCGTGCAACGGGATATACCGATGTACATTGATGGTAAAGAGGTGCGGAGTGGTAACAAGGTAGAGATACGCCCACCGCACGAAACAGCGCACTTGCTGGGTCATTTTCATGTGTCTGAAGAGCAACATGTACATGATGCCATAGACGCTGCACTGAACGCCCGTACCAAGTGGGCGGCCATGAACTGGGAGCAGCGGGCATCTATTTTTTTGAAGGCGGCAGACCTGCTGGCCAACAAATACCGCTTTAAGATGAATGCGGCTACTATGCTGGGCCAGAGTAAGAATGCGTTTCAGGCCGAGATAGACAGTGCCTGCGAACTGATAGACTTTCTGCGGTTCAATGTGCATTTTCTGAGCCAGATTTACAAGGGGCAGCCAATTTCGCCAGCCGGCATGAACAACCGTATGGAGTACCGCCCTCTGGAGGGTTTTGTATTGGCCGTTACGCCGTTCAACTTTACAGCTATAGGTGGCAACCTGCCTACCAGTGCGGCTATGTGTGGCAATGTGGTGGTGTGGAAGCCAGCCAACACGCAAATCTATTCGGCCAGTGTGTTTATGGACATACTGATAGAGGCTGGTTTGCCCCATGGTGTTATTAATCTTATTTACCCTCCCGGCCCGCTGGTAGGCGATATTTGTTTTGCCCATCCATCATTTGCAGGTGTCCACTTCACGGGGTCTACCGGGGTTTTCCAGCATATGTGGAAGGCGATTGGTAACAATATAGCCCGCTACAAATCTTACCCGCGCATAGTGGGCGAGACTGGTGGTAAAGACTTTGTGTTTGTACACCCATCGGCCAATGTAGATGCTGTGGTAACTGCGTTGGTGCGTGGCGCATTCGAGTATCAGGGGCAGAAATGCTCGGCGGCTTCGAGAGCCTACATACCCCACAATTTGGCAGAAGAGATAAAGAAAAAGCTGGTTGCTGAGCTGGCTACCATCAAGATGGGACCGGTAGACGACTTTACCAATTTTGTGAATGCGGTGATAGACGAGCGTTCTTTCCTGAACATAACCCGCTACATAGATGCGGTGCGCGAAGGTAATGGCGATGCCAAAATACTGACCGGTGGTTCTTACGACAAGTCGAAAGGCTGGTTTATAGAGCCTACTGTAATTGAAACCACCGACCCATTGTACGTAACGATGTGCGAGGAGATATTTGGCCCGGTACTGACCATATATACCTATGAGGCAGATATGTGGATACAGACGTTGGACGTGCTGGACAATACATCGCCCTACGCGTTGACTGGTGCCATATTTGCACAAGACCGCTATGCTATAGAGTATATGACCAAGGCATTGGTAAACAGTGCTGGTAACTTTTATATAAACGACAAGCCAACTGGTGCAGTGGTGGGCCAGCAACCATTTGGTGGTGCACGAGCATCGGGTACCAACGACAAGGCAGGTTCGGTACTGAATCTATACCGTTGGTTGAGTCCGCGTACTATTAAAGAAACCTATGTGAGCCCTGTAGATTACAGGTATCCATTCCATCAGGCCGACAAATAATCGGTATTGCAAGAGCAGAACACGGCAGGGGCAGCAATATTGTTCCTGCCGTTTTTGTTTTCTCAGAAGAGCGACATCTGTACACCCTTTGCGGTTTCGGGTTCTTTGCTGCCGGTAATGCGAAAGACTTCAGACTCGGTGTAGCGAGATGCTACCGATACCTGTACCGACTGGGCATGAGGGCGGAATGTGGCCAATGCCAGATCGGGGTCATTATTCTCGCGCGAGAGGTGCGCCAGCCACAAGTGCGACATGTAGGGGGCGCGGTAGTTGACAAATAAGTCGAGTGCCTGTTTGTTGGAAAGGTGCCCCTGATCTCCGCTGATTCTCTTCTTCAGGTGGTAGGGGTACTTGCCATTATTCAGCATGTCGTCGTCGTAGTTTGCCTCCAGAAAGGCTGCATGGCATAGCGAAAAATGGTAACGAACCTGCTCGCAAGGTGCGCCAATATCGGTAAAGACACCCACACGCACACCATTGCAGGTCACTACAAAGCTGCTTGGGTCTACAGCGTCGTGCCACTTGGCAAAGGCTGTTACCTGCATGCCTGCAATATTTACCGGCTCCAGATTGCGTAGGGGGCGCAACAAATGTGCTGGTGGCAATGTATTGCTGTTGCGTATGGTGGGCAGGCTGGCGTACACGGGCAAGTCGTAGCGTTGTGCCATTACATCGAGGCCCTTTACATGATCTATATGCTCGTGCGAAATGAATATGGCCTTCAGGCTATCGAGTGGCAGCCCCAGCTTGCGCATGCGTTTCTCCATTTCGCGTGCCGATATGCCTGCATCAATCAGCACAGCACCCTCGCTGCTACCAATGTAGTAGCAGTTGCCGTTGCTGCCCGAATTGAGTGAGGCTACCTTTACCATATATATTCAAAGATAGGTAAACGCAGTGGTTTACAGTTGGTTACAGCCGTATCGTTATGATTGTAGAAACAATATGTAGATAACGGTGCTGGTTTTGTGGAAATCGGCTGTATTTGCATCTGTATCAGGTGCGCAAATGATGTGGTGAGACCGTATATTGTGAATCAAATATTGCCCGATTGGCACTTTTTTCCAGACATACTACCTATACCGATGACGAGTTGCTGCGGTTATACCGGCAAAGTGCCGATAACCAGTGGCTTGGTGCATTGCTGCAACGGTATACAGGTATGCTGCTTGGGGTTGGTATTAAATACCTGAAAGACGAGGCACTGGCCGAAGACGCTGTGCAACATGTGTTTGAGCTGGCACTAACAAAACTGCCGGCTGGCGAGATTGCCAACTTCAAGGGCTGGCTATATGTACTGATGCGCAACTACTGCCTGCAATACCTGCGCGACAGAAAACCGATGGCCGGCGACAATGTGCTGGAACAATATGATGGCACGGCCGACACGGGAGCAGATGTGCGCCTGCTGGAAGAACAACTGACACACGTAGCAGATGCTCTTACAGAGATAGCAGAGGAGCAGCGAATAACTATAACACTCTTTTACCTGCAAAAACACAGCTACGAACAGATAATTGAGAAAACAGGGTTTACCTTTATGCAGGTGAAGAGTTACATACAGAATGGTAAACGTAACCTGAAAACGATATTGATGCGGAAGTTTCGGAATAGCGGAAATGAGTAATGTACACGACATATGGCCAAAGGGTTCGGGACGGATATCTGAACAGCAGTTGCTTGCCTACATGGAGGGTACGCTGAGTGAAGCTGACCGGAGGGAGGTGGAATTGTGGCTATCGGAAGAAGGCATGGAAAGCGATGCCTACGATGGGCTGGTGCAGATAAATGCACCTGAGCGCAGTGCCTCTATAGCCCGTATAAACAGTGGGCTACGCAAAAAACTAAAAAAGAAAAAACGCACTACCCCCATTATGTCGCAGTATTATCCGGTAGTGGCTGTATTGCTGATACTGCTGCTGGCATTGGTAGCCTGGCTGGTATACCGTATGTGTATTGTTGTTCTGTAGCACGTACTTATCTATAAATGCGTACATTTACCTGTATCAGACTAATTTGTACAAGGTTATGAAAGGTGCCGGTGATAATGCGCAGTTGCTGAGTGGGGTGTCGGATATGTTGATCAACAACATTGGAGAACCTTTGTGGCTGGTAGATAATCAACTGAACATATTGGACAGTAACAAGGCATTTGCCCTATGGGTGGCACACTTTATAGGGCAGCCATTGGGCAAGGGCGACAATGTGCTGTTTGAGGGAAAAAACAAGCTCTATGCCGATAAGTTTGAAACCTGTTACAAGTTGGCCCTGACAGGGCACAACTTTCGGACGGTAGAGGATATGCACATAGATGGTGCTGTACACTATACCAGTGTGTGGTTTCAGGCGGTGAAGAATGCCGAAGACGAGGTGGTGGGGGTGTGCTGTAGTGCCCGCGATATAACCGAACACCGCAGGCATATAAAAACAATAGAACAGCAGAACGAGGTGCTGCGAGAGATAGCCTTTATAGCCTCGCACAAAATACGTGGCCCGCTGGCCACCATTATGGGGCTGGAGCAGTTATATAATCGCGAGAACCCGGCAGATACAGAAAATGCACAACTGATAGAGGGTATCAGGAAGATGTGTACCGACATGGATGAAATGATTCACCACGTTGTCAGGATGTCTAATTCGCTGGGTGTGTAAATACTGCCCTATGTAAATATCATTTTTGGGTAGTATATAATAACGAAACACAAATACTTATGGCAGAATTGAGGGCCATAAATATTTGTGTTTCGTTGTTGCTGTTATTCTATTTGTCAGGCAGTTCTTAGCGTACTATTTTCACTACACCCCATTCTTGCCCGGCGGTTATTCTTGCCATGTAGTTGCCAGCTGGCAATGCATCAAGGTTCAGGTCTTTTTTGTTGGTATATGTTTGCAGCAGCTTGCCGCCCATGTCATATACTTCTACTACATAGGTTTTCCAGCTATCGGGCAATTGTAGTGTTACAAGCCCATTGGCAGCTGGGGTAGGGTAGGCAGCTATGCTGGTATTTTGACTTTTCACACGTGATACACTGGTAGCAAACTCGGGCCGGTAGTGGTCTCGGTATCGTACTGTGGTAGGCAGCTCGGCACCACCCACCGATATGGCCGATGCAAACAAGGCCGGCATATGGTCGCCATTTACCAGCCATCTATACTCTACAGTGGTGCGTGGCAAACCAAAGGTGGTGCCGCTGAAGGTTACAGAGTCTATCTCTACAATTTCGGACCGCACGCGAATGCATGGCGTTGGTGTAGTGTAGTATGGGGTGGTAATGTTACCCCAGCCGTCTACACGGGTATACCGGGTTCCCTTTTGTTCTATGCTGCCAGCAGAGGCTGCGCCAAACTTCAGGTGAAAATCGTTGGATGCCATGGTGCCGTAGCTGAGCGGAAAATGGTACAACATATCGGGTTGTATATAGTCGGTACCCAGTGCAAAACCGGTAATGGTGGCACTGAATGCCTCTGCTACAAAACAAGACGGGCTGGTGAATTTAGAATAGTAGTTACGCAGGTCTTTGATAGTGATACCCGAAGATATGAGCCCAAGCCCCGGAATGCTATCGGCAATAATGGTGCCGTAGCTGTAGCGGGCCGATATGCCCGGTAGCAAAGGCGGTAAACCCAATAGCAAGGGATTAACCTCGCCGGGGTATTTGTACTCTTCCATCCCTTGCCCGGTGGCAATCAGTTCGTAGTTCCATGTACGTGCCGCACCACTGTCTGCAGCCCACGATGCTGCACCGGTTGGTGTTGTGGTGCTATACCGCAGCGTGTCGCCATGTACGGGCATATCATCGGCAGTAATAGTGATTTGAGCTTGAACAGTGTTGAGTGCGAGCAATGCTGCTGTGGTGGAGAGGAGGAACTTCATGGACATGGAATTTTGGTAAATATACAAATCAAATGTTGATTTTCTTTTCGTGATATGTTTGATTGGTTGTCTGTCATATTGTTATTGAGGACTGTTTGGGGAAAGTTTTCTTTATTCGGGTGCCCATAATGGCCTAATTTTGCCACATTATTCAAAAAACGGAATAGAAAAGCAATGGATATGACTACACAGCATCGTGTTATCAGAGCTCCGAGGGGCGCGCAACTGACGTGTAAGAACTGGGTAACAGAGGCTGCTTACCGGATGATACAGAACAATTTGGATCCGGAAGTGGCAGAGCGTCCGGAGGATTTGGTGGTATATGGTGGCATAGGCAAGGCAGCCCGTAACTGGCCCGCATTCGATAAGATATTGGAATGCCTGCGCAACCTGGAGGAGGATGAAACGCTGATAGTGCAGAGTGGCAAGCCGGTGGGGGTGCTGCGCTCGCATAAAAATGCACCGCGTGTACTGATAGCCAATAGCAATCTGGTAGGTAACTGGGCCAATTGGGAGCACTTTCGCGAGTTGGAGGCCAAGGGCTTGATGATGTACGGCCAAATGACGGCCGGTAGTTGGATATACATTGGTTCGCAAGGTATTGTACAGGGTACGTACGAAACCTACCTGAGCCTTGCCGACAAACATTATGGTGGCACCCTGAAGGGTACGCTGAATGTGACGGCCGGTCTTGGTGGTATGGGAGGGGCTCAGCCATTGGCTATTACCATGAATGAAGGCGTGTGTTTGGCCGCCGAGATAGAAGAGTGGCGTATACTGAAGCGTATAGAAACCCGCTATCTGGACAAGTGGACGAGCAATATAGACGAAGCCATAGACTGGTCGCTTGATGCCAAAGCCAAAGGCGAGCGGGTATCTATTGGGGTATGCTGCAACGTGGTAGACCTGCTGCAACGCCTGCTGGACCGCAACATAACCCCCGATACACTGACCGACCAGACATCGGCACACGATGCGCTGATAGGTTACTTCCCCCAGAATATGACGGTGGCTGAGGCCAATGTACTGCGCAGGCAGAACCCGGCAGAATACGAACGTTTGTCGCTGGATACGATGGCACGCCACGTAGCGCAAATGCTGGAGCTGCAGAGCCGTGGTGCTATTACCTTCGACTATGGTAACAACCTGCGCGGCCAGGCGAAGGATAAACGCCATGTGATGAACGCATTTAACTTCCCCGGCTTTGTACCTGCATACATACGTCCGCTGTTTTGTGAGGGCAAGGGCCCCTTCCGCTGGGTAGCATTGAGTGGTGACCCCGAGGATATATATACTACTGATAAAGCCCTGATGGAGCTGTTCCCCGAAAATAAGGGACTGCACCGTTGGCTGACTATGGCCCGCGAGCGCATAGCGTTTCAGGGCTTGCCCGCCCGTATTTGCTGGCTGGGTATGGGCGACCGCGAAAAGGCAGGGCTGCTCTTCAATGAGTTGGTACGTACAGGCAAGGTAAAGGCACCGATTGTTATTGGTCGCGACCATTTGGATACGGGCTCTGTAGCATCGCCCAACCGCGAGACAGAAGCCATGAAAGACGGTAGCGATGCCGTAGCCGACTGGCCGATACTGAATGCACTTGTGAACACGGCAGGGGGTGCCAGTTGGGTATCCTTCCATCATGGTGGTGGTGTGGGTATGGGCTATAGCCTGCATGCCGGTATGGTGATAGTGGCCGATGGTACTGCCGATGCTGAAGAACGCCTGCGCCGTGTGCTGCACAACGACCCTGCTATGGGCGTTATCCGTCATGCCGATGCCGGCTATGATGAGGCGATTGCCACCGGCGAGGAATTTGGTTTGAATTTGTAATTGGGTAATAGATTTGTCCGGCAATGCTTCCAGAAAAGGGAGTATTGCCGGATTTTTTATTTTTATTGGCGGTATCTCTCAGTTGTTTTCAGCAACTTTATGCACTGTATGGGTCGTAGTATTTTATTGGGTGTGGCATGGCTACTGGTTGCGGGTACATTGCATGCGCAGCGTGCTGTGCCTGTAGATACGGGCAGTGTGCCCATGGTGTTGCGCCAGCCCGATAGCCGTTTAATTTACTTTGCGGCTACAGGGGGCAACTTTTACTCGGACAGGCTCTATGCCAGTGGCGAGGTAGATGATGCGTACAATGGTATCAGAACATCGAAAAAGGCATGGGGGCCTGCGGGCAGTTGCCGAACACGTACGGCCACGCTGGACAAATGGAACCGAATATTGATAGCAGGGAGTTGCCGCAAGGCGGGGCATTCGGTGCCTACGCTGGTGCGTCTGAACAAGACTGGCGACCCTGATGGCGACTTTGAAGGTATGGTGCAGCCGGCAGTGGGCGATTCGGCTCGTTTTGAAGCTATGGTGCCCCTGCCCGATGAGCGTATGATGGGTGTGGGTACCTGCTGGACGAGTGGGGTGGCGCATCTATTTCTTTCGGGCCACCAATACAATGGTGCGCGCGATGAACGCTTTGGCACGGCCGGTGTACTAATAGACGAAACCCTGCCCGGTAGTGTGTATGCCATAGGGGCAGCCCGGCAGCCAGATGGCAAGCTGGTGGTGTGCGCCAATGCCGTAACCGACGATAGCACAGCTATGCTGCTGGTGCGCTATGCGCCCGGTGGCAACCGCGATATGTCTTTTGGGCAGAATGGTGCGGTAGCACTTTCAGAAGGGGGCAATGCAACAATATGGGGAAGGAAGATGCTGATGCTGGCTGATGGCGGTATACAAGCGGGCGGTACTATTACCAATGCCGATGGCAGTAAAACACTGTTTTTGGCAAAATATACCGCCAACGGACAGGCCGATACTACTTTTGGTAAAGGCGGTGTGACAAAAATACCGCTTATGGCCAGTGGGCGTATGGATGATATGGCTTTCCTGCCCGATAGTGGCTTGCTAATATCGGCCACGGGCAAGGCAAAAGCGGTAATGAACGGGTCGCGGCAGATATTGCTGCGATGCAATGCTGCCGGCAAGCTGGATAGCGCATGGGGCTATGGGGCCCCCAACGGTATTAAACCGCAGATACTGAAAAATGGTGCATTGGCGGTGGGGCATTCTATTGCAGTATCGCCACTGGACGGGCGGGCATATGCCATTAGCGAAATGACGGAAGCCGGTAAGCCCGAAACTTCGGTGTACCTGAGTGCGTTTTTGCAGAGTAATGATTTGGGAATAGTGGATATGGCCGATAGACGGCGGCAAAATCTGGTATATCCGTTGTTGGTAGAGGGTGGTATTAGCTTCGATTATGAGTTGGTAGACAGCCAGCGTGTGACCGTTACCGTAACAGACGAGGCCGGGAAAACGCTAAGTACTATTGCCCAAAACGAACTGAAGCAGGAAGGAGAACATCAACTGACGGTGCCGCTGCCGGCAACATGGCCCGCAGGGCGATACGTAGTGATATTGGCTACATCGGAAGACAAGAAAACAAGTATAGACATTTTTAAGAAATAGCTATGTACCGTATAGGACAGGGAATAGATTTCCACAAGATGGTGGAAGGACGCGAGTTTTGGTTGGGTGGAGTGCTGATACCGCATACCAGGGGAGCTTTGGGCCACTCTGATGCCGATGTGTTGCTGCATGCCATTTGCGATGCCCTGCTGGGTGCGCTGGCACTGGGCGACATTGGCCATCATTTTCCCGATACCGACCCTGCTTACAAGGGTATAGATAGCAAGCTGCTACTGGCCCATACCTACAAAATTATTCGCGAAAAGGGCTACAAAGTAGTGAACGTAGACAGTACCATACTGCTGCAAGCCCCCAAGATAAAGAAGTATGCCGATGCCATGCGTGCTGCCATTGCCAGTATACTGGAGCTAACGACAGACGATGTATCGGTAAAGGCCACCACTACCGAAACACTTAGCTTTATAGGCCGCGAAGAGGGCATAGTGGCTACGGCCAATGTGCTGCTGGTACGAGGGTAGGGAAAGTGCGCTTAATATGCTTGAATTAATATCTCGGCCGGTATGTGCAAGCTTTCGGAGAGCTTTCTGATCATGGATAAGCTCAATTTGCGTTTCCCGGAGAGAATTTCGGATTTTCTGGAACGGTTGCCCAGAAGTTTTGACAATTCAGTTTCCGACATATTCATTTGCTCCAATCTGAATCTTATTGCCTCCAATGGATTGGGAGGAGGTACAGGATAGTGCTGTTCCTCATATTCTTTTACAAGAATAGACAGCACCTCCAGTTCGTCCGACTCGATGGAACCCGGAACAAGGTCTTGTTGCATCAGTGCATAGATGCGTGATAACGCATCTTGATATTGGTTGTCATTTTTGATGGGCTTTATCATGTGGCGTTTTTATGCTTACTACTTTTCTCTACCTGCTCCCAAACAACATACTACCCACTCTTACCATGTTGCCGCCTTCTGCGAGGGCCAGTTTGTAGTCGGCACTCATGCCTATAGACTTGAGTGCGAAATAGGGTTTGGCAAAAAAAGTGGTTTCGGCAAGGTGCTGGAAAAAGTTGTTGAGCCGGGCAAATTCGCTGCGTATCTGTGCTTCGTTGTCAGTGTTCGATGCCATGCCCATCAGGCCGCAGATGCGTATGTTGGCAAACTGCTCTGGTTGGGCTGCAACGTGTTCCAGCAAGCCAAATATCTCGGCCTCTTCCATGCCAAATTTGGTGTCTTCATCTGCTATGTACATCTGTAGCAGCACATCTATAGTGCGGTTGTTTTTGGCGGCCTGCTTGCTTATTTCCTGTAGTAGTTTGGTGCTGTCTACAGCATGTATCAGGTGTACAAAGGGGGCTATGTACTTTATCTTGTTGCTTTGCAAGTGCCCTATAAAATGCCAATGAATATCGGAAGGCAAAACTGCTTGTTTATCTACCAACTCCTGCACATAATTTTCACCAAAGTGCCGCTGCCCCAGTTGGTACAGCTCCATAATGTCGGTAGCGGGTTTGGTTTTAGATACCGCTATCAGTGTGGCACCTGCCGCATTCAGTTCATTGGTTAGTTGCTCCCAGTTGGCTTTGTGAATCATGATGCCTGCAAAAATAAGGCCGGGCAACCCAATGTTACCCGGCCTGTATCTATTATTTTGATGCCATTAGTTGGCGTACTCGCTCATAAACTTGATACGCATCATTTTCAGATGCTCTATGGTTACATCGCGGTCCTTAAACTCTTCGTAGGCACTTTCCATATCATCGTCCTGACTGTTGCGGAAATAGTCGAAGATATCTTCTTGTTCGTACTCGTCCAGCTCTTGTTCCAGGCAGTAGTCCAGATTGAGGCGGGTGCCACTGGCCACAATGGTTTCCATTTCTACCAACAAATCTTGTAGCGATAGCCCTTTGGTTTTGGCAATGGTTTCCAGCGGTATTTTTTTGTCTATGTTCTGAATGATGAACACCTTCATGCCGCTTTTGTTCACCACGCTCTTCATCACAAAGTCATCGGGTCTCACAATGTCGTTCTCCTCTACATATTTGGCTATCATTTCTACAAACTTCTTGCCATAGCGTAGTGCCTTGCCCTTGCTTACGCCCTGTATTTTTTCCAGTTCGGCAAGGGTAGTAGGGTAGTTGGTAGCCATGTCTTCCAGCGAGTTCTCGAGGAAGATGACAAATGGAGGCAGGTTTTTTTCGCGTGCTACCTGCTTGCGCAGGTCTTTCAGCATCTCGAAGAGTTGCGGATCGGTAGTGGCAGGGCCGGCTGCGCCGCCGCTCACTTCATCATCATCGGCAGTGGCATCTTCGTAGTTGTGGTTCAGGGCCACCATGATAGAGTAGGGCTTTTTGTGGAATTTCTGTCCCTTCTCGGTAATTTTCAGCAGGCCATATTCTTCTATGTCCTTCCGTATCATGCCTTCCAGCATCATTTGCCGTATCAGCGAGTTCCAGAAGTTGGCATCCATACCCATTACCAACCCCGAGCCGAATGATTTCAGCTTGTCGTGGCGGAAGGTGTGTATCTGCGGATTGGCACGGCCCAATATGATGTTGACCACATAGTCTATACCAAAGCGTTCGTCCAGTTCTTTTATGGTGTCCAGCGTTATTTTGATGCTGTCTTTTACTTCCAGTTTTTCTTTAGGGTTGCGGCAGTTGTCGCAGTTGCCACAGTTTTCCTGCTTGTACACCTCGCCAAAGTAGTGTAGCAGCAGCTTGCGGCGGCAAACGCCACTTTCTACATACGCCAATGTTTCTGATATGAGTTGTGCGCCCATTTCGCGTTCGCTCAGCGGCTTGTCGCGCATCAGGTGCTCCAGTTTCTGCACATCTTTGTGCGAGTAGTAGAGCAGGCATTTGCCTTCCAGCCCGTCGCGGCCGCCACGGCCGGTTTCCTGATAGTAGTTTTCCAGACTCTTGGGTATGTTGTAGTGTATCACAAACCGCACATCGGGTTTGTCTATACCCATACCAAAGGCTATAGTGGCCACAATTACATCTACTTTTTCCAGCAAAAACTGGTCTTGTCGCTGCGAGCGTACCTGAGCCTCCAGACCGGCATGGTATGCTACTGCACTAATACCATTGGCTTGCAGGGTTTGGGCCAGTTCTTCGGTGGTTTTACGATTTAGTGTGTAAATGATACCGCTTTTACCCTTCATGGTATTGATAAATTTCACAATACTCTTCAGTGCTTGTTCCTTGCTGGTTTTTGGCACAATTTCGTAGTACAGGTTGGGCCTGTTGAAGGAGTCTATGAAGATATTGGGTGTACGCAGTGTAAGGTTCTTTACTATGTCGTCCTGCACCTTGGGGGTTGCCGTAGCAGTAAGAGCAATTATGGGCAGGTTCGGATTGATCATGTCAATCATATCGCGAAGTTTGCGATACTCCGGACGGAAGTCGTGGCCCCATTCCGAGATACAGTGCGCTTCGTCTACCGCTACAAAAGATATGTTGAGGTCTGAGAAGAATGATATGTTTTCTTGTTTTGTAAGGGTTTCTGGTGCCACATACAGCATTTTTGTGCGGCCATCGGTCAGGTCGGCTTTCACTTTTTTCTGCTGTGCCTTGCTGAGGGTAGAGTTCAGAAAGTGGGCTATATTGTCGCTGTCGCTGTAGCCACGTATCAGGTCTACCTGGTTTTTCATCAGGGCTATGAGGGGCGATACAATAATGGCAACACCCTCGCTGAGTAGTGCGGGCAATTGGTAACACATAGATTTGCCACCGCCTGTTGGCATGATAACAAACGTATCGGTGCCAGATAGAATACTCTTTATAATTTTTTCCTGCTCGCCCTTAAACGAGTCGAAGCCGAAATAGCGTTGCAATTCTTTTTTAAGATTCACTTTCGCACCACTGCCTACTGCATTCATACACAATATATTAACTGAAAGTTATAAAAATTTCCCCGCAGAAACAAGGGGGAAATTGATTTTTTTTAGATAAGTCTGCGAATTTACGACTGTTAAGTTAATATACTTTGTTGGTAATTGCAATAGTTTTGTTATAAAAGAGGGCGGTCACTTTTTGTGCCGCCCTCTTTTATATGGTTATTATCTGTTGGTTATTGAATCATTGTTTTCAGCACATTTTCCCTTGTTCCGTCAGATATGTGGGTAAGATAAAGGCCTGCATTTAAGCCTTGTAGCGATACCTCTATCTTGTTTTGACCAATGTTTACAGGTTGTAGTTTGTGGTATACTTGTTTGCCCGATATGTCGAAAATTTGTATGGTTACTGTTGTAGCTCCTGTATTGTTTAGCAATATGCTAAAGTTGCCGCTGTTGGGGTTGGGATACAGCAGGCAGTCGATAGGATTGGGTGACAGTGTATTTTTTACCATTACTTGTGCAGCCATGTTGCGCAGGGCTGCATAAGCATTTACCTTGCCGGCACCCCATGTGTTGCTGCCACCGGCGGGTATGGCGCCTGTGGGGCCATACGAAGTATCGAAAGAGCTTACAGATGATGCCAGTGCCATGCCGGGGCCGGTGATGTCGGGTTTCACGCGGCCATCGGGCAATGGGCCAAGGCTGGAGAACGGCGCAATACGGCCATTGATAGCACCGGGGTAAGACAATGCCGCTCCATTGATGTTGGTGAAGGAAGCCTTGCTGACATATGCCCCCACGCCCAGTGCAGTGCGGCTACTGGTATAGTCCGATACCGTCATGCGGGTATCGCCCGATACGGCAAAAGGATACCCCAGTTTCTTAAAGGCGCCGTAGTACCCTACTGGTGGGTGTACATAACCAGTCCACATGTTGATGGTGCCCGATGTGCCGGTGGCCGTAAGGCATATATTGTTGCTGGTGAAGCTATGGAAGTACACCAGTGCATGTGGTTTGCCGTTATACTCAGATGGTATCATGGTTGCCGATACAGTAACCGGATGACCATCGGACCCCATGAGTGTGTATGTATGAGAGGTGTCCGACATGCAAATGTTAAGCGTAGAGTCTGTGACCGAGGCTCCGTTGTAGAGTTTCACACCCAAACAGAACGATTTGGCTGTGTCTCCCCATATATCTATCCATGTCTTTTGGTTGGCACTGTCCAGCGCAGGGTCGAAGGTGATGAACGTGCTTACAGAAGGCGATGCGGTAGTAAATGTTTTTTGCAGGTGCAGGGTGTCGCCGCCGCTGTTGCCGGCACTACAGGCAAATATTTTGCCGGGGCCGGTAAGTGCATCACACGCCTGGCTGAAGAGTGACAAACCATCGTGTGGGCCAAGGCTGCTACCCCAGCTCAGGTTGACTATGCAGGGTTTGAATACCGATGATGCATAGTTGAAAATGTAGGCAATGCCATCAATAATGTCGGTAGAGCCACCCGCTGCCCACTGGTTTGGCGCGGGCATAATGCCCACAAATACTAGGTCGGCATCGTAGGCCATACCTCTGTATCTGTTGTTGCCGGGGCTACCGTAGCCCGAACCTGCTGCAATGCCCGCCACATGGGTGCCATGGGTGGTGATGGCGGTATCGTACCCGGCAGCACGTATCAGGTAAGGGTCGGTCATTTCGGCACCATAGGCAAAGCCCATAGGGGGTGTGCCGGGCCGCTTCTGTGCCCATACGCGGCGTACGCGGTACATAGAATGCAGGGTGTCGTAAAAGGTAGGGTGGTCGTAATCGAAACCCGCATCTATAACGCCTACTACTACGTTTTGCCCGGTAAGTGGCAGTGGCAGATTGATGCCCCGCTGGGCAGAGTCGGCACGGGTAGCCTTCCTGGCGGCATCGTTCATGGGGCTTATGGGCAGGTCTACATCTATGTTTTGTATGCCCGGCACCTGTGCCAATTCGGCCATTTTTGTGGCGGGTACCTGTACCGTCCATACCTGTCCGGCCTTAGTGCCTATATGCGCACCCATAGCGGTCAATCCGCCTTCATCTACATCGGCGTACACTTTGATGAATGCGCTCACATACAGCACGCCATTTATCTGTTTGTACACATATCCTTCCATAGGTTTGCCCGGCGAGTGGGTGGCCGCATCGTGCAGGTACTTACGGGTAGTGGCAGATAGTACTGCGGTATGGCTGTTGTTGTCTTTTGCCATAGCTATGGTAGCTGGGAGTAACAACAGGGCAAGCAGATATTTTTTGAGCATGATTGTATCGTTTTATTAGCCTGAGAAGTACTCGCCAGCCTTGATGGACAAGCGCGTGACAAAGGCTGTTTATATATTCCCAAAAATACGTTAATGTAATGGAATGTGCGGTATTCGGCCTGCAATTGCCTGTACCATACCGCAAAGGGTACCAATATTTAGTATTTTGCCGCTGCATCTATACGTTATGTCCCTACCCGCATACGACTCGCTGACAGATAATGAGTTGGTGGCTTTATTGGCCACCAATCAGGCAGTGTTACGCATTATCAGAAGACGCACTGTAGATTATTCGCTCAATTTTCTGCGCAAGATGTACCCACAGGCTACCGATGATGTACTGACCGATGTGTACCACGATGCTCTGATAATACTGTACGAAAAAGCACGAGATGGCGAGCTGGTGCTTACTGCATCGCTGCAAACCTACCTGAATGCCGTATGCCGGTATCAGTTGCTGAACCGCCTGCGCCGCGAGGGCAAAACATTGCCCATACTGTCTATAGACAATGATAGCCTGCCAGGCATTACAGACCATGCAGATACGATTGGTGAAGAAGATACCGACAAGATAGCCGCCATAGTAAAGGGGCTGGAACGGATGAAGGGAAAGGGTGACTGTTACGAGCTGTTGCTGATGGTGTACTATGGTAAACAACCTATGAAGGTTGTTGCACAACACTTTGGGTACAGTAGCGAGCAGGTAGCCAAAAACAAAAGTTATCATTGCCGGGAGACGCTGAGAACGCTGGCGCAAAACTTCCTGAAAAAGCTGTTATGAGGCAGGAACTGGACATATTGCAACAGGTCTATGCCGAATGGATGGAACAATTGACAATAACATCGGCGGCACTTACCACTTATGTGGCAAGCGGTGAGGCTTTCTGGTCGTGGTTCAACGATATGGTGCTGGACCCCGATGAGCGCGAAATGCGCCTGCGGGCATTTTTGGAACAATATGTGGGGCGCGAACATGACGAATACTATACATTGTTTGTGGCATTGCGGCAGGAATACTTGTATCACCTGGCCGTATTGCATTGTGCCGGCCTTCCAACCGAAACCAGCAAGCGTTTGTTGCTGGTGGGGTATGCTCCTTTTACCAAAGAAGTGGCTATGTACCGGCTGATGGAGAAGGCTTTGGTGGCAGAGGGCCGTCGGTTGTTGAAAGAAAAACTGGATAGTAGGGACGACTGGGAGCTGAGCGACACAGAAATATGCCGTGCTGCGACTATAGTGGCTGATGGTGAAAATCGAATTGCGCTAAAGGAGCAGTTGCAGCAGTGGCAGGCCGAGGATGACCAACAACAAACACCCCACCGAAAGAAGCGATGGGTGTGGCCGTTATTGTTGCTGCGACTGGCGGCGGCTGCAGCCGTAGGTACTATGGCGGTAGTAGGTGTACAAAAATGGCGGCACAATAATGATGCTCATTGGGCCAATACACCGGCACTCCATACACCCACCACCAAGCCGTCAACTTCCCCGGGAATAGATACAGCATTGGTGGATAGTGTGGCTATACCCAACCACACGCAGCCATCAGGCGCAGACGAGCGAGCGGTGGCCACCATGCCTGATGTTTGGCTGGCAGGACATGCGGCCGAAAAAGACAAAACAGATACGCTGACGAATGTAACAATTGTGCTGACTACTGCTGGTGGAGCGGTGCAAAAAATAGAATCGGCAGATGGAACGTTTATGTTCCACCTGCCGGTAAATAAGGATTTTGTGTTGTCGGGCGTTTGTGCGGGTTATACATCGGCACAGGTATCGCTCTGTACCAGAGGGCTGAAACGGGGCAGCAAAAACGATACGATTGCGGCTGTGCTGCGTTTTATAAAGAATTAGCAACCCGGGTTATTGCTCCCAAACGTCATGTTCCTTGTTGAATATGGTTTGTTCTGTTTTTTTGCCGGCATAGAGTGCTTCCATTGGCGATAGCTCCATTTCGCTGAAACTCAAACCGTTCATCTGGCTTTCTTTGATGATGCGGCTGCTGAAACGCCTGCCCTCAAAAAACTCATCCCAACTGGCTCGTACCATATCCTGATGGCTGCTTATAGGCTCCCCGTTGGTCAGTATCGGCCGTGCATCGGGATAGTATATCCAAAACATAGCTTGTGAGCCACGGTACTGGTTATTGGCATCGTACACATCGCGCACGGGGGCAATGCCCGCTATGCGCACCACTATCTGGCCGGTATTTCTGTCAAACAGCCAATCTTCCTTGATGCGATACCGGGTAATGGTTTCCGGCTTAAAGTCGTGCTCTACTACCTGTATTACCTCGGTTCCATCTACATCAATCACTACCACCGTATCGGCAGCCGGGAACATCAGGTCGTGTAGTTCTTTTTTTGTCATTACGGTTGTAAAACGGTCGTCTGCCGTACTGTAGGCAGTTATTTTTCCCCGGTTTATGGCATCTATCAGTACTTCTATCAGCATGCCGCCACCGGTACGTTCATCTCCGGCATACATCAGCGATGCGTTTTGCTTTTCCAACACATTTATTTCCCGCCATACACGCTTTTGCCACAGCAGGTCATCTTGTCTTACCTGTTGCCACGGCAATGGTGTGGTTTGTTTGCTGGGCAAAGCAGGTAGTATGAGTAGCGATTAGTAGTGTGGCTGCACCCGCAACCTGTAGCATTTTGTGTAGCATCTTACTGTGTTTTTGCTGTTAGAAAATGTGATTCCGCATCATGCCATTCGGGCATTCTACCGATTGATAGCATTTTCTGACAGCAGGTAACAAGATGCCGGCAACTTTTTTTTATTGTGGGCGTGCGGCCCTCAGCCATGTTGCTGCATGGGGCCCTTCGGAGAATAGTAAGTCGAGTATGCTCAGGCCGGGAATAAAGCCGAACCGCTCGGCAAATACCTGGTAATAGGTGTGGGTGCCGGCATCGTATGTGCGTGCGTGCCTGAGGTCTGCATGCCCCGGGTATTCGGGTTGCCAAATGGTGGTTTCTTCTATAACAAATGGCAGCTTCAATTGTTTGCGAGTCCACTCGATAGTAGCACGGCAAAACTGCGTGAGGTGTGTATATTCCTGCTCGTACAACCGTGCCAGTTCTGGCTCGTAATAAGAGAAAAAAGGCGATCGGTTGTAGGCCGACACAATGGTGCGCCAGTGCTGTATTTGCCAGCGGTAGTCGTTGGCTATGCGTACATTGTTCATTGCCACCCGCTGTTCACGCCCGTGGGTAAGTGGTACGGTCAGCAGTATGGTATTGTTGGCCCCGGCTATACGGTAGCGGTTGCGGTCGGTCATTTTTACATAATGCTCATGCCCGTCCAGCATCAGGCTATGGGCATCCATAACCTGCATCCACCAGCCAACAGAGGGAAAAACCAGAAAGGGCGAAACTACCTGCATGGTGCAAAGCTATTGCAAAAAACACCGCTCGGGTAATGGTAGGCGCATTGCAGGCTAACCCAATTGCGGGTGTTCGGTACTGCCCAGTATTTTCAGCATTTTGCCGTGGGCGTATAATGCGCTGCGGAAGGTGGGCATTACCTGATAGGGTATGCCATGCTCTGCTGCTACGGCTGCCACAATCCTGGCAATGCGTGGGTAATGTATGTGGCAGATGTGCGGGAACAGGTGATGCTCTATCTGAAAATTGAGACCGCCTATGTACCAGCATACCAGTTTGTTGTTGGGAGCAAAGTCGGCAGTGTTCAGTATCTGGTGTACGGCCCAGTTGTTTTCCATTTTGCGCTTGTCGTCGGGCTCGGCAAAGTCGGATGTTTCTATAACGTGTGCCGGCTGAAAGATGCAAGCCAGCGAGAAGCCCGCAATGAACTGCATGAGCACTATGCCCAATACTATGTGCTGCCATGCAATGCCACTGAATAGTACGGGCAATACAATCATGTACAGGACGTATACTACCTTCAGCAGTGTAAGCTCCAGTATGCCCCTTGCGAAAGATATTTTTTCCTTGGCCAGCAAGCCCGATTTCCGGTAGCGCACCAGCATGATGTAGTCTTTTGCCGTAACCCAGTACAGGTTCATGAGCGAGTAGACAAACCATGCATAGATGTGCTGGTATTTATGATGTTTCAGCAAAGGTTTGGCCGGAGACATGCGTAGCAGTACGCCTGCTTCTATGTCTTGGTCCAGCCCTTCTATATTGGTGTAGGTATGGTGCAGTATGTTGTGCTGTATGCGCCAGTTGCGGGCGTAACCGCCCAGCAGGTTCAGTACGCCACCCAGCAGTGTATTTACAGTTTTGTTGTGGGCATACGCACCATGATTGCTGTCGTGCATGACACTGGTACCTATACCTACAATGCCGGCCCCCATAAGCAGGCACAAGCCGTAGAAAAGCCACAGATGCGAAGCGGTAAGCCCCGTAACAATGATGAGGTACGGGACAAAGTACATAGACAGCATAACGGCTGTTTTGATGTACATGGCCGTATTGGAATAGGGCGAAATGTTGTTGGATGTGAAATACTCTTGTACGCGTGCTTTAAGAGTGGTGTAAAAATCGTCCTGGCCTTTTGGGGCAAACTTTACTAATTGCTTCTTTGTTACTTCGCTCACTTCGTGAAATTATATGGAGCGAATGTAGGTAATAAATAATCATGATACCCTGATAGGCGTTAGATATAACAAAGATATAGTGAAGCAAACACGCTTTTTGAGCCTATTTTAACATACCCGATTGTCTGCAGGCCCGTAATATTGCACCCCCTTAAAAAAACACTATACAGGAAATGCAGCAATTTGTGTTATCTTGGTGTTTTAGGCGGCAACTATTTTTATGGCAGATTTCGGACTTACGGCAAAAGACTTTTCACAGATTGTAACGGTTACGTTTACACTGTTTGCAGTGATAGATGTCCTCGGCTCGCTGCCGGTAATCATAGGCATCAAAAAAAAGATGGGCGACATAAATGCTATGCAGGCAACTTTGGTGTCTGGTGCGTTGATGTTGTTGTTTTTCCTTATCGGCGAGCAGATGTTGCAATTTATGGGGCTGGATATAAAGTCCTTTGCTATTGCCGGTTCTATTGTCATATTTATCTTGGGGTTAGAGATGGTACTCGGACTCGAGTTCTTTAAACCCGATAAAGATGCCAAGACGAGTACGCTTGTTCCGGTGGCGTTTCCGCTGATAGCGGGGTCTGGTACGCTTACAACAGTTATGTCGCTGAAGGCTGCCTATCAGTACTACAATATTCTGATAGCAATATTCATAAACCTTATTGTCATTTACATCACGCTACGTTCGGTAAATGTGCTGGAGCGATTGTTAGGGCCATCGGGTATATTGGTGATCCGTAAGTTTTTTGGTGTAATACTGTTGGCTATAGCGGTGAAGATATTTATGAATAACACGGGATTGGTGGCGCACTGATAAAAAAAGTTGAATAGATATAACATAAACCCTTACCTTTGCTGCCTTATTGAACGCATGGCCAAATCCATGCTCTTAAAAAAGCATAAAAATGAAAAAAGGACTTCATCCGGAATCGTATCGTCTTGTTGTTTTCAAAGACATGTCTAATGAAACAACTTTCCTCACTCGTTCTGCTGCACCAACAAAAGAAACGATTATTTGGGAAGATGGTAAAGAGTATCCCGTTATCAAAGTGGAAATTTCAAACACTTCGCATCCTTTCTACACTGGTAAGTCTATGTTCGTAGACACCGCAGGTCGTATCGAGAAGTTCAGAAAGCGTTACGAAAAGAAAGCTTAATTTTCTGCTACAATATTTCGAAGGCCGTGCATTTTGTACGGCCTTTTTGTTTTGTACCCTATATTTGAACCATACAAAAATGCCCCATGACGAGTATAATAGCGTTTGATAGTACTGTAAGACAAAATATGCTGCCGTTTGCACACACCCGCCCTGTAGCCGATATACGGTGTGGTATACTGACGATGCGCGAGCGATGGGCTTTGTACATGGGCCACGTCAGTGGAACTCTTACAGAAAGCTACCTGAGTATATTATTTCCACACTCTGCCACAGGTAATACTATTTATGTAAACGGTGCGGTATTTGCCGATGCTGCCATGGCCAACGCAATAAAGTTGCTGCCGATGGGGGCTGCGTTGCGTGCTGGTAGTACGGTGTTGGCTGTGCGTGTGCCTGCCTGGACCGGCTCTTTGGTCGAATTCAATGACTACATAGAAACATTGCCAGTGTCTGAATATACAGGTTCGGTAATGGCATTGTCGCAAATATGGGATATTTTTTCGCTGAACGATACCGCCATACGTGCCGATTATGCGGCTATAACTGCTGGCCGCACCAGTGCCCCCGTGCCCGATGGGGTAATTGTGACCGGAAAAGAACAACTGTTCATAGAACCGGGGGCCAACATCTATGCCGGATGCATTATAAATGCAGCTACAGGCCCCGTATACATAGGTAAGGATGCGGAGGTGCTGGAAGGCACTATGATGCGGGGCCCTATAGCTATTGGCGACCATGCTGCGGTGAAGATGGGTGCCAAGCTGTATGGTGCTACTACCATTGGCCCCGGCTGCAAGGTGGGCGGCGAGATAAACAATGTGGTGTTTTTTTCCAATAGCAATAAAGGGCACGATGGCTATCTGGGTAATGCAGTGATAGGAGAGTGGTGCAACCTGGGGGCCGATACCAACTGCTCTAACCTGAAAAATAACTACGATACGGTAAAGATACGGCACGAGGCCAGTGGCAAAGATGTATCTACCGGGCTCACTTTCTGTGGTTTGCTGATGGGCGATCATTCCAAGTGTGGCATCAATACCATGTTCAATACAGGTACTGTAGTAGGTGTGTTTTGTAATATATATGGTGGCGGTTTCCCCGATAAATATATCCCATCTTTCTCATGGGGGGGCAGTGATGGCTTCACTACCTATCAGTTCAGCAAGGCGATGGAAACTGCCGAACGGGTTTTTGCAAGGCGCAACAAGGTGCTGGTACCGGCCGAAATAGCGATGCTACAGCATATTTACGGGCAATATGCCCGATAAACAGAACGCCCGCAATCGTATAAGATAGCGGGCGTTCTGTTTATATCTGTTTCTGGCAGTTACTACCACATAGTTGCAGCAACTAATACCAGCGTCCAAAAGAATACACCAGCAATGCCAATAACAATACCAGCCTTTGCCCGGTTTTTCTTGCAGGAGTCGGGTCTCATGCCGCGTGCGCCATATGCAAGACCCGCAATCAATAATGGAGGAAAGTAGAACCAACCCAAAATGGAAAGCCACATAGATGTAGTGCCTGCACGGCCACATTTTCTGTTATTGTTGTGCTTGTGACAGTTACAGCCACAGTCGTCTTTTTCGCAATCGTGCCGATTGCCAGCGAATAAAGCAACCGCTTTTTCTATTCGGGTGGCATCATGTTCATCAGAAATCCGATGGGTTGATTGGGTGGTAAGTGTATGCTTTTTTACCAGTATGCCGGCATGTGCGGCATTGGTGTTGAAAAGCAAAGAAGATAATAGCAGGATTATGAAGGTAATCTGTCGCATGTGTGTCTGTTGTAAGCGTTTGTACGTTAATTGGTTTATTGCATAAAACTATGGAAAATCCATATAATAAACGGTATATGTTGCTATGTATTGTTTATTGCGAAAGAAAAAATCTGAAAACTACCGGGCATGGCTGCTTAAATTTGTATTTCAATTTCAGTATACATGCGTTCTACAGTCATTTTATTTTGTTCGGTTCTGTTGTTTTCCTGCGGTAATCAAAACAATTCATCTACAGACACTGCCAACACAGGTACTGTAGAAATGAATATGGAAGCACCCAAAGAACCCATTGATCCTAAAACCCATGTAGACCCGGTTTGTGGTATGGAGTGGGACAATGAGTGGACAGATATGACCGTATACAAAGGCGATACCATGCGCTTTTGTGGCGAAGGTTGCAAGATGGCTTTTGAAGCCCGCCCTCAGAAGTACGTGAAATAGCCAGCCGTTAGTGCGGTTTGCTGCTTTTCTTGCTTGCCCGCAGGTTCAGCATCTCTACCAGTACCGAGAAGGCCATGGCAAAGTACACATATCCCTTGGGTATGCCGCGCTCGAAGGCTTCGGCTATCAGGCTTACACCTATGAGCAGCAGGAACGATAGTGCCAGCATTTTTACGGTAGGGTGGTCGTTCACAAATTTGCTTACTGCGCCAGAAGCAAACAGCATAATGCCCACTGCTACAATTACGGCAGCTATCATTACGCCTACATGGTCTGCCATGCCTACAGCGGTAATTACCGAATCGAGCGAGAAGATGATGTCCAGCAGCAGTATCTGAATGATGATACTGCCAAAGGTATTGGCCTTGGGGTCTTTCTCTTCGTGCTCGCCGCCTTCCAGTTTTTCGTGAATCTCGGCAGTACTCTTATAAATGAGGAAGAGACCACCCACCAGCAGTATCAGGTCGCGGCCAGATATAGACAATGTTTCCAGCAGATGATGGTCGGCAACACCTACCCATGCACCAACATTAAAGAGTTCTCCCTTCAGGCGCATTACCCAATTTATAGACAGCAGCAGCAAAACACGGGTTATCATGGCCAATGCAAGGCCGGTCTTACGGGCTTTGTCCTGCTGGTGGGCGGGTAGTTTGCCAGTAAGTATAGAGATGAATACAATGTTATCTATCCCGAGTACAATTTCCATTACGGTAAGTGTAATCAGCGAAATCCAGATTTCGGGATTGGTAAGCCATTCCATGGTGTTGTAGTGGTCGTTTTTTTTCAGACCGCTGCAAAAGTAATGCAGGAAATAATGTGTTGCGTGTTTTACACATACAGGCAGCATCTGTGTGGTTACAACATATGGTTCGGCATAATCATTGTACCTTGCCGGGGCAACTATATGGGTAACGATATGACTACGGTAGGTGCTGCCTTTTACAATTTGAAAGCCCGTTTAACAGCTATTTACGACGACCGGGAGGCCGCTGCTATTGCACATGCATTGCTGGAACACCTGACTGGCATGAACCGTATGGACAGGTTGGTGCATAAAGATAAGGAGCTACTGCCAGAGGAAGAGGATACACTGACCGATATGGCCACCTGCGCAACGCAGGGAGTGCCAATGCAGTACATTATTCACGAGGCATGGTTCAGAGGTTTGCCCTATTACGTAGACAATAGGGTGCTGATACCCCGCCCCGAAACCGAGGAACTGGTGCAATGGATGGTTGACGACCACAAACAGGCCGGGCCACCATGGCAAATAGTGGACATAGGTACCGGAAGTGGGTGTATTCCCATATCGCTGAAGTTGGCCATGCCTACGGCATCGGTTACTTCTTGCGATGTAAGCGATGGTGCGCTGGCCGTAGCCCGGCAAAATGCCCTGACGCTTGGTGCCTATGTGCAACTGCTACAGCTCGACTTTTTGCAGGAGTATAATTGGGCACAGTTGCCCACAGCCAACATTATAGTGTCTAACCCGCCCTACATACCCCTGCGCGATGCCGATACCATGCACATGAATGTGCGGGAAAACGAACCTGCATTGGCATTGTTTGTACCCAATGACGATGCTTTGCTATTTTACCGAGCCATAGCAGCTTTTGGTAAAACACATTTACAAGGTGGTGGCCACATATATTGTGAGCTGGATGCCGCTCATGCCGACGCATGCCGGCAGTTGTTTGAAGCTGAAGGGTACACCAATGTGATAGTACGAATGGATATGCATGGCAATAACAGAATGCTGCGGGCCTCGCATTGATTTTGTTACCTTTGATAGTAACGTATGAATAACGCCCCCAATGCATTGCCACGTACCCGCACAGGAGGGTTTGTTTTGTATTTGTGGATTGTGGTAATAGGTTTGTATCCGCTCTATCAGTACAATGTAGACCCCGATGGCACCTCTTACCTGACCATTGCCCGCAGGTATGCCGATGGCGATTTTGTTACAGCGGTAAACGGCCTGTGGAGCCCGTGGGCCTGCTGGCTCACGGCATTGCTGATGAAGGTGGGCGTTGCGGCTATACCGGCATCTATTGCCGTGAATACGGCAGGTGCTACAGGCTTTTTGCTGGCATCGCACAGTTTGTTTCGGTACTACAATTTGCCAGCTAAGTCTATTCGTTGGTTTCTGGCCGGCATTACCTTTTTTCTGTGTTTTGCAGTGTACTGGCAAACATTCGATGATTTGTGGGGGTGTTTCCTGATGCTGGTAGTGCTGCGCATGGTGCTGTCGCATGCCTTCTTGCTGCAATGGTGGCGTTGGGTGGTGTTGGGCTTGGTGGGCGCGTTGGCATATTTTGCCAAGGCCTATTCATTTCCATACTTTGTATTGGCGGCAGGTGGCTCATTGTTGCTCACAGCCCCCCGAAAGGTAGTGGCCGTGCTGGCCATGGTTGTGGCTATGATGGTGCTACTATTGGTAGCCTTGCCGTGGCTGTATGCCCTGCATACCAAGTATGGCATGTGGACAACATCGGTAGCTGGCCCGCTCAATATGTCGTGGTACCTGATAGGGCACCCGTTATGGAAACCCGAAATAGGCATACTGGTGCCACCTGTGTACCCCGATAGTGTGTACTATTGGGAAGACCCGTGGTATGCCAACGGTCAGTTGGTACACTGGTGGCAGTCTGCCCACCTGATGTGGCGGCAGGTACTGCGCCTGGGCTACAATACCCTGATGATGGTGCGTTGCATGGCCGAAATTTCGCTGTGGCTGCCAGTTGTTGCGGTGGCTGTTTTGTGGCAGTTTGTTACTACTTATCGTAGTCAGCTACGGGCCTACAAGGTTTTGGCCATCTTTTTTCTGGCATTGCCACTTGGGTATTTATTGGTGCATATAGAGGCTCGTTACTTGTGGGTGATGTTGCCACTGGCATGCATAGCGGCTGTGCAGCCTGCCACAGAGGGGCTGGTGCCGGCACGGTTGCGGGCATATTGGGTGCCAATGTTGGCAGTGTCTGTTTGTTTGTTTCCGGCATGGCAACTGGTGGATATGAGTGGCGTAGGGAAGAAAGAGCATCGGCTGGCCGCTATGCTGAACAAGGCTGGTATAAGGGAACAGTCGTTTATAACCAATATGCACCCAAGGCACATGTCTAAGGTGATGTATTTCTCCGGCAATCGGTTTTATGTGGTGAACAAACAAGTGCCTACAGCGCACGAAGACACCACGGCCAATGCTGATACGCTGCTACAGGAAGCAAACCGCTACGGCGTGCCCTATTATTTGTATGTACCAGCCGGGGCGGGCTGGCTCATAAATCCCGGTTTTGCCGAAATATTTGGCACAGGTATGTTGCCACACAATGCCGCAGTGTCTTATAAAAAAATACTGAGCGACCCGGCCAGTGGCATTATCCTGTACCAGATCGCTCAGTAGTAGCTCTATTGCTATCTGTTTATCCTACCTGTGCTACCAGTCCTTTTACTATGGTAGCCATTTTGGGGGCCGCTTCGGCCGCAGCCTCCAGTACTTCCTCGTGGGTAATGGTTACAGGCACATCGCTGATGCCTATGTCGGTAATAACGCTCATGGCAAATACCCTCATGCCACCATGGCGGGCAACAATTACCTCTGGTACGGTACTCATGCCTACCGCATCGCCACCTATTACGTGCAGCCAGCGGTACTCGGCCGGTGTTTCAAAGGTGGGCCCCTGCAAGCCTATGTACACACCTTCTTGTATGGCTATACCATTTTCGGCTGCTACTATTTTGCCAATGGCGGCCAGTTCTTTGTCGTAGGGTTGGCCCATGTCGGGGAAGCGGGTACCCAAGCGTTCATCGTTGGGGCCGCGCAGCGGGTGCTCGGGAAACTGATTGATATGGTCGTTGATGAGCATAAGGTCGCCGATTACGAAGTTTTTGTTCATGCCACCTGCCGCATTCGATACTATCAGTATTTCTACGCCCAATGCTTTCATAACGCGTACCGGGAATGTTACCGCCTGCATGTCGTAGCCTTCGTAGTAGTGAAACCTGCCCGACATTAGTATCACATCTTTGCCCGCCATTTTGCCAAAAATCATTTCGCCACCGTGGCCCTGCACTGTAGAAACGGGGAAGTGTGGAATGTCGGCATACTTCAGCGATGCTTCTTTTTCTATGTCGTTGGTAAGGCCCGACAGCCCACTGCCCAGAATGATGCCTACCCGTGCTTGTGTTGTAACTTTACTGCTTATGAAGGCCGCAGTCTCCTGTATTTTTTCGTAAAGATTCATGTTATTATTAATTGTGTATTATTTGTTTGGGGCAGCAAAATACTGAATACTATCCTTTGCCGGAAAAATAAAGGGCAGTTATGGCAAAATGGTAACATCAGTTCAGCAGTATGGTGCCCTCTGTAGCTGCGTATTTTTCCAGCTCGGCCAGTTGTTGTTGCAATGCTCGCTTCCATACATTGTTGGTACTGTACAGTGGTGCATTATTGCCCGTAAGCAAGCCTGTTTGCCGGTCGAATTCTATTTGCAGGTCGGCCAGTTGCTGGAACAGAGGTTCAAAACCCAACGCCAATTCATCGGTTATTTCGCCTGGCGTGCCATCTTCATAATTGCTTTGAATAGTTTCTATTACCATCCTCCTCATTTTGCGGGCATATAGCTCAAAAATGTCGAAGTGTATCTGCTCATGTTCCAGTATGTCGTGCGATTTCACTATCATCCACGAGTCTTCTTTGCTGAAAACTGCCGGTATGTTGAAGTAATAAGAGTTTTCGCCAGTGGCGTATACCACTGGTTGAATGATGATGACAGACGCTGCGGGCGAGTCAATTGTTATTTGCATCAGGCTGCCAGAGTCTATGGCCTGCATCATGTCGGTTTCGGTGATGCGCAGTGTTTTTGCACGCATCATTTTTTCGGCTTTCAGTACCAGCAAGCTGTCTTCGGCCAGACGGGTAGTTTTTCTACGTTCGTTTAGTTTTTGATAAAACTCGCGATAGTCGGGGTATATAATGCGTGTAAGGTCGGTATCGGCAGCGGCTACAAATTTGTTGTAAAGGTTACGGTTATACCGAAAATCGGCATATTGCAGGGGGCTGTTTTTGCGCCAGCGCACATAGAAGCGAGCATCCAGCCCTTGTGCGGTTTCCTGTGGTACTTTGGCAGGGCGCAGGCGTACGGTTACAGGACCCCGCTTGGGTGGTGGTGGGGCATCGTCGGGTAGGCGCACCCGACTGTTTTTTCGGTTTTCAAAGCGTTTGCCGCCATGTTTTATCCGCACTTGTGCTGTTGCAACAGTGGCAAAGCATATGTACAACAGCAGCAATATTGCTCTGGTTGGGGTGGGAATTGTCATTTTGTGGCAGCGTGTATCAGCGGGCCATAAAGATAAGCTTGTTCGTGATGTGTTTCTGCAATAAATCTTAAGCAGGCTGTATATGTGTTGTGGCCCGTATAGATGTGGTTTTGTCCACATTTATCCATGATACACCCGCGATGCTACAATTTTTCCTTCATTTATTTCCAGCACCTCGGCCACCAGCATATCTTCTTCGCCGGGTACGCTGCGCACATATTCCATAAATACCCGCTGGGCATTGGCAGTGTAGGTGGTAGGGCGGTAGTGTAGCTCCGGCAATCTGTCGAATGCATCTTGCCACCAGTTATGCAGCGCATTGCGCCCCTTTATGAGGCCGCCGGTTTCGGGTTGTCTTATCTTTAGTTTTGGGCTATAGTGTACGGCATCCTCGTGGTACAGTGCCAGCAAGTTGTGGAGATGGTGCGTATTGAATGCATCAAACCATTTTACGGCTATTTCTTCGGGCGAAAACATGATTGGTATTACGTTTTATCTTTTGTTTGCCGGTGATGGCAACGAATACAAGTTATAAAGGCTGCTATTGTTGTTTTGCCAGCAAGCCATTGTAAAGATAGTTGCCCATTTCATCTTTCAGTTGCACAAGGTAGTGTCCTATTGGTAGTTGTTGTATCGGAATTGTTATGGTGTTTGTGCCTGTGTTCAGTATCCTGTGTTCCTTGCTGTGTACTTTACCCAGCATATCTGTAATCATCAGTTGTGATGTGGTTGTACAGCCTATGCTCACATCTATAAAGGCACTGGTGGTAGCAGGGTTGGGGTAGCACACTGCCCGAGCCGATTGGGGGGATTGTGCCATGCCCGATGTGCCCAGTATATAGGTAATGCCTTGCTGCATAAAGTTTACACGGTTCACAAATGTGTCTATCAGTGCCGGGTCGAAGAATGTACTCATCACGTTAAGGCCGCCGGTGTTGTTGTGAAACATACACATGCGTCCATTTAGGGTGTAGCTGGCCGGGGCCATGCGGTATATTTCTTTGGTAGTGCTTTGTGGTGTGCAGCCATCTACGTACCAGAGCGTTGCAAACACCCACTTTAGCGAAGCCGGAAACAAGGCGGATGCCCCCGGCGATCTTTCGGCCTGCGGGCATCCGGTGCCGCCATCATCGGCATAAGACTGTACATCGTAGGAAGAAAGCCCCATATAATCGTATGCAAAGTCGCCACTGTTAAAGGTAGCACCGGTAGCATGTTTGGCATAGAGCAAATCTTGTCCTATTACCCACAATTTACCGCCCCCTGCTGTGTACGACACCAATTCGGCATTACCCGCGGCGGAGCCCACCGTCCAGAATTTCAACCCAACACCATCGGTAGAACTGTACCATATTACCAGATCAAAGTTGCTCATATACAGTGCTGTTGGTGTGGCACCGGCCGAGTCGGGTATACTCCAGTAGTGAATGCCTGTATAGGTGGTATGGTTCAGGTCGTTTACAAGTGTGTCAGTATTGTAGGTAATGTTGTCGTTGTCATTTACAAACAATATTTGTTGTGCACTGGCCGCTGGCCAAAAACCTAACCAGAAAATGAACAGGGTAGGCAGCATCTTAAGCCATTTTGTACGTAGTGGTATGTATGTTATGCTCATGGACATGTTTTTATTTCAGAAACATAAATATACTCAATTGCAGTTAGGATGAATGTCAAAATATAGTACATCTTCTGCTTGTTCTTTTCCATTTGTTTCTGCGTCATAAAAGCCATTAAACAAGGCCTGCTATACGCAGCTTCTCCTTTTAATAATGATAAATACAGGCGCAGCATGGTGTGCTTTATTTCAACATTCTTCCGTAGCAATGTGAGTGGTGTTTTACAACCAACATGAGACCTGTTTTTGCAAATGCATGTATGTACATGTTGTTTATAGGGCTATTGGTGTTGGTAATGTGCCATTGCCTAATTTTAGGTAACAAAACCACAAACATGGAACGTAAAGACTTCATCAGGAAAGGGATATTGGGCACAGCATTGGCCTATATCCAATCGGCATTTACAGCACCGGTTAAGGCACTGGCCGCTGCCAATACAGCCGGCTACAGAGGTGTAGAGGGTGTGCTGTCGCCAACTAATACTCACATGGTAGGCAATGGCTTTAAGGTGATGAACTATTTTCCGGGTGGTAAGGGCTTTGAGGAGCGTATGAGCCCCTTTTTTCTACTCGATTTTAATGCAGAAGTGAATTACCCCCCATCCGAGATTTCGCGTGGGGTAGGGGTGCACCCGCACAGGGGTATTGAAACTATCACATTTGCCTACAAAGGTTCTGTAGAACATCATGATAGTAAGGGCAATCATGGCATCATAAAACCAGGCGATATACAGTGGATGACTGCGGGGGGAGGGGTGCTGCACAAGGAGTACCACGAGCAAACTTACACCAAGTCTGGTGGCGCATTCGAGATGTTGCAATTATGGATAAACTTGCCTCAAAAGCACAAAATGACACCTGCCAAATACCAGAGTATAGTACATACCGAAAAACCTGCCGTACACCTACCCGGCAACATGGGTACTATATATGTTGTGGCCGGCGAATACAACGGCACAAAGGGTATTGCCACTACCTTCTCGCCGGTGCATATGTACGATATGCATTTGAATGTTGGTGCCGATTTTCGATTTACAGTTCCTGCACACTTCAATACAGGCATTCTTGTGGTAGATGGTGCCATTTCTGTAAACGGCCTCAACGCACCAGAGAATCACTATGTGCAACTGAAGAATGAAGCAGGTGACATTCATATCAAGGCATCGAAAAATGCCATTGTATTGGTATTGAGTGGCGAACCACTGAACGAGCCTTATGTGAGTTATGGGCCATTTGTAATGAATACACAAGACGAAATACGGCAGGCCATAGAGGACTATAATGCTGGTAAATTCGGCTTTCTGAAGGACTAATTGAGGGAGACAAAGTAGCTTCTACTGCTTCAATAAATCCATTCCATTTGTGCAAAATGCGGAAGTTCTTGCGTGATTCATCATTCACAGATTCCGCATTTTGTACCAAAAAGACAAAATAATTAAGATTTGTGTAAGAGCCTGTTTAAAATATATTGCTTGTATTTATTATGAGCGTTGTTTTTGAGCGAAACGAGACACTTTTTGCAGCCATAGCCTTTCCTATGGCGAAAAATGTAACGAAGTTGTAGCCAAAAACAATTATAAGAAATGCAATGAATGTATTTTAAACCGGCTCTTAGTTATTTCGGCACCTACATGGCCCTTTCTAACGACTGGTGAAACTACGTACCATCCTCTTTAAAAAGCTACCTACAGAACCTGCATCTCCCCAGTTGTGGTTAGAGAATTTGTAGGTATAGGTGCCTACATAGGTTTCCGGACACTCTTCCGCAAGCGTTTTGCAGGGTGTCATTTCGCCCAGATTGTTGACAACACGTATAGCCTTCCAAAGCGACTGGTAGTTGTATTTTCTACCATCGCTGAAGTATACTTTGGCATTCCGGTCGAAAATGCCAAACTTTTCGCCTTTGCGCAGTTTATTGATTATTTCTGCAACCTCTAAATTATCTTCCATAAAAAAAACAAGGGGGAGTGGGTAGCAGATTCAAAGGCATCGTAAATGTAGTGAATTTTTTCATTTCTTCTCTATTTGTTAAAAAATGATATTCGGTCAGTGCCTGTAGCATTATATTGCGGGTATTGCTGCCTGTGAAATTGTGGATTGTAGTTTTTTTACATGTATATAAACTGGTGTGTTGTATAAGTTAACCATTTTTAGAGTAGTTTTGAGTTGATTCAGTTTGTTTTAATCTGCTGCTCATGACAACTACCGCAGCCGGACAGGCAAAAAAAGTACCTACCTCTCCGGCAACACAACCGCAACCCGGCAACAACAAAATATTGCAGTATGTATGCCTTGCATTGGCTGCTATACCACTGTTCATATACCTGCATACCATAAGCCTGTATGCGCTCAATTTTCCCTACTGTGATGATTATGATGCCATTCTTGGTTTCTTGAACCAGTATACCGATGCCGATTTTCAGGGCAAGTTGTCATTGCTTTTCAGCCAGCATGGCGAGCACCGCATATTTCATGCACGGCTCATTTATGTGCTATACCACAAGTTATTTGGCGAGATCAATTTTGTGAGCCTAATATGGTTGGGCAATTTACAGTATGTGGCCATTTTCGGGTTGCTTACTGTGTTTATGAAGAAGGCGATACCTCAATGGTGGTATATTGGTACGCTCATATCGTCAATATGTATGTTCGACCTGTCTAATGGCGAAAATGCCAATTTTGCAATGGCGGGTATGAGTAACTATGGTGTGGTTATGTTGTTTTTTATAGCCATGTGGTTGTTTGCAAAGGGTACAAGAGCCACGTTTGTTGCGGGGTTGTTTTTCGAGGCACTCACTATATTCTCTAACGGTAATGGTACTATTGCGGCCCTGTTTCTTGTGGTGTTTCTGGTACTTACCAAACGCAGGAAGGAGGCCCTTATTGCAGGCATACTGTTTGCCGGCTGTGTAGCAGCTTACTTTCTTACATTGCACGAGGCTCCCCCCAGTGGCGATGGGCCTACCAATTTGATGAGAATGACTACCTATCTGGTGTACCTATCCGGGGCGCATTTTGGTTTCGATTATTTGTACAACAACAGTTTGGAATGGGGCCTTGCGTCTATTGCCTTTTTTGTTGTAGTACTATTGTATCGTCCCAAGGCGTTGTTTCGGCCGGGCAATGAAGCACTGATTTGTGTGTGTTTGTTTTTGCTGGGGTCTATGGCTTCTATTGCTGTATTTCGCAGTGGGGTTGCCGACATCAAAAATCTTTCTCACTCTGGCCGTTACCTTATGTATCCACACATGTTGATGGGGATTATGTTTGTCTTTTTGCTTGCTAAGCTGGACACAGCTCCCCGAAAGGTGGTTTTGTCGTTCAGTACTGTATTTGTACTGGCAATGGCAGCATCATACCAATACAATGCCGATTGTGGAGAGCGTGGCTTTATTATTGCCAATAAGCGACTCCGTTTCAGCGATTATTTTTACGGTTGGTCCGATACCACAAAGCAAAAACATGCGGCAGCCATAGAAAAAGAAGCCTGCATTAAGGGTATATATTGTATCAGCAATGAGCGATAATTGTCCGTGTAGATTGTAACTACGAACAGCATCTTGCAATAATTTCGATGTGATATGTAGGCCGACAGCTACATAATGACGAATGTTGTGCTTGGGTAAACAAGTTTCAAATACTCGTAAATGTGGTTAAAAAGTTGCCCACACCCTTTTTAACTATATATGGCAAATCGTGTTTGTGTGCCTTGTGCTTTTCAGCACAAAGGGGGGCAATGATACCTTCAGTGCATTACAATAAGTAATACCATTTTGACCATGAAAATGCAGCATAGATATGTTGCATTACCGAGAAGGCACCAGGAAATAACACTAAGGTTTACGACCAATATTAAGCCCCCCCAAGGCTCGTATGTTGTTGCACAATTATCAAGTCTTAATGGTATAACGAACCTAACCCAACAGCATGGTTTAACAATAACAAGTGGGCCCCAAAGGAGGGTTAAATGAGCCTTGTTCTGTTTTTTTTACAGGCAGATATACCTAAAGAACTTACTTAACAGTACTATGCGGCTTTGCCACTGGTAGCATTGTAACTGGCAGTAATGGCGGGAGGGTTTACCCCAAGCGTGCGCATGTGGCGGTAGTGCGATGCGATGGCCTTACCCATGGTAGGTATAGAGTGGTATTCGAGGTTGAAATCCTTGCATTTGGCCGCCACAATTTTGCTAATGGCAGGGTAGTGTATATGGCTGATGCGGGGAAACAGGTGATGCTCTACCTGATAATTGAGCCCGCCTACAAACCAAGTAATGAACCAATGACCGGGGGCAAAGTTGGCGGTGGTTTTTATCTGGTGAATGGCCCATTCGTTTTCTATGACCATATCATCGTCTCCGCAAAATTCAAACTCTGTCTCTTCTATAACGTGCGCCAATTGAAATACCACTGCAAGCGACAAGCCCAGTGCCATATGCATCACCAAAAAACCTAACAGCCACGTCTGAAAGCCTACCATGGCTATAGGAACAGCAATGTAACTGACTACATATAGTATTTTACTAGCCCAGAAGATGACGTGCTCTTTGGCACTCATGCCGGTAAGCTCGGTAGTATATATTTTTTTGGTGCCATACTTTACAAAGTCGGTCACAAATATCCACAATATAGAGCTAAGGGCGTAGACACCCCATATGTATATGTGTTGCAGGCGATGGGCTGGTTTCCACACCTGTGTGCTGCTCTGCCTTATAACCGGGCTTTTGGCAATGTCATCATCTATGCCATCTATGTTGGTGTAGGTGTGGTGAATGATGTTGTGTTTCTGTTTCCAGATGAATGCATTGCTTCCCAAGGCATTCAGGGTAAGACCCATCAGTTCGTTCACCCATTTCTTACTGGAATAGCTGCCGTGGTTGGCATCGTGCATAATGTTAAACCCAATACCCGATAATACAAAGCCAAAAACTGCCGAGAGAACTATCCCCACCGCTGCATGGTATTGTGCGGTAAGCAGATATGTGTAAATGGCTATCGCTATAGATATGAGAATTAGCGATTTGGCGTAAAGTGTCCAGTTTCCTGTTTTAGCAATATTATTTTGTGTAAAATAATTGTCTACTTCTGTTTTAAGAGCCTTGAAAAATACAGCCCTTTTGTTATTATAAACGAGTTTCCCCATATCACAAATATGCACTATCGACCTCAATAAAACAAATTTTTCTACTGACCAACACGTAGTTGCATTAAAATAATAGCCTATAGGGTTGGTGTAGTGTGGATAATAACCAATTAACTAATGGTAAATATTTAGGGCAAAAGACATACGCCCTACCTCTGACATGCTACTCATCACCGGTCATGTCATGGTCGTCGGTACCACCATGCGGGCGCGCGTGCGTAGTAATAATGCGACGAGCCTCGGCTTGAGACAGCAGGGTATTGCGCAGCTCCCAAATGCGTTGCCGGCCTTTGGCTCCGTTTTTTTCTACATCAATAATGGGAAAAGGGTAGTGAGTACCTATGGAAATACGTAATAGTTGCTGTTCCAACGGTGTTAACAACCATGGTGTATGTATCTGAATGTTGGGTAGGTGTTGTAGTTCGGGCACCCATGTACGTATAAAATCGCCATCGGGGTCGTGCCGCTGCGAGTTGGTAACCGGGTTGTATATACGCAGGGTATGTATGCCCGTAGTACCTGCCTGCATCTGAAATTGAGGGTAGTGTATACCGGGTTCGTAATCGAGAAAGAGCCGTGCCAGAAAGTGAGCCCCCAACCGCCAGTCTATACACAGGTGGTGGCACAGAAAAGATACCACCATGGCCCGCATACGAAAGTTGACCCAGCCAGTCTGGTGCAGGCAGCGCATTACGGCATCTACCAGCGGCACACCGGTATTGCCCGTTTGCCATGCTAGCAACAACTGTGGGTCATTGTCCCACTGCATTTGCTCGTATCCCCGGTTGATGCATTCTGTTTCATAACGGCATTCCACTTCAAACTTTTGTATGAAGTGACAATGCCACTTGATGCGTGCCAGAAAGTTTTGCCATGGGCGTTTATCGGTCTGTAGTTTGGCATGCTGTTGCGTTTGCTGGTACACCTGCCTGATGCTGATGTTGCCCCATGCCAGATAGGGCGACAATCGGCTGCACGACCGCCGGCTATGCTGTGGCTTGGAGATGTGCCGCGAGTAGTTGCGCCCCCGCCCCTGCAAAAACGAATGCAGGTATTGCCATGCATATCCCTGGCCCGGTGGCTGCATAGTGGGTGGGTAGGCCTGTAGGTCTTGCACCAACGCCGGAGGCACGTCAAATGGATGTGGCACCGTTATGTGCATGGCTTGTGTGTAGGTATTGTATACTACTGGCTGGTGCATGTAGGCAAACCATTGTGCATCCCAGTCTACCCGGTTACGTATGCCGCGCAATATACCATCGCGCTGAAACTCCGTCCACCCGATGCCGTGTGATCTCAGTAGTGCAGCAACAGCCTTATCGCGGTTCCACGTCAGTTCGGTACCACTCTCGCGGTAGCTATACACATGGCGCACATGGTATTGGGTCGCCAGCCAAGCCAAGACCCCTGTAGCAGTGCCATAGCAAACAGTTACTTGCAAGCCCCATGTGGCCAAAGCTGCATTCATGGCCAGTACCGACAAGTATTGAAATTGCAGGTGCCGTAGCGATGTGTCGGCAGCTTGCATCATGTCTGGCTCCAGCAAAAAGAGAATGATACACGGCAACCCCGACTGCTGTGCTGCGTGTAGTGGTGCATGGTCTTGCGTACGCAGGTCGCGCTTTAGCCAAACAATATTTACAGATTGCGGGTGCATGCGGTGGGTTATATACGTATCAGCTTTTTAGCCCTCAGGTCGTTTAGCGTCAATACTGTTTCTGCAAGGTTCTTGTACTTATCTACCCCAAATAGAAACAGTTCATGATCGCCACCAAAGTGGTGTTGCGCCTGCCTGCGCAGCAGCAACAGGGCCGCACATCCCTTCAGTACGGTATAGCCCTGCCATGTTTCGGTAAGCCCCTTCTGCATCAGCCATTCGTGCTTGTCGGTATCCCTACCACTCTTGAAGCCCAAATGTTTCACCAGATTGGCCTGTGCGGGGCTCAGCAGTTGTAGCACAGCCACATTGGTATGGGCCATATTGGCCAGTGTGCGGGTGTTGTGGTATATGGCTACCGAGTATATTTTGGGTTTCATGCTTACGGCCGTTACATAGGTGCATATATTCATATTCACACGCCCCTCGTGCATCGTAGCAAGGCTATACACAGGGCAATCAATCACATTCCAGGGGCGGCGCGGCATAGTATGGCATTTTGTAGCCACCGCAATGTTATAGATAATGGACAAGACAGCACGCATCGGCACTATAGACCCTACCGATAGTGGTATTGATGCGTTTGTGGTAGCCTGAGAAAAAAAACTTGACGAAGTGTTTGGAAAATTGAAGTTCGGTAGTATCTTTGCAATCCCAAACAGGAAGGGAGCATAGCTCAGCTGGTTCAGAGCATCTGCCTTACAAGCAGAGGGTCCGCGGTTCGATCCCGTG